>CAYVLT010000101.1:0-13570 GCA_964452405.1 uncultured Ferruginibacter sp.
TACGAAGGGTATGCTGTTACCCCGGATGGCGCTGGTCGCAAACGGATGGCACCACTGATCTCATCGTTGGCTGGTGCATTCACCACGGTTAGCCTGTTTTCTTCAAAGTTTCCATACTGGCGTACGTAATAGGTTTGACCGTTGGTAAGGCCGGTTAAAGTAACAGCTTTGTGCAACGCCGTTCCCTGGGAAAAACAGGTAATATCCGACAGGCTGGTGCAACCGCCACTGTACACTTCAAAACCCAACACGGTATTGCCGGCATTGCCTGTTTGCCTGTTGCTTATTATTGCTGCCGTGGAAGCATTCGCTGTAAAGCGGTACCAGATATCATTTGTTACGGTGGCTGCAACGCAGGGTACTTCTGACTCCTGCGCATAGGCAATGCCGTTATCCTGCATAAATTCATAATCCAGTCTATCCTGCAACGGCAGGTTAACTGCTCCATCACAGTGATCGTTATCCGGAAGCCTGTTTACGTCTATCGAATAAATCACCTGTGATCCCCCGGTTGAATTGTAAACCCTGATATAGTACTGCGAACCAGTAACCAGGCCCGACACCTTTTCTGTCCGGCTTGTTGAACCAGCGATCAGTGTGCCTGTACCACTGCACTGCAGGCTGGTAAGCGCATTGCAATCACCGGAAAAAACCTGGAATTTCCCCGTCCGGTCAATGGTTACAAGGCAGGCCGTATCCACCGCTGTGAACTTAAACCATATGTCCCTCACTCCATTAGAGCCGGTGCAACTCTGCATCGACTGGGTGGCGTCTCCATTGTACACGATATTTTGGCGTAGCTGGTTAAAAGGATTTACCGGAATAGAGATGGCACCGGCACACTCGTCGTTCGTGTTTTTTGGAGAGATACAAATATTCAGCACACCGTATTCACCTGATCCACCTACCTGGAGATAATAATAATTGCCGGTGGTAAGTCCTGAATAGGAAAAAGCAGCGCTGCTGGTACTGGTTAAACAGGTAAGCGAACCGCAGGTTCCTTCCAGCAATCCCATCCGTAATCCCGTGGTGTTATCAATTGCCCTCACGGAGATTGAATCAGATGTTGCTTTGAATACAAACCAAACGTCTTTGGCAGTTGCCGAATTACAACTGCCTGTTGAATTGGTGGCCACCAACCTGTTGTTCACAGAAATAATGTGTTCACATATTTGGGAACTGCTCATTAAAACAGTATCTGCATGAATGCATTCATCATTAGCTGGAGCGCCGGCAAACACCCCCAGTTGAAATTCAGTGATGGTAGTGGAACCTACCCTTATATAATAGGTTTGGCCTGGCACGAGGTTGCTTAATGTTGCCACTTCTGTTTACCCGGTTAAATTATAATTATACAGCACCGACAGAGCTCCCGGGGTTCCTCCGTACACTGCGGCTTTTGCAGTACCTGCATTGATCTGAAGTAATACCGAATGAAAGCTGCTGCCGGCAACAAATTTGTACCACACATCATTAACAGTTGTCCATCCTGTATTAACGGCGCTGCAACCGGCAGAAACGGTGGACAAATCACTTGTATATCTTTTTGTAACCACTCCGTCGGAAGGTGCATTAAATACCTGCAGTTGCAATGCATTACTGCAATCATCATTCAACGGTTTGGAGATGATATTCACGTTAAAATTGCTGTTGTCATTTGAAAAGCTGGCAGGGTTATATGAACGAAGGAGGTATTGTTCACCGATCACCAATCCCGTTAACCTGGTATTACCGCTGTTGCTGTAACAATTAATGCTTACCGGGCTATTACAATCACCGGAAAAAAGCTGGTATTGCATTACTGAACTATTGAGGGGATAATATTTGGTTGCGACGGAAAGAGTGGTATCGGTAGCCTGAAAACGATACCACAGATCATATTTCCCGGCAGTTACAGAACCATTACAGTATGGTATAGACGAAAATGCCGGATCGGCGAAGATATCATCCAGGTATAAGGTGTCAGACAGGAGGCTGGTATTGCCCACGGGTATGTTGATGGCTCCCTGGCAATTATCGTTTGGGTACACGAACTGAGCCTTCAATGGCGCCAGTTGAATACCCAGCAGAACAGTGATGGTAAAAAACTGTTTCATAATTTCCTTTTGTGTGAGTAAAGCGTGTTGCAGTTTGTAACATCAAAATTGAAAAATGAAACAGGTTCCGGCAATAGCGAAATTGGGTGAAATGTGCAGCCCGGCTGCAATACAATCAGGCATGCTGCTACCTGTTGGCAGCGCTACGCATTCTGGCTGGAAAGATTATACTAATTTTTTGCGGAGAGCGAGGGACACGGCTTCAGTACCGGAGTGTACGTGAAGTTTAGCGTAGATGTTTTTTACATGCGTTTTAATGGTGTCATTCGCCACAAATAATTCTGCAGCTATCAGCTTATAACTTTTTCCTTCCACCAGCAGTTGCAACACTTTTTTTTCCTGTGTTGTAAGGCGGTAATCTTCTGCTTCAGTGGTGGGCTGTATATGGGTACGGAAAAGTTCCAGCACTTTTTTAGCTATGCCGGGTGTGATGGGAGAACCCCCATTCATCACCCCGGCAATGGCCTCAATATAACCTTGCGGTGTGGTACTTTTTAAAATGTACCCCGATGCGCCTGCACAAATGGCATTGAAGATATATTCATCTTCAAAAAATACTGTCTGGATAAGAATGGGAATGGTTGGGAATTTCTCTTTGAGTAACCGTGTGGCTTCAATCCCGTTCATACCGGGCATTTCAATATCCATCAGGATGAGGTCGCAGCCTGAAGCCAACACATCATCTGTGATATTACTACAGTCGGGGAATGCGCCGGTACAGGCATAGCCGGGTGTATTGTTCAGTAAAAACCGGATGGTTTCCCTCAGGTGTTTGTTATCTTCAAATATGGCGACCTTGGTCAATGATGAATGTTTTTACAAAATTGTACCTCTTCGTTTATAAATACAATCACGAAATCGGGTGATTGTACAAATATCCCGGTTTAACCCATGGCTTACAATGGATTTTCAAGTTGATCCAACTCTATTTTATTCATCTTCATGAGCGCCTGCATGGCTTTTTCTCCCTTCTGCGGGTGAGCCAGCAATGCGCCGATATTTTCCGGCACAATCTGCCAACTGACACCATAACGGTCTTTCAACCAGCCGCACCTGCTTTCTGCCCCTCCTCCACCGGTAAGCGACGACCAATAATGATCTATTTCCTGCTGATCGCTGCAATTAACTACGATTGATATGCCCTCGTTGAAGGCAAACGCATGTGCCATGCTGCTGTCCATCGCTACAAAGGACTGACCCTGTAGCGTAAAGCGTGCATGTTTCACCGTTCCCTCTACATCACCCTCTCCTTTTTCGTACCTGCTGATGTCTGTAACAGCGGCATTCGGGAAAACTGAAGTATAAAACTGCATGGCTTCTTCGGCCTTTCCTGCCATCGCCTGGGTGAACATCATTGCAGGAACGAGGCGTTGGGTGATGACTCCCTGCCTTGGTTTTATCAGCTGCCACGACACTCCAAAACGATCCTGTACCCAGCCATATTTATCGCTCCACGGATATTTGTTCAATGGCATCAGCACCGAACCGCCATCCTGCAATTTTTGCCAGGCTTTTTCAATTGCAGCATCGTCTTCAAAACTGGTGAAGAAAGAAATGGATGCGTTGGGCGTAAACATCGGACCACCGTTAAGGCCCATCACCTGGCAATCTCCCACACGGAAAATCACCACAAGGCCACTATCGGAAACGATCTGCACATCGCTGAAGGCTTCGGCATACCATTCGGCTGCCTGTTTTGCATTGCCATTAAACCAAACGCAGGGATAGATTGAATTGCTCATCATTAAATTTAAAAGGGAAACCTGTTTACAACAAGCTTCCCGGGTGAGGCTATACTTTTTCGTTACAATTGATCATCCAGTTAATGCCATATTGATCGGAAAAACTTCCGAAACAGGCGCCCCAGAACATATCCTGCAAAGGCATGGATATTTTTCCGCCGGCAGATAAAGCATTGAATAAACGCTCTGCCTCCAGCCTGGTATCGGGTTCCAGGTTAATGTGCATGTTGTTACCATTTATCACAGAAAAACCCATGGTTTCAGGGGCATCTGTTCCCATTAGAACATGCCCGGCAGTGATAGCAAGCTCGATGTGCATCACGAGGTTTTTATCGCCTTCTGCCATTGGCGGCATTCCTTCCATTGGAGGAATATCACCAAAACGATTGATATCGCCGATAAAGTTTCCACCGAATACGGAGCGGTAAAAATTAAATGCTTCTTCCGTGTTACGAGGAAAATTGAGATAGGTACTTACCCTTGCCATACAATAATAATTTGTGTTTAATAAATATTCTGCGCCCTAAAATTAGTACAGTGCCCGGTACCCGATCCTGTACCTGCACGACAATCATCGGGAGTTTTGCGACAGGCATTATAAAGGAACAGTGAGTAAAATCCTGGTACCCATTCCCATGTTTGACTCTACGGCCAGTTCTCCACCGAGGTCCTTTGCCCTGTTTTTCATATTATCAAGACCGTTACCCCGGCCGGAAAGCGAGGTATCAAATCCATTACCGAAATCCTGCACTATTAACCGTAATTGCTTATTGATCTGCGAAGCACTCACCACCACTCTTTGTGTACCGGAATATTTCACCGCATTGTTGATCGCTTCTTTAAAAACAAGGTAGATATTTTTGCGTTGCTCCATGGTAAAACGATCATGATCGATGGCAGACAGGTTCATTTGCAATTCAATATTTTTTCCGCTGCAGATCTCCCCTGCAAAACGCTCCATCCTTTGCTGCAGGCTTCCCACCTGGCTATCGCCGGGTTTTATCATCCATACAATGTCACTCATGCGTTCCATGGTTTCACGTGCGTTGGTACTAACCTGATCGAGTATGTTTTTTTGTGAGTCGCCGGCTTGCTGCACGTTGGCCATCTGGCTCAGCATGTGAATACTGCTCAGCGAACTGCCTACTTCATCATGCAGGTCGGCGGCGATCTGGTTGCGGAGTTCCAGTTCTTTCATCCGTTGGCGCAGCCGGTACCTGTTGATGGCCACCCAAACACCGAACAAAGCAAGCAAGGCGATTGCCACCGCAGCAAGAATGTAAACATTTTTTTGCCGGAGTTTTTGTTGCTGCAATTCCCTGTCTTTTGCCAGCAACTCAATTTCGTTGTCTTTTTCCTTCACCTGGAACCTTGTTTGCATGGCAACAATGTCATCATCATACCGCCACTTCACCAGTGAGTCATTGGCAGTTTTTGCAATGCGCATATTGATGTAGGCCTTTTGGTAATTACCCTGCATCGAATATACTTCCGCCAAAAGTTCTGCACAGGCAAAGATCCTGTCCGTAGCATCCAGCTCAGCAAAAACTGCCAGTGCTTTTTCAAGTACTGCTATTGCCTCTGGATAACGCTTTTGTTTGTTGTAAACACTACCCTGGAAGTTCCACGCGATCGCCATTAGCTTTTCATTGTTTTGTTTAAGGGCAAACAGCAAAGAGGTGTCGGCATATTTTTCTGCCCGCGTATAATCTCCCATCTCGAAATAAACATCACTCAGGTTACCGGTAAAAGCTGCCCGGTTGGTGAGGTCGTGCAGGCTGTCGATGATATGGATCGATTCCGATACCATTTCAATTGACCTTGGAAAATCCTTGATCCTTTTGTACACGAGGCTGAGATTATTCAACATCGTTGATGTCATGCGCAGGTTGCCGATCTTACGGTACTGTGTCAACGCTTTTTTATAAAAAGGAATACACTGGTCATAGGACTCCTGTTGATAGTGCATCGAACCAATGGTTTGATTTACCCTGGCCCTTAAGTCGTCATCATTGGCTTTATCAGCATACACCAGGGAGCTGTCGCAATACAACATGGCCCGTCTGAAATCCTGCTTTTGCCGGAACACATCTGCGTAATTGAGATAAGCAAGCCCCAATTGGCGCAGCGCATTTGCACGGTGGGCTGCCTGCAGGGTGGTATCAAGAAACAGCAGGGCGGAATCGAGCTTGTCTGCATAAATATATCCTGATGCAATGGCCATGCAGTTGGCAGAAATACCATAATCATAGTGCAGCTCCTTTGCAAGTGCTGCTCCTGCTTTTCCATATCCGATCGCTTTTTCGGGAACAGTAAAACCCAGTGTAACTGCCAGCTTTTTGTACAGCATCACTTTGTTGGTATCTTCTTTCGCAGTATGCAAAGCTGCAATCAGCGAATCAGTAACGGTTTGTTGTGCAGTTACTGAAACCTGCAGTGAAAGTAACAGGGAGAAAAAAAGGAAGCGGCGGTTCATATGTCAATTTACGTGTAAAACCCAAACCCCGCAATAGCAGGATAACATACCAGGCAAAATATACCAGAAGAAACAGTTTCTGTAAACTAAACAATCATTTCACCCGATTTCGGTATGCCGGCCAGTCTGACCCATTACACAACGGTTCTGAAACCTTTTTTAAGAGCCAGGTAAACGCCATTCGTCCAGCCGAATCCATCCTGGCCCGGGTATTCACCTCCGCCTGCCAGCTCATCACTATCCTCCACGTTGTATTTCTCCATCATTTTACCGGTATTGGAAAAAACCTTTTCATTGAGCGCCGTCCATCTTTGTGCAATGGTGGTAGCCAATGAATGATGCGAATAATTTTCAAGGCCTACGATGGTCATCCATTGCAAGGGCGCCCAGCCGTTCGGTGCATCCCACTGCTGCCCGGTTTTTTTGAGTGTGGTGACCACGCCGCCTGATTTTAAAAATTTTGCCTGGATGGATTCAGCCACAAGGTCGGCCTGCTGTTGTGTGGCAAGGCGCAGAAACAGCGGCACCACTGAAGCAAGCGTTACTTCACCTGTTTGCGATGAGGAAACAAAATCATAATCGGTAAACATACCTGCTTCATCATTCCAGCAATATTTCATGATCGCCGTTTTTCTTTTGCCGGCTGCAATACTGTACCTGTCATGTTCCGCCTGGTTATTGTTTATGGCAAAAGCGGTGGCAATTATCTGCTCAAGGTGATACAACAGGCAGTTTAGATCAACCGGAACAAGACTGGCTGTATTAATTGATGTGAATGTTTGTCCATCCTTAAACCAGCGGCTGCTGTAATCCCACCCGCTTTCTGCACCGGCACGAAGGTGGGTGAACAAAGTAGTTGAAGGTTGGGTGCCATGATGGGAAAGTTCAATGTCTTCACGATATGATTCCGGCCTTGCTGTATCAAACACATCACAGTAACGGTTAAGGTATGCGCCATCATTCATTTTTACCACATGAAGGCTGGCGCTGCCCGCCTGCTTCAAATCTTCCATTCCTTTCATCCAGTAGTTATATTCACCTTGCAAAGCCGGCAGGTAACGGCTCAGTATTTCTTTACCTTTTATTTCTGCCAGCAGTTGTACCATAAGGGAGAAAAAAGGAGGCTGTGAACGCCCGAGATAATAGGTGCGGTTGCCATTCGGGATAAAGCCCTGCGTATTGATGAGATGTGCGAAATTGGCAACCATATTTTCAAGCATGTCCACTTTCCCGGCGGTGGCCAGGCCCAGCATGGTAAAGTAACTGTCCCAATAGTACACTTCCCCAAAACGTCCGCCCGGCACAATGTAGGGATGGGGTAATGGAATCAGTGATCCTGCTCCTGTATCCGGCTCACGGGTAAGGATATCCCACAAAGCCTGTACATGGGTTTCTGTGGTGTCTCCAGGCGAGGTGTGATAGTCTGCGGCAAAAACCTGTGGCAGTTCAAAATACTGCAGCACGAAATTTTTCAGATCAAAACCGGGTTGCCGCTTTTGTTGCAGGTATTTTTCAAGAATTGAAGCTGTGTTTGCTTTTGGCAGGCAATCCACGAAAGTTTTTCCGTCTGCAAATACCTGCGCCATTTGCACATCCTGAAACAAAGGTTCGAGTTCAAATATTTCTGGCTGTTCCATACAAATCTTTAATGGCTGCCGCCGGTAAATTCAATAGAGGTTTTATTTGCTTTCTGCGTCCTGTAGAAATAAAACAGGCACAGCATCAGTACCGCCATCGGGATTAATGAAAAATAAAATGCCTTGTCGCCACCGATATGCTTGAAAAGATAACCAACTAACCTCGACCCCAATGTGCCGCCGATGGCAGAAAAGAAAACCAGCAGGGAAGCCATAGGGCTGTGAAATATTTTTTCTGTAGCGCTCAACACAAAGGAATTGATCAAAGGGTAAATAGGGGCAAGAAAAAAACCGATGAGCGGAAACACGTAAGCGATCACGGGCACATCAGCAAGTGAACTGATCTGCTTCGGCTGCAACCCCTGCGTTTGTGGCAGCACAAACAGTACGATCAGCGCTGCGCCAACGAGGCATACCGCCAGGATGACCAGCCACATTATTTTTTTTACGAGTATCGAAGACACATACCGGCCGAATGCGATCGACAGCATCAAAATAACGGACATGTATACACTCGTTTTTTCAGGAAGGTGAAGCACCTTTTGGTTAAAAGTGGGTAACCAGCTCATAATGCCCTGCTCGGTCATCACGTACATGAATGCCGCAATGGCAAAAGCCAGCACCAATGGGCGTTTGATAAGCCTGATCATTTCAATAAAGTCGTCCTTAACACCGGTGCCAGGTATCTCGTACTTGATATTGAAATCAGAAAAAAGCAGGATGAGGAATGAAACAGCCACCACAGCAGCCAGCACAAGATAAATCCTGAGCCATGCATCAGGATCGGTATCGCTGTAAAAAAGCGGGAACACAATGTATCCTGTTGCTATACCGATCATAAAAAAACTTTCAATAGAAGAAAGCAGGCTTTTGTGTTGCTTATCATCGCTGGTGATCAGCCCCACCATTGAGTATACCGTTACCTTGATAACGGCAAAGGAAATACCCACGCAGGCAAACAATATTCTTACAGCAGTGAATGAGTTACCATAATACATGCCGATACAACCTGCAAATACAAGAGCCAGGGCAATCAACATTCCCCTTTTGTAACCGATCCTCGGCAGAAATGAGCCCACCACGAAGGATACCACTGCGATGGAAATATCCTTGAAAGCCTCCAGTGAACTGGCTTTCAATTCATCCACGTGATAGGTATTGATGGATTTCTGTATCAATATTCCCACGCTGTTGAGCAGGATAGCGAATACAAAATAATTAAGGTACAGGGAAAGTTTGATCCTTGAATTTGACATAGCAACCGGTATAAGATGAAATCAAATATAACAGTATGACCATTATAAAACAAGGTTCCAGCCTACAAAGAGCCGCCTTTTACCAACATTGATTCTACGCAAACGATTTCTGAAACCTTTTGTGATTTTAACCTTGCCTGCATTTGTTTAAATGCCAGCTTACCGAGCTTATAACCACTCGTTTCAACATAGGTAACAGCAGGGTTGAACATTTTAGGAATAAACCCATTACTGATGCCTATCACGGCAATGTCCTGCGGCACTTTCAGGTTCATTTCATAAATGGCTTTCATTACGCCGATCAGAATCAGGTCGCCCATACAGAAAATCACATCGGGTGGGTTGGGAGAACGAAGCGCTTCCAGCGTTGCTTTTTGTGAAGGCTCCGGGCTTTCGGGATGTTTAATGTTGATGATGGTTTTGGGCGATTTATCCCGGAATGTTTTCACAAATGCTTCTTCCCTGATGGCGGATATACTTAGGTGCGGATGACCAAATAATGCGAGTACATTTTTCTTCTTTTCCCGGATGATGGCTTCTGCGGCAATCCTGGCTGCATCTTCATCGGCAAGACACACGGAACAAAATCCAGGCTGTTGTGGCACACGGTCAAAGAATACCACCGGTATCTCCAGGTCTTCCATTTTCCTGAAAGGAGCCATTTCTTCGGTGGCAATGGAGATGGCGGCAAACAATCCCATCACCATGTTTTTGCGCAATACAAGCAGGTTGGCTGTCTCAATTTCCAGGTCATCCCTCGATTGCATGATCAATACCGAATAACCTTCCTTCCTTGCTTCTTCTTCAACAGCAGCAATAAATGAATCGTAAAAAAAATTATCGATGAACGGAATGAGAATGCCCAACACGTTACTCTGGCGGGTACGCAATTGCACCGCGTAACTGTTGGGTTCATATTCCATTGCTGCTGCCAGTTCTTTTACCTTAACCTTGGTGGATTCGGAAATATCCGGGTGATCTTTTAAAGCCCTTGAGATGGTGGAGATGCTCAGTCCAAGCGTTTGAGAAAGTTTTTTCAGCGTACTTTTTTGCATTCAAAAAAATAATTTAGATACGTTCTGCAATGATCGGGATGGTTCTGACTTCTTGTGCTTGCAAAATACATAGAAAATAATGGCGGAGCGATCTTTTTTTAAACCGCTAACAGCCTGATTTTTTCAACACGTTGGTTAAATAAAATAAGAATGGATTGCCGGTTTGTGAACTTTAATGGTTGCAACAGGTAGTTGTGTGTGGCTGCTGCCGCTTTAATGAATTAACAAAGACGTGCAGGCAAAGATGATGGTGGCAAGGACAGTTTTTAAATCCACTATCTTTACTTAAAATATTTTTCTTGACAAATATATTTGACAAATTTAAACTGAATTCAGAGCGTGAACCTGCTCAAACAGTAATCACTAATATTGATAATGGGGTTGTTTTCAGGGGCACCAATTTATGGGTGTTGATCTTTGCCATTTTTGTTGCATCGCTCGGGTTAAATGTAAACTCCACTGCTGTGATTATCGGAGCAATGCTTATTTCTCCGCTTATGGGGCCCATTATGGGAATCGGACTTGGCATCGGCACTTATGATATTGCGCTGCTTCGAAAGGCAGCTTATAACTATTCAATTGCCACCGGCGCAGCCCTTGCCACTTCCACCATCTTCTTTTTATTGTCACCCCTCAACGATGCACACTCAGAGATACTGGCACGAACAGCTCCTAACATCTACGACGTGCTGATCGCTCTTTTTGGCGGACTGGCCGGCATCATCGCCACTTCGAGCCGGAACAAAGGAAATGTGATCCCCGGCGTGGCCATTGCAACTGCATTGATGCCACCGCTTTGCACTGCGGGTTATGGCCTTGCCACCATGCAGCTCAGTTATTTTGTGGGAGCTTTTTATCTTTACATCATCAACACGGTATTCATAGCGTTGGCAACTTTTACCATTGTGCGCTTCCTGCATTTTCCGAGGAAACAATTGCAAAACAAAAGGGCTGAAACTGTGGCGCACCGTATTGTTTGGGCTGTGGTGGTGCTTACGCTTTTACCAAGTATTTATTTTGGTTACGATATTGTAAAGCAGGACCGGTTTACGAAAGATGCCACCCGCTTCATCAACAATGAAGCACATTTCACCAACGACTACCTGCTCAACAAAAAGATTGATGCCAAAGAAAAAACCATTACCCTGGTATTTGGAGGTAAGGAAATATTACCGCCAGAAATTCAACAACTGAAAAGCCAGTTGAAAAAGTACAATCTTCCGGATTCATCACTGGAAGTGAAACAGGGATTTGCGTACCTCGTGGAGCATCCACAAACCAACGAAGCGAATGAACAGGTTGCACAACTAACAACAGCGCTGCAGGCAAAAGACAAACACGAAAAAATGTTGCAATTGGCGCTGGATAGTATCGGGCAACAAAAACAACTTGGTAAACAGTTATACGCGGAGTTAAAAGCACAATATCCCGCATTGAATGAGGCGGTGATACAGCCGTCGCTGATTCTTTCAGATAGTGCAAAAACATCTGATACCTACCTGGTATTACTATCCATCGGCGGACGCATAACAAGCCAGGACCGGGCCAGGATCGAAAACTGGCTGAAAGTACGCTTGAATGAAAAAAACATTCAACTGCTCATTAAATAATTCTCAACAATGTTTGCAATAGCTATTGCAATTAAAAAATTGCCTGATAATGATTTCAACTTTGCTCATCGTCATTTTTATTGCAGGATATACCGCTATTGCACTCGAACACCAGATCCGCATTAACAAAGCTGCATCAGCGCTCATCACCGGGGTGTTGTGCTGGACCGTGTACATTTTGCACAGTGATACGGCACATACGGTGAGTGAAGAACTGCTTGCTCACCTTGGAGATATAGCTTCCATACTTTTTTTCCTTTTAGGCGCCATGACGATCGTTGAACTGATCGACTCTCATGATGGCTTCGACATCATCACCCAAAAAATAAAAACCAACAGCAAGCAAAAAGTACTGCTGATTGTAACCGCACTTACCTTTTTTCTTTCTGCCCTGCTTGATAACCTCACCACCGCAATTGTAATGACTTCGCTGTGTACAAAAATCTTAACCGATAAAGAACACCGGCTTTGGTTTGCCGGCATGATCGTGATCGCTGCAAATGCGGGCGGGGCCTGGTCGCCGCTGGGAGACGTAACCACCACCATGTTGTGGATCGGTGGACAGGTAACTGCCGGCAACATCATCAAACAGTTGATACTACCCAGCATGGCTGCCTGTATCATTCCTGCCCTCATTGTTTCCTGGCGTTTCCGGGGCGCCAGTATTCCACCAATTCCGGAATCTGTGTGTACACCGAAACAAAAACGTGATGGTAAGGTAATACTCATCGCAGGGATCGGTTTCCTGTTATTTGTACCAGCCTTTAAAACACTCACTCATTTACCTCCCTTCATGGGCATGATGCTGGCGCTGGGCCTGATGTGGATCCTTACCACCATCATTCATAAAAACAAACAGAATGAAATTGCAGAGCGGTTCACTGTTGCCCGTGCCCTGCAAAGAGTTGATGCGCCGAGTATCCTTTTTTTTCTTGGCATTCTGTTGGCTGTGTCTGCCTTACAATCCTATGGATTATTGAAAAGCCTGGCGGCATTTTTAAGTGGAACACTAAAAAATGACTATCTCATTGGGGTGGCCTTAGGAGTGTTGTCGGCCATCGTTGACAATGTACCCCTGGTAGCTGCCTCACAGGGCATGTATGATCTTAGTATCTATCCAACAGATCATCCTTTCTGGGAATTTCTTGCTTTAACAACAGGCACCGGCGGCAGTGCGGTGATCATAGGAACCGCAGCAGGTGTGGCGGTTATGGGAATTGAACAAATTGACTTTATGTGGTACCTCAAAAAAATAGGCTGGCTGGCACTCGTAGGATTTGCCTGCGGCGTACTTGTGTTTTTAGTGCAGGTTGAATTTTCTTCGCTTATACATTCCTGATTGGATACTTGCCGGCTACTGTAAGTACAACAGTTGCTTTTAAGCCACCCCATTGTTCAGCACCGGGCATTACCTTAAAACAGGTCTAAAAAATTGCAGTCATGCTTACAAGATCGGTGTAAACATGACTGCCCACTTTCATGAATCATTTTACCCTGCCGGTTCGAAGCGTGCCCCGTCAGAATTTGGTGGCGAGTGAAATATTAAACGTGCGGCCGTCGGCAGGCAATATTCCCGGGCCTGGATAAAAAGTGATCCTGCGGTTGAAATATTTTTGATCCGTAAAATTATTCACATTGATTGAAAGACTGCATTGTTTCAGCAACTGAAGACTGGCGCTGAAATCCCACACCTGGTAG
>CAYVLT010000102.1:0-13569 GCA_964452405.1 uncultured Ferruginibacter sp.
CTTTCCGGTGGCAGCCTGTTACTGGGAACCCTTGGCGTGGAAACAACGGTTAAAAAAGTTGCCATTGGGGCCAACTGGCAAACACCTTTAACACAAAATCTTGCAAGCGGTTTCGTAAAGGCAAATAACCGGTTGATGGTACATGTTTCGTTTGCGTTGTAAGGAGAAATCGCTCCCAGTTTAAACCTGTATAGCGGTTACAGGTTGTGCACATAAGCTAATACCAGGCTGGCCGAATATTTTTTTACGGCTACCCTGCTCACATCTCCCAATAAAAAATTATCGTCCGGGGGACTGTCGAAATTCACCACCTGCAGGTAATTTCCACTGCTGCCGTAATGCAGCAAGGCGCCGGCTCTTAAATTGAATTTTCTTTTTTTAATATTCAACCCAGCCTGCAAGTGGTAGAGGTTCCAGATTGAAACATTTGATTTGGTTCCTTCTGCTTCATTTGAAAACAAGTGGTCGTCGGTATTATTAAAGTCGGTGCGCAACGACAGGTAGCCTGTTAATTTCTCTTTGAGTTGATAACTAAGGGCAACCGCGGCGTTGAATACCGGTTTCCGTACGTCTTTCATTTTGAGTAAGGGTGCGGTAAATAGTTTGTTGTCTCCGGTATCCGGGATGAGGAAGGATTCAGCCCGCGGGCTGATCACATCATATTCTTTTATACTGGTGAAATACTCCGCAGCAACGTACAGCAGGCCCTTGTCAAAGCGATAACTGTAGCCGATCGCCGCACTGAGCGGGGATTTCCAGTTGGTGCGAAGCCCGGTTTGTTTTGTACTTGCCAACAGGTAAAAATTATTCCCCGGTGTACCAAAGAAGTTGAGATTGTTCACCTGCAGATCACTCAGGATATCTGCCTTTCCATATAAATGAATGACAGGCAGCGACAGCAATACCCCGATGTTTGTCTTTGCCGATACATCATAAGAAAGTCCAAGCTTTATTCCCAATCCCGCATTGAGGCTATTGGCTAAATAGGACTGCGATACGTCAACGATTTTTTTTTCGCTACCACCTGTTGAGTTTTCGAGCGTCCTGCTTTTTGTATCCAGCAGGTAGGATTGTTTACGGAGGCCTGCATTGAAGGAAATGCCGACTGCTATCTTTTTTGAAACCGTGGTACCAATGGATAAGGTACCGGTAGTTTCATCGATGGTATTTTCTGTGCTCACCTGGCCTACATAGTCTTCCATACCCGGACTGTAACTGTCGTTCAACACTTGTTTTTTTCCTTCCTGGCGTTGGTAAGCCCTGAATTTCATGAGGGGATTATTCTGTATACCAAAGGCAACTGAAATGGGACGACCTTTTAAATTGAGGTATATGGTATTGGAAGCCATTACCGGGGTAACCCTTACAGAGGTTGAATTGAGTGGTAAGTGATCGCCGGCGCCCTTTTTTATTGAGGTACTGCGAAAATCATAAATACTGCCGCTGATCATGGCGGCGTTTTTTGTGTTGTAAGCCTGCAGTGCCGGGTTGTAAAACAATACACCGCTATCATAGTTCCTGGCCAGTGTAGCACCAGGCATAAAAAAACCTCCTGCACCGTATGGATTGCTCCAGTAATTTGCGTCCTGGGCAAAAGTTGATTCAGCAGAAAGTATCAGCAAAATGGCAAAAGAAAATCTGAACATAAGGTTTGATGTCCGTTGAAAACCGGGCCTATCAAATATAAATAAAAAATTACATGCTCTTTGATAAGCACAGCCCAACAAGCTTGTGTATCTTTCAGCACTGGTTTACCTTCAATTTATGACTAACCTGCAATTTTTATTTCGTCCGCTGCTTTTATTGTGCGTGGCCATGCTGATACACACTGTGCTTTATCCGCAGAGCCTCAGCTTCACAACTCCTGTCGTGTTAAAGGAAGGAGTAAAAACAGACCAGGCAGTTGATATCACCCACTTTAAAAACAATTTCTTTTTCACTTGGAGGGACATGACAACGGGCAGTATCCGCTATTCTTTCCTGGGAGAAAATTACAACGGGGGAATGCGGGAATCAATGGTGGTACCAAACGCCTTTTCGGCCTATGGTTCCATCTTCACAACGATTGATGAACGCCTGTATCTTCTATGGATTTCAAAAGAAGGAAATATAGAATACATCATCAATAACAGTGATTCAGGGTTTAATACCAGTAACGTGTATACGCTCCCTTTCGCACGCCCTGTTTCATTTACCAAAGGCCTCAGTGCCGGAAGCCTTGGAGCAGCGGCGATGCTGGCAACACATTCCGTGAAAAAAAATGAAATGATCTGTTGCCTTCTGCATCCCGGTACAAACGGACTGCTTGTTCCAGGTGTCACGATAAACCTGCCGGCCAAATCTGAAGATTACCCTTGTGTTATAGCATTGAATCAAACAGTCGTTCGTTACTGCTGGCGTGATAAAAAAGAAGGCATTGTTCGTTATTGTGATTATAGCACCGGCTCGCAGCAATGGAAACAACCAGCTACCGTGGCAGCAGCTCAAACCGCAGTAACACCGGCACTGTGCCATACCCGGCAGGGGGGGCGGCAGTTTTATATATGGCGGGGAACAAAAAAGGACAACCAATTGTACTATGCAAATGCTGCATTAAACGAAACACCAGGAAAACAAACGGCACTTCCCCCGTATTTCAAAAGTGATGTACCGGTTGCTATTTGCAGTGTGAACGAAGATAATCTGCTGATGGCATTTACAGGTACAGACAACCAGGTATACATCAGTAGGTTTACCAATTATGATCCCTCCCGCTGGATGGAAAATTTGTTGCATAGTTCTGCCAGCGACAAATCCCTGCAGGATATTGTGATACCCGGTTCCCATGACGCCGGCATGAGTGTGCTTACCGCAGCCGGTGGTCAGCAACCCGGCACCATCAACGAATGCAACACGCTCACGCAAAAACTTCCGGTCAGCAGGCAACTGGTGGCTGGAATACGTATGTGCGATCTGCGGGCGGGTACTTTTAACGGTTACCTGTACACGAAACATTGCGCCGCTGATTGTATGGCTGATGCCATCGGCGGAGCCTACGGTGAAAATTTGAGGCTCGTCTGCACATCAATACGGCAATTCTTACAGGAAAATACCGGTGAGATCATTTTGCTTTCTTTCAGTCATTTCTGCGAAAAGGAAACTCCTGTTTCCCTGTTAACCGACAGTTTGCTGCAGTACATCGGCAGGGAACTCGTGTATACGGCAACGGCAGCACCAGTAGGCAAAGTGCCGCTAAGGCAGTTGGCTGGTAAAGTGATCATCAGTTTCGAAACTGCGGAGCCGGTAAGTTCCTTTTTTCCCACCTGCACCATCGCTGACAGTTCAACGGCATTTATCAACTTCAAAAGATCGTATGCGGCCACCAACGATATTAAAATTCTGCTGGAAAAGGAGAAGCTTTTTTTTCAACAGATCATGCAACCTGCTTCCAACGACCTGGTGCGGCTTGATTGGCAGATCACGCAGAGTGCTTCGGAAGCACCCACCATCTGTAACGATTTTGAGGATGACAAAATAAGCCCGGTGGTGAACAGCGTGATGCTGTTGGCCAACGTGATCAAAGGAAACAAGAGTATTGTGGAACACGCAATAATTGGAAATAATTACCTGCCGGCTACGGTCAATGAGTGGATACAAAGCGGCGTGATCAACCGGGGAAACAAGCCACATATTTTGTACGTGGATGTGGCCGGTGAATGGATCACTGATTATTGCATTGATTTGAACAGGTCTGAACTGTACCGCTGATAGTGGCATCCGGCAGATTTTAAGTCAGTCTTGCTCAGGAACCTGCACGGTCACTTGCTTTTTTAGTGCCGGGGACTGGTGCCATTAACAGTGATGGGTACCCCGGAAACCGCCTGCTATTTTTCTTTTCGAACAGTTGTAAAATATAACAACAAGTCCTATCTTTAAACTTCTACAATTATCAGCAAAGCCGGAACATTCTTAAAAACCTTATCCAATCCTTAGGATTTCAGAAAACTTTTATTGATCGCCTGCCCCCGCCCACACAGTACCGGTTGCCCCGGGTGGAGATTGAATGTGGCGTTGGGTAGATTGTTTTGTCATACCTGTATTGAATCACAAAAGCAACAACCTGTTATGTCCCAAAGCCACTTTTCAAAAGCTGCATTATTGATGCTGCTCATTGTAGTGATCGCAGTTTCCTGTTGGGAATTTCATTGGCGAAGCCGTAATTACCAGCTCAGTTATAACGATGATGAAGCGTTATGGACTCATTACCGGAAAAAGGTTTACCTGCCTGCCGGTGAAGCCACCGTGTTCATAGGTTCTTCCCGGATCAAATTTGATCTTGATATACCCACCTGGGAACAGGTGACCGGAGAAAAAGCGATACAATTGGCAAACCATGGTTCCTGTCCACGGTTAGCACTGGAAGACCTGGGAAATGATGCGCATTTTAAAGGTAAACTGATCGTGGATGTTACCGAAGGCCTGTTTTTCACTACCCGGGAAGACCATACCATGATCAGCGAACTGAAATATTACCATGATGCCACACCGGCACAAAATGCAGGCGCCTGTATTGATTTCGGATTGGAGTCGCAGTTACTTTTTCTTGACAAGGACCTGTTTTCCCTCAATGCCATGTTGATTGACCTGCGTCTTCCTGACAGGAAAGGAGTGAGGGGCGATGTGATATTTCCTCCAAAATTTAATTACAATACTTTCCAGCGCCAGGAGGTTATGACCGATGAGTTTGCAACAGATACTTCGATGCAACGTTGGCAAACCGATATCTGGACGATGTTTGGAGCACTTTCAAAAGACCCGGGAGAAGGAGGTGATACCTTACAAAAGATATTCAACCAGGTACAAACAGCCGTGGCAAAAATCAAGGCAAGGGGAGGCAAGGTGATTTTTACCCGCACCCCATCCAGTGGCGGCTATTGGGACAATGAACCGGTCAGTTACCCGAGATCAGCTTACTTCGACAAATTACTTACCCTAACCGGCTGCGAAGGCATTCATTTCAAGGATGATCCGAAAACAGCCGGTTTAGTCTGCCCTGAATGGTCGCACCTTAAAAGGTCAGATGCCGTGATATACACCAGGGCATTGGCCGCGTCGCTCAGGCAACTTCATTGGTTCAGTAAATAACCAATTTCTTTCCATCCACCTTAAACCAAGCTGTCATGGTCTTCAATTCATATACATTCATTGTTTTTTTCGCAATCGTGCTGCTCCTGCACAACCTTCCTCTTTCCTGGAAAACAAAGAAAATCAACCTGCTGCTCGCCAGTTATATTTTTTACGCTGCGTGGAATCCGCCTTTTATATTGTTGCTTTGGTTGTCTACCGTGGTTGACTATTTTGTTGGCCGGGCTCTTTACACACAGCAACGGGTATATAAAAAGCGTTTACTGCTGGTCGTTAGCCTGATCGGCAACCTGGGTATGCTCTGTTTTTTCAAGTATGGAAATTTTTTACTCGAAAACTTTACCGCCTTGATCAATGCGCTTGGCGCCAACTTCCACCCGGCCAAACCTGATATCATTTTACCGGCTGGTATTTCATTTTACACATTTACAACGCTCTGTTACACGATTGACATGTATCATAAAAAAAGTGAACCGGTAAAAAGCCTGCTCGACTTTTCCCTCTTTGTTACCTTCTTCCCGCACCTGGTAGCCGGGCCGATTGTTCGACCGCCGCAATTGGTGCCACAGTTTGAAACTGAAAGAAAAGCTTCGCAAAAGCAATTGCTCGAAGGGTTGCTGCTGTTGTCGCTGGGACTGTTCATGAAAGTGGTGCTGGCAGATAGTTTACTGGCGGCACCGGCCAACGATATGTTCGGTTCGCCGGTAACTGTGGCCGCTTTGGATGCGTGGACGGGTGTGCTGGCCTTCAGCGGGCAGATATTTTTTGACTTTGCCGGCTATTCCACCTGTGCCATCGGCGTGGCGCTTTGTCTTGGTTTTATCCTGCCGCAAAACTTCAACTACCCGTATGCCGCCACGGGCTTTTCTGATTTCTGGCGTCGTTGGCACATTACACTGTCAGCCTGGTTGCGGGATTACTTGTACATACCTTTGGGGGGTAACAGGAAAGGACACACGAGAACCTATGTGAACCTGATGCTCACCATGCTGCTGGGGGGCTTGTGGCATGGAGCCAACTGGACCTTCGTGGTGTGGGGAGGATTACATGGCTCTTATTTATGGGTGGAAAAATTTATTGATGACCGCACTGGTAAGATCACGGCTTTATCGCTGTCTGCTAAAAAAACATTCAATGGCTTTCTGTATGCGATGTTCACGTTTTTCCTGATCAATATCACCTGGGTGTTTTTCAGGGCCAACACTTTTACGAAGGCCTGGGATATTTTCAAATCGATGTTCGGGATGAAGACGGGCGAGCCGGTGTTAACCACATTGGCAATAACAAAAGTGGCGGTGATCATCCCGTTGATGCTGATGGCTCATTGGCTGATGCGGAATTCAAGCGTAATGCAACTGGCCAGGCGTATTCCCTGGTGGTTGCTGGGTATTTCCTGGGCGGTACTGCTACTGCTGGTGATCTGGAGCCAGGAAAGCAGCAGCTCCTTTATTTATTTCCAGTTTTAGAGAATACAATCACGGGTAATTTTCAATGTCATCCATGGATGGCATTTTTTTTGCCCCGGCTACAAACTGTTTATTACAGCCAACGTATATATGGTTGAAAGTATCTCTCCTATATCCGTAACACCCTTTGGTTAACAGCTTTTGCCGTACTGCAGCCAGCAGCCGGCAAAGGCGGCGGTATTTTATTCGTATATTTAAAAATGAATCCGGCGGTTATTTTAACAGTGATCTGTGCAGCCACGGTAATATTAATCAATGAGGTGTATTTATTATTCTTCGCTTTTATTTGTTTTGTTCCTTTTATGCAACAATGGAACGGTTGCGCAGTTGTTTCCAGGTATGAAGGTGAATGGCAGGATCGTGGCACAGGGCGATACCGTGAATGTTTGCAAGGGAAATGACCTTACTTATGAAACAACAGCCTTTGGTTTCAATACGATCAGCTGGCGCTTTAAATTAGGTACTCCCGCCACCAGCAACCTTTCCACTGTGCAATCCATCACTTATAACACCGTAGGTATTGATACCACCAGGCAGGTGATCTCGAATGGCCTCAACAGCGATTCCATGTTCATCATCGTACGGGTTACAGATACCAAACCTGTAGTGAACTTCAATTTTTCTCCGGATGATGTATGTGGTAATATTCCTGTTGTTTTCAGCAACAGCTCCACCGGTACCGGCAATGTTTACAACTGGAATTTCCAGGACGGCACCAGCACCGGTGCAGTAAGCCCCACACACCAGTTCCTGAACGCAATCGGGTCATCAGGCAGCCAGGTGTACAATGTTAAACTGATCGCCACTAATTTTTTCGGATGCAGGGATTCGCTCGTAAAACCTGTCACGATAAAAAAAGTTCCTGATGCTTCAATTGGAAACGCAGATCCGGGGGTTACCTATATTGCTGCCAATGCTACTTTTAAAGTGTGTACCAACACCCCCACCTACCTGTTCAAGTTTCTAAATCAATCCACCACCACCGCAACCAATGTAACCTACACCATCAACTGGGGTGATGGCAGTGTAGACAGTAGTTTTAACAGCTGGCCTTCCGGCAGCATCATTCAGCATATTTATACCATCGGGTCAAGGGTGTTAACGGTAAGTGTTACAGGCCCCACCGGCTGCATCGGCATTAAAAAATATACAGTTTTCTTAGGCACCAATCCTGCCGGGGGGTTCAACAGTCTTGGCAATACAAATATCTGTGCACCTGATTCACTTGGCTTCGTGATCAGTGGTTACCAGAACAATGCGCCAGGTACCACCTACACTGTTACACTCAATGATGGCACGGCCCCGTTGGTGTTCACCCACCCACCGCCGGATACGGTGATCCATCCCTTCATTTATTCTTCCTGCGGTACCACCAGCAGCAATGGTATTGTTTCTTTCAATAATTCATTCAATGCCATACTCACCATTGAAAACCCCTGCGACCTTACGAGTGTAAGTGTAATACCGATCTATGTTTCCGGTAAGCCCAGGGCCCGTATTGCCGTGGGCCCCAGTAACACTGTTTGCACCGGCACCAATGTGGGATTGCTGAGTAATTCTTTATATGGAGGTATCGTAACTTCCACCGGCGGTGGAAATTCAACCTGCGAAAACACAGGAAAGCAGGTGTGGAGTATTTCGCCGGCTACGGGGTGGACGATAACTTCCGGTTCGATGGGCTCCTTAAATGGTGATCCCAACAACGGATTTTTATGGACATCCGGAAGCACGTATATGTCTGCAAATTTTTCTGTGACCGGCACTTATACAGTTCGCATCTATGTGTTCAACGACCGTTGTGGCATCGACAGCACCGTACAAACCATTTGTGTAAGAAACCCGCCAGTGGCTACTTTCACTATGAGCGACCGCAGCGCCTGTCTTTTTGGAACCGCTTCATTTACCAATACATCACCTGCCGGACTTTGCCAGGGCGACAGTTATGAATGGACGGTAGATTACCTGGATCCACTTGGATGCGGAAATAATAATAGTTCAAATTACAACTTTATCAACGGCACCAGTGCTACAAGTACTGACGCGGAATTGCAGTTTACTGAACCGGGAAAATATGCTGTTACACTAACGGTAACGGCTATCGGCGCAGGTACAGCCTGTTCCAAAGCGGTGAAAACGGATACGTTTACGGTTAAAGGGAAGCCCAAAGTGGCGATTGACCCGGCGAGTGATATCTGCGTGAACACCACGAGCACACCAGTGGCATCCGTATCGGGCTGTTATGCAGACAGTACTTTGCAATACGCCTGGACTTTCGGGAATGGAATGCCGGCCTCTTCCACGGATGCTGTTCCCGGACCGGTTAGCTACAACCAAACCGGGAGTTTCCCGGTGCAACTAACGGTTACGAATGAGTGCGGAACAGGAGCAGACGCCTCTTCAGTAAACGTGATAGAGCCGCCGGTGGCACAGGCGGGTAACGACACCACCGTTTGCCAGGATAATACCAGTATCTTGTTTTCAGCAACCCCGGCAGGTGGTGTTTGGTCGGGAAGCCCGCTGATCACATCGGCGGGTGATTTTACACCATCGCAGCCCGGAACTTTTGACCTGGTTTACACTTACGGCGCAGGCCCCTGCATAGCAAGAGATACCATCACCGTTACGGTTAAAGACTCCATCCGAAATAATACCATCAGCCCTGATCAGTCTGTTTGTGTGAACTCCCGGCCCGCCATTATTTCAGGACAGGCGGCCACCGGTGGAGACGGCATTCCGGCCTACCAATGGCAACAGAGTGCCGACAGTGTTAACTGGACGGATATTGCAGGTGCAACCGGCGCCGACTATCAACCCCCGGTATTGACCAGCACCATTTTTTACAGGCGGCTTGCATTTACCAGCTTGTGTTTTGGAACCACGGGAAGTACCAGTGCGCCGGTAAAGATCACGATCAGGGAAGATGCCCGGGCAGATGTTATTGCAGCATCCACCCTGGGATGTGTGCCCTACGATCTTTCCACTGTGATATCGGTAACGCCTTATCCCGACAGGAATGGTCAATACCAATGGTTTGCCAACAATGTTTCCATCGGTAGTAACAGTACAGGTATCTTTCCCGGCTTTGTAATGAATGCTGCTGATGATACAACGATCATCAAACTTATTGTAAACAGTCCCTTTGGTTGTTTACCCGATTCACAATCTTTATCCTTCATTACTGCCGCGGCTTCGGTGGCGCATTTTATAAAAGACACGTCCGGTGGTTGCGGGCCTGTTACCGCCACCTTTACAAACAACTCCAGTAATTTTAATAATATCCAGTTCTTCTGGGATTTTGGTAACGGTACAGCAAGCACACAGGCGCAACCGGCGCCGGTTGTTTTCAGCAGCAGTCCTTCTTTCATGGATACCACCTACCTGGTTACTTTAAAAGCTTATAATGGCTGCGACACAACGGTATGGAGGGATAGCATCCGGGTTAAATCAGTTCCAAAGGCAAGATTTGGGGTAGTCTCCACCGTTGGTTGTTCTCCTTTCACGGTACAGATCAATAACAATTCTCCCGAAAGCAACAGTACTTATTATTGGGATTTCGGCAATGGCCACAGGGACACCACGTATGCACCCGGACCCCTGGTTTACACCTACAATACAGGCAGCCAGGTGGATACCGTCACCATTCAAATGAATGCCGTGAATGAATGTGGCAGCGACACACAAAGGCTCGACATCAGGATCGCTCCCAATATTATTCAGCCGCAGATCAACATCAACAGCAGTGAATTATTTGGTTGTGCACCCCATATCATCAACTTTGTTAACAGTACCAGTGGCGCCACCAGTTATACATGGAATTTTGGAGATGGTTCGGCTTCGTTGGTTACAGGCAATAACCAGCTGTTGGTGACGCATACCTATCTTGATTCCGGGTTGTATTCCGTCAGGATCGACCTTACTAACGGTTGCAGTGACACGACAATTTTTATCCCCGTAAGGGTATATAAAAAGCCCATCGCTGCATTTACTGCTTCTGCTGCTGTTTACTGTGTGAATGACACGGTGCGGGTGACCAATAATTCTGTAAACGCCAACAGTTACTCCTGGTCCTGGGGCGATGGACAAAGCAGTTCAGGACCCAATCCTGTACATGTATATAATGTGGCCGGTAATTATACGATCCTGCTGAGGGCAGAACGAACCAACAACTCGGGATTGGTTTGCTACGATACAATGGTACAATTTGTAACGGTGCTGGTGAAGCCGGATGTACAGGTACAATCAAACATCGCAGTGATTAACTGTGCCCCTTTTACCATTAACCTGGCAGCGCCCGGCATTATTAATGAAACGGCCAGCTGGTACATTATTGATACTACAGTAACGCCTTCATTGATCGTGATCAATGGAAGCACGGCTCAATACCAGTTTAACAAACCGGGCAGTTTTTCAGTAAAACTTGTGGCAGTGAATGTGCTCGGTTGTGCAGACAGTACCCAGCTTAATTTCACGGTGAGGGGCACACCGGTAGCAGCCTTCACTCCTTCGGATATCAGCAGTTGTACGCTTGATACCACCATTACGTACACCAATAACAGCACCGGTACCGATAACGGACCAGTGAACTACCGTTGGATCGTGGATAACCTGCAATTGGCTGCCACCGGTAACTTCACACACCGGTACACATTACCGGCCAATGCTATTTTGCCCCGGACCTTTACCACGATGCTGATTGCCGCCAATTCCGTTGGTTGCAGTGATACGGCGGTTGCAGTATTACAAATGAAGCCATCACCCACCGCACAGTTCTCCCTCAGCAACCCACAGGCATGTGTACCCTATTTTGCGTTTATCACAGATGCTTCCCAATACAGTACGTCTTATAAATGGTACCTGAACTCGGTGTTGGTGGATACTACCGCAAATCCTTCCCTGTTGATCAATCAGCCACAAACACCTTATAATATAACACTGGTGGCTGACAACCTTTATGGATGTGGGCCGGATACTTTTGCAGTAAGTTTTGTGTCCCGTATTAAACCTGTGGCAGCATTTACCGTTAGTGATACCTTGGGATGCACGGGCGTATTGAACATATCTACCGCCAACCAATCCAGTTTTGCAAACAGCTATTCCTGGGATTGGGGCGACAATTCGCCTGTAAGCACTCTTACCAACCCTACCCACCTCTATAACCTGCAGGGACGTTACCTGGTGTCGTTGGTGGCAAGTGACGGTGTTTGCCGGGATACAGCCACCCAGGCGGTAAGCGTATCCGTGAAGCCGGCTGCTGATTTTGATGTAAGTGACACGCTCACCTGCGATACCGCAAGGGTACAGTTCATCAATCTTACAACCGGGGCGGCGGCATATACATGGAGTTTCAGTGATGGAACTTCCAGCACGTCGGTAGCGCCGTTTCACAGATTTGCCCCGAGCAACACACCGTACTCGGTGAAGCTGGTGGCAGACAATGGCCTGGGTTGCCGGGATTCGATCACGAAAGCCAACCTGGTGGTGGCCAAAGTACCACCGGCTGCAGATTTTTATATCAGTCCTTCACCCGTCATCACCGTGCCTAAATACACGTTCAGTTTTAATAACCTTACCCCCAACAGTAACCGCTTTTTCTATCAATGGAATCTTGGTGACGGAAGCTTTGACAGTACTTATAATGTACTCAATCATAAGTATGCTGATACCGGATCTTACCCGGTGCAATTGATCGTATTCGACACTTCCACCAACTGCGCCGATACAGTGATAAGGATCGCGAGGATCGATGGTTTCCCTGGCTTTTTATATGTGCCAAACGCCATCTGTCCGGGTTGTTTGCAAAGTAATCTTCGTGAATTTTTACCAAAAGGAAAAGGATTGGCACAATACCGTTTGCAGATCTTCACTACCTGGAATGAACTGGTGTTTCAAACAACCAGTTTAGATGCTGACGGCGCTCCCAATGAAGCATGGAATGGAAGATACAAAGGCCAGCTGGTGCAGCAGGATGTTTATGTATGGCGCATAGATGCCAAATTCCTGAACGGCACCGAATGGATTGGTATGATCTACCCGGGTGAGGGTCAGTATAAAAAAGTAGGCACCATCACTGTTGTAAAGTAGTGGTTGCACAAAGCCGGGTAACTGCTAAACAATAAACGCTCATTTTTTTAATACCAGTATGAAAAAAATAATTGTGATTCTGTTGTTCTGTCAACTGCAGGTGACTGCACAGGATCCCTTTTTTACCCAGGCGTTCAATTCTCCCTTATCGTTGAACCCGGCCACCGCCGGCACCGGGGAGATGGATCTACGTTTCACGGCAACGTATAAACGCCATTTTATAAACGTGCCAACCAACATGCAATATGCAGCAGTGGGTGTGGACAGGTATATCAAAAATTTTCATGGCGGGTTGGGATTGTTGTTGCTGAATTCAAAGGAAGGATACCTGAACAAAACAAGTTTTTACGGTATCTACTCTTACGGGCTGTGTTTGCCGAATGCCCGGCTGCACCTGGGTTTGCAGGCAGGAATGGGTAACCGGAGTGTGAATTACAATAAGCTTTACTTCAGTGACCAGATTGATAATACGGGGGTGATACCCGGTTCCGTGTCCGGCGCCGACCTGCCATTGAATAACAACAAGTACTTCGCAGATTTTGCCGCGGGCTTTTTGTTGTATTATGGCAGCAGCTGGATGATCGGTGGCGGTGCCCAACACCTTAACCAGCCCGATGAGTCGCTTACCTCCAATATCTATAGCAAACTGCCCCGTAAGTGGTTTGGGTATGTGCGGTATAAATTAGATATAGATGAAGATGGCTTCCGGTATTTTTTACCCAGTATTATTTATTACCGGCAGGGTACCAGTAACTCGCTGAGTGTGGGTTGTGAGTATAAGGATGCGAGGGTAGGTATCGGCGCCTGGTATCGCGGCAACGTGGATTTTAAAAACAGCGATGCATTTGCCGTCACCATCAGCCTCGATCTTTTTGACCACCGTACCAACGATGTAAGC
>CAYVLT010000103.1:0-13564 GCA_964452405.1 uncultured Ferruginibacter sp.
TTTCCGCCTTCCCGCTTGTATTTCAACCGGGCTGTACCGGTTGGAGATCACCGGGCCCGGCAATGATGTGTTCACCCTGCCGGTGCTGGTAAAATAACTGTAAGGGATGCACGAATACAGTTTCCACCCACCTTTTCAGGCGGCCGGTGCAGGCACCGGTACCCTGCGCAAAAGCAGCAGGGGGCAGCATTTGATTTTCGGGAACGATTGCACTGAAAAAATGATAACGATTGCGTAAATAAATAGGCAGCGCCGGGCCGCTAAAACTCACTCCCCTCTTCAAAAGCAATTATTTTAGTGCTGCATTTAATCCTGCGAATGCATGCTTGCAATATTCTGTGAATACATTCCCTTTTTAAACAAGTGAGAAGTCGATTGATCTCATTGTTCTCCCTGCAGAACGATGAATTGCTGATAGCCGGGAGCCACTTGAAAAAGGACCAACGAATAATATTATAACAGGTTTTACATATGAAAATGATTGCTACTCACATTGGTTTTTATACATCCATCCACCTTACCTCACCGGCGGTAAAAAGTTTTTTTTACCGGTTGGTTTCATTGAGGAAAAATGCGGTATCCCTTGCCGTTACAGCCTGTTTTTTTGCCGGATTGTTTTACAGCAAACCGGTGATTGCACAGGCACAAACCATCGGTAGTTTTCCTGAAATGCAGGGCGGCGTGGAAAATCAAACAGTGAGTTCCCTGCCGGTAGGTACTTCTTCTTACCCGATGGGCGCCACGGTAACCACTTTCAGTCGTAACAACAATACTTCTTCTGTGGCGGTTGACATCCGTGCTACCGGCGGACACAGCGGCCCCCAGTGCCTTGAATGGGCCTGTTCCTCCACCAGTTCAATGATATTCACCCCCACAGCAGCAGTGGATGCGGTATTGCAGAACACTTCTTACGTAGTGCAGTTTTTTGCGAGGGAAAACACTTCCACCACCAGCCGTAAATTCAGTGTGCGGGTGTACACCAACGGCGCCACTTATGGCAGTGAAGTGAACACCACGCAAACGGGTACCCCGGCTTACCAGAAGTTCACTGCGATCGTTACCACTTCGGCCAATGCCAGCACGGGCAAAACCGGTTATGTAGGCATTCACCCCAATGGCGGCTCATTCGGTACCGGTCTCACTTACCTCGTGGATGATATCTGCATGTACCCCGGTACGTCCGTGGATGTTACTGCGCCTGACGATGCCACTTCACCGGTGATAACTGGTTATACCTCTTCCTCGCTCAGCCTTAGCTGGACGGCGCCAGCCACCGGCGTTGATGGTGGTGGTTATGTGGTGGTGCGTTACCCTACCAACCCGGTAAGCGAGCCTGACCCCGTAGCCAATGGCATCTATGCTGTGGGCAACAGCATCGGTACCGGCACCGTGGTGTACATCGGTACCGGAACCAGTTTTACCAATACGGGGCTGAGCGCTTCCACCAATTACTACTACAAAGTGTACGTGGCTGACAAAGCTTTCAACTATTCCACCACGCCGGTGATCCTGACGGGTTATACCGGCCTGGCAGGTCCTACTTTAGTGAGTTTCAACACCCCGGGCGGTTGCAGTACCAGCAGTATCGTGCTTTCCTGGACTGGTCCGCTCAACTACAATGCAGCCGGCAATACCTTGCTGGCCTTCATCAAACAAGGATCGGCCATCACTGTTGGTTCACCCAATCTCAATCCATCGTCTTACAATGCCAGTACCAACTTTTCAGCACCGGTGGCCCCCAATTACCAGAATGATGCATTGGGCAAGTGTGTGTACAAAGGAGACGGCACCAATGCAGCGGGAGACCACAGCGGCTTAACGATCACCGGGCTTTTACCCAACACCACCTACTATGCATTGGTGTTTAACGTGGTGGATGCAGGGCCTACGTATTCTGCCGGAAGCACCGCCAATGGCACAACCCTGACCACACCGGTGGCTGAACCAACCAATCATCCAACTTTATTTTCCAAAGGCACGGTAACCACCAGCAACATTACGCCGTCGTGGACTGCTGCGGTGGCCGGGACACAGGCTCCCCTGGGGTATTACCTGCAGGCAAGCGCTGTTGCGTCACCGTTAGATGCCGGTATCGTGGCCGGTGTTCCTGATGGAACCGATGTTGCAGATCAGGTAAATATTTCCGGCGGCAGCGCCAATGTAAAAGTGACACCAAATACGGCCACCAGCTATGGATCCTTCACCGGGTTCACTGCAGGCACCATGTATTATTTCAGGATCAACTCCTACACCAATGGAGGATCCTGTATCGATTATAAATCTTCCGGCGCCACCATCAACGCAGCCACCCTGCCGGATGCAGTAACCCTGCCTTCCATGTCGATCGGTACAGGCGGCAATGCCAGCATCAGCTGGACCTTACCTGCCTCTTACAACAGTGGCAATCATACCACGCTGGTTTTTGTAAAACCAGGTTCGGCCATCACAACCGGAACGCCTGTTGCAAACCCCGGTGGGTATATCGACAATCCAACCGTTGGTTCCGGTACCGCTTACGAAGCAGCCATTGACCCGGCAGCCACCTGCGTATACAACGGAGATGGCAGCAGCGTAAATATCAACGGACTGGGCGCCGGCACCTACTATGTGCTGGTACTAACGGCCATGTCTACCCCCAATTCTGATGGCACCTATTCTTACTCGTCGTACTCGACTACTTCGGCAAGTACAGGCAACGTTTATTATTGGCAGGGCGGTGCAAGCGGCTCATGGGCGACTGGAACAAACTGGAATCCAACAAGATCATCAGTAGCCAATAACGATATCCTTATTTTCAATACAGGAACAACAGTCGCTCCCGCAAGCATCCCTTCCCAAATCATTGGTCAGTTACAGATATTGAATAACTCAACAGTCACTTTAAAAGCAACTCAAACAATTACAATTCGAAATAATAATGGGTTACTCAACGCTGATCTAATTGTTAGTAGTGGCTCCTCATTGATTTTAGGAGGCGTTCCAAATACATTTAAACTATATCTAAGTCAAAATACGACTGCTGATATCAGCGGTTCTGTCACACTTAGTCAAGGAGCAACATACAGTACAGATTCTACGGGAGCATTTACTACAGTTTCAGGAACTTTTAAAAACTCAGGAATTTTATTATGTTCAAATGCAAATATGCTTGTCACCGCTACAGGTACTTATGAACATGCTCTCAACGGCGTTGCGGTACCTACAGCAACCTGGAATTCAGGATCAACCTGCCTCGTATCAGGAGTTACGTCTTCCACATTTTTTACAGGAAGCGGTCATGGCCAAAGCTTCAGCAATTTTATCTGGGATTGTCCCAGTCAAACTACCACTTTTGTACTGGGTTCTGCCATTACCACACTGCCATGGGCCAGCCTGTTCGCAGAAAATTTAATTGTAAAAAGAACCGGTACCGGCACCCTGGTACTTACTTCGCCTGCTTCGAGCGGCAATATTCAAAAAGACTTTGTCGTAAATAATTACTACCAATATGGCGGAACAGTTGATATCGCCAATGCCACCAACGATGGTACGGTTCAACGTTCACTCACCGTCAACAACAATTTTTCTGTATCGGATGCCATTGTGGCCAGTCCGCATTTCCGCATTGTAAATACACCCACTTCTGCCACCAATGCCAGGTTATTCGTAAAGGGTAATGTTGACATGATCAATACCGCAATCCTAGAAAAAGTAAGTGGCGCTGCTGCCAATGCCGAGCTTTGGTTCAGCGGATCAGCGGTACAAACAGCGAAATTTGCCACCACCACCGGCAATATTGATTTCGTGGCCAGTAATACCGGCAGCAGTAATATCAGTTTACTCAGCAATGCCATTGCCAACAATGTAAAACTGGCGCAGGGCAACCTGCTGATCAACGGAAATATTTTTACCCTGAACGGCACCGTTAGTTACCCGTCTCCTTCCACCGGCACCCTGGGCGGATCTTCCACTTCAAGCCTGGTGATGGGATACAGCGGTAATGCCGGCACCCTCAACTTTACCAGTGGTTACCGCGAAATGAAAGACTTTACGCAGCTTAGCAACAATATACTCACCCTCGGAACCGAACTTGTTATAACGGCAGGGCTTACCCCGGGAAGAGACAGCCTGGGAACCGGCGCCACCTTAAATACGAACGACAACCTGGTGATCAGGTCAGACAATGACGGAACAGCCCGCCTGGCGCCTATGACAGGCACTTCTGTTATCAACGGCAAAGTGACCGTGGAAAGATACCTGCCGATGGCCACCACCAGCGATGCAAGAAGGTGGAGGCTGCTGACAGCACCGTTTAAAACCACCAATGCGCCTACGATCAATGCAGCCTGGCAGGAAGGTCAATCGAACCCCGACCGCACCAACCCGGGTCCTTATGATCCCAAACCGGGCTACGGTACGCATATCACCCGCAGCACCACCTGGGCCGCCGATGGATACGACCAGGGAAGTTCCAATAATTCATCTATCTACTATTATTCATCCGGCAGCTGGCTGGTACCCGCCAATACCAATTCGGTGAAAATAACAGATAACGGTGGCGTGTACATGCTTTTCGCCAGGGGCGACCGCAGCACGCTGATCGCGGGTTCAGGTGTGGCAGCCTCTCCCACCACGCTCGAACCAAAGGGCGAATTAAACGTAGGAAATGTAACATTGTCGCTGGCTGCCTCCGGCTACCAGGCAGTGGGTAATCCTTATGCATCACAGATCAAATTAGACAATGTTGTTTTCAACGATACACTCGGTAAAAGCAAAACCTTTTATTTCTGGGATCCTAAAACACTGGGTTCTTTCAACGTAGGAAAATTCATCACCTGTTCGGGCAATGGAAACGGCACCTACACGTACACAGCCAATACCAGTGGTCTTGCCAGCAACCCGGGCCTGGTGGAATCATCCGGCGCCTTTATCGTAAAAGGAAATGGTGGCAGCATCGTTTTTCATGAATCAGACAAAACAAAAACCAGCAGCGTGATCGGTATTGCCAGCAGGCCATCTGCCAGCACTGCTGATAACAGTTTTGGTACCCTCCGTACTTTGTACACCGACCTGTATGTTGTGAAAGACGGGCAGGCAATTCTTGCGGATGGTGTGGCCAACCTGTATGCTAAATCCTATGCCAATTCGATCGATCATTTCGATGCGGAAAAACTCACCAGTTTCACCAGCAAGGAAGAACTCAGCATCCGCAGGGAAACTAGTCTTTTCGCCATTGAAAGAAGGAACAATCTCTTCAGCACCGATACGATCTTCCTGAATATATCAAAACTGGGTATTGCCAATTACCAGTTTGGTTTCCGGCCAATGGAGTTCAGTGATCTTTACAGTGCCGTTTTGGAAGATACTTACCTGCACAGTTCAACGCCCGTAAGCCTCGGCACCAGTACTGTGACAGGATTCAGTATAACTGCCGATCCTGCATCAGCCTCCAACGACCGTTTCAGGATCATCTTCACCAAAAATGTTTTACCCCTGAGCGTGCAACTGGCAGCAACCGTTAAGCAGGGCCAGGTGATATTGAACTGGGTGGCGTTGAACCAGGAAGAAACCATTCCATTAAGTGTGGAACGATCTGTAAACGGAAAGGATTTTACAATGATTGCCGATAACATTACGGAAGATATACAAGGTTCCGCCTCGTACAAGTGGCAGGACAATGACCTGTTACCCGCTGATTATTTTTACCGCATTCCCTACATCAACGAAGCTGGGAAATTGTGTTACAGTAATACAGTTAAGATTGCTAAAACCGTCGCAGATGGCAGGCCGGCTGTACTGCCCAACCCGGTAACCAATGGCCAGGTAAACCTTTACATGGGACAGTTACCTGCTGGCATTTATACGATCCGTATTTCTAACAATAACGGTCAACTTGTTTACAGCAACAAGGTTAACCACCAATCGGTAAACGGCATTGAAAAAATATCACTTCGCAATACAACAGGGCTTTATCACCTGGAGATTTTATCAGGAGGACAAGCAGTGGCCAGTCTTCCTATATTGCTGCAGTGATTCGAACAGGTTAAACTAACGGAAAACCAATAAAACTTCCCCTCAAAGTTTTGCTCCCGGTAAAAATTGCCGGGAGCTTTTTTATGGTGAGCAGTGGCTGCGCTGCGTAGTAAGTTGAAGGCGCATGTTAGTGACCATTACAGGTAGTGAGTGATACTGGGATGTAATGTCACCAGGGCTGTTTGTGAATGGCAGCGCCAACACTGGCAAAATATATGCAACCATCTTACCTCTACTTTTGTCACAACATAAAAACCAACGTGAAAAATACCATTACTTTATTGTTCAGTATGGCGGCTTTCTCCGCCTGCGAAAAACAGCATAACTGCGGCTGTGCAGTACCCTATCAAATCTACTATCTCAAAGCGGCTGTGCTGGAAACCGGTGTAAGCGCCTGCGATACACCACTCTCCGATTTTTCAGAGGATTCTCAAAGGATCAACAGTTACACCGGTAACAGTTCACTACAATACCTGGTAAACAGCCTGCCTCCGGGCCGCAGGGTTCTGCAACAAAAATTATATGCGCAGGTGGCCACCATGCCTGCTTCAGAAGATTTTAACTGCGACAGTTCTGCCTACGGTTTCCCGCATCTCAAAATGATGGATGCTAAAATAAGGTAGGCTTCACCGGTAGTTTCACATGCCCTTCATCAGCCGCAGGTATCACCGAAAACGTCGGTGTATTATAAACGTTACACAGGTCTTTCAAAAAAATATGCCGGGTGATTTAAACGGCAGTGCAGGTTCATCATAGCATGATGGTGTGAATTAATGCTCATCTGCAATTCACTTTGCTGAATTCGCTTGCCGGGTATGTTGAACACCCAACAGGATATTGTAACAGTTAAAATTCCTGCGACCGCTGCATGCATAGAATTCCGGGAGCTGAGTCGCTGGCCGCGTTACAAACAAAAAGCCCGGACGATATACCCGGGCTTCCTGGTGGAAAACCTCCACCAGTATAAAGTTGATGTTACAAATCAGTGATGGGCTTGTACTTCGGCACCAGGGCTTTCATGATCATCCACGCGATGAGGTAGGATAGACCGCATACGAAAAACATGATGAGATAAGACGTGCTTACCGCAGGCTGCACCGTATGACTTTGTATCTGCAATAAAGTATCAAACTGTGTTTGTCCCACTGCATCTACAATGGCAGGTAGTTTTTCCTGCGGGATCTCGGCCAGTGTTTTATGATGAAAATCGAGTGCATCTGAACTCAATGCCATCAGTTTATCAACTGCCACCTGCAGGTTAGCAGCCTTTGCCTGCACCCATCCTTCTGCAATGCCTTTGAACTTATACGTATCCGTTAGTTTACCGGCGAGCAACTGTACCAGCACACCTCCCAATCCACCTGCGGCCGCACCGATACCGGTAACCGAGCCCACCGCCTTTTTAGGAAACATATCAGAAACCGTTGTAAACAAATTGGCCGACCATGCCTGGTGTGCCGCAGCCCCGATGGAGATGATGACTACTGCAAGGTACATGGCATTGCTGCCGAAATGCTCCACGTTGCCAAAGTATTGGGTGGAAAGCACGCTCAGCGGAATGGCTGCCAGTATCAACATTGCCGTCATACGGGCTTTGTACACCGGCATGCCCTTATTGATGAGGTACAATGGAAGGCTGCCGCCGAAAATGCTGCCTACGATCGCTACGCCATACACAAAAAACGAAGGCCATTTAACATCGGCTGGTGCCATACCGAATTGTTTGATCAGGTAATCGGGCAACCAGAAAAGATAAAACCACCAGATGCCATCCGTCATAAATTTCGACCAGAAAAAAGACCAGGTCTGGCGGTAGCCGAATAATTTACCCCAGGGAACTTTTTCTGTCTTCGCCACAGTGCTGGCAGCATCGGTTGCATCATCACTGTGGATATAATCATATTCTGCTGCTGACAGCCGCTTTTGTTTGGAAGGAGATTCATATAACCAGAACCAGAAAATAAGCCATACAAAGCCGAGGGCGCCGGTGATAACGAAGGCCATTTTCCAGCCGGTGCCGTTTCCGAAATACACAAGGCACCAGGGAACAAACAAGGCCGAGATCATGGCGCCAAGGTTGGAACCACTGTTGAAGAAGCCGGTTGCGAGGGCCCGTTCTTTTTTAGGAAACCACTCCGCCACAGTTTTAATGGATGCCGGGAAGTTACCCGCTTCACCGATGCCAAACAAGCTCCTGATGAACATATGTACGCCAACGGCAGCGCCTGCAAAAGCATTCAGTATCCCAAACACCGACCACACGATCAATGACATGGCCAGTCCCAACTTGGTACCGATCTTATCGATCACCCAACCGGCCACGATTGTCATGCCCGCATAAAAACCGGTGAATACTGAAGTGATATAAGAGAAATCAGAGTTTGACCAGCCAAAACCTCCCGGTGAACAGAAATAGGGTTTCAGGTAAGAGATCACCTGCCGGTCCATGTAGTTGATAGTGGTGGAGAACAGTAACAGGGTAGCGATCGTCCAGCGATACTTTCCGATTTTAGATTGATCCATACAGCAATTTTTTTTGCGGATACACAGCAACGTTACTAAACAACAAACCGGCAGCGATGCTGCCGGTTTGAAAGCCGGTTCCTATTTTTTACAATCGTTGATGATAGCCATCACTTTTTTCGTTTCCGTGATCAGCCATTCGTATTTTTTTTCTGACATCACCTCTTTACTTACCAGCTTACTGCCCATCCCAACCGCACAAACACCGGCTTTGAACCAACCTTCGATGTTTTCTTTGGTGGTATCCACACCACCGGTAGGCATAAAGAGCAGTCCCGGGAATAATTCTTTTACGGCCGACATGAACGCCATACCAATGATATTGCCGGGGAATAACTTGATCATTTTAGCTCCCAGGTTCTCCGCTGCGATGATCTCGCTGGGCGTCATACAACCCGGCACCCACAACATATTACCGGCATCGGCCACTTTGGCCACAGATTCCACCAGCCCGGGGCAAATGATATAGTCGCAACCGGCATCAATAAAGGTTTTCGCCATCTCACCGTTCTTGATCGTACCTACACCGAGGTACATTCCCTGCAGTTCAGTATCACATACTTTGCGCATCTCCTTGAAATTTTCCAGGGCGGCGGCGCCACGATTGGTATATTCAACGGTACGTATGCCGGCACTGTATAAAGCCTTCAGCAATTCAATACTTGTTTGTGTGTCTTTGTTAAAATAAAGCGGGAGAATGCCTTGTTCCGGTATCAGTTTAAGCAACTGTTCTTTTTTATTCATATAGTAGATTTATCGTGCAACAATGTTACTTGAAATGTGGCTAGTGACGGCTTTTTTTTACGCAAACGATGGCGTAATTATTTATCAGCAAAGAGTAGCATTTTTTAAAATAAATATAGATTTTTGGCTTCCTTTCAAAAAACAGATAAATAAAATTTTATAACGATCATGCCAAAAAAAGTAGTTACGCTCGGAGAGATCATGCTCCGCTTATCAACTCCCGATTATAAAAGATTTGTACAGGCCGATAGTTTTGACGTCACTTACGGTGGCGGCGAAGCGAATGTAGCTGCAGCCATCTGCAATTATGGCGAACAGGGAACCTTTGTAACCAAAGTTCCGAACAATGCCATCGGCCAGTCTGCCATCAACCACTTACGCCGTTATGGTGTTGATACGCAGTTTATCGCACGTGGCGGCGACAGGTTAGGTATTTACTTCCTGGAAACCGGTGCCTCTATGAGGGCTTCGCAGGTGATCTACGACCGTGCCGGCGCCTCCATTGCAGATGTGGATGCCAGCGAATTTGATTTTGATAAAATTTTTGAAGGTGCTGACTGGTTTCACACAACCGGCATCACGCCTGCCTTGAGTGATAAAGCTGCTGCGTTAACGGAAGCGGCGCTTAAAGCAGCAAAAGCAAAAGGCATCACCACCAGCATTGATCTTAACTACCGTAAAAAATTATGGAGTAAAGAAAAAGCAAGAGAAGTGATGACCAGGCTCTGCCAGTATGTGGATGTATGTATCGGTAACGAAGAAGATGCTGACACCACGCTTGGCTTTAAAGCAAAAGACACCGATGTAACCAAGGGCGAACTTAACCTGGATGGTTTTAAAGATGTATTCAGGCAGATGAAAGAAAAGTTCGGGTTTAAATTCATCGCTTCTTCACTGCGTGAAAGCTACAGCGCCAGCGACAATGGCTGGAGTGCGCTGGTATATGACGGCACCGATTTTTACCACACTAAAAAATACGAGGTACGCATCGTGGATCGTGTAGGCAGCGGTGATAGTTTCGCCAGCGGCTTGATTTACGGTCTTGTTACCGGTATGGCAATGAAAGATGCGGCTGAGTTCGGCGTGGCTGCATCCGCTCTTAAACACACCATCCCGGGTGATCTCAACCATGCCACTCTCAATGATGTGAAAGAACTGGTGAAGGGCGACGGCAGCGGAAGAGTACAACGTTAATTACCCTCTTTATATATAAGCGTAGTTTTTTTGTCGTAGTGTTAGAGTTTTCGATTTTCAGTTACCCCTTCTCCGTTACAGCGGGGAAGGGTGTTTTAAAAATTCCAGGAGCATGATCATTGATTCATTAGAAAATGCCTACAAGTATTTAGACCTCCACAAGAGCTTTGCAAAGGCGTTCCAGTTTATCAACAACACCAATTTTAAAACGATTGAAACCGGCAAATATCCCATTGATGGAGCGGATGTGCATGCGGCTGTGTCTGAAAAAGAAGGGGTGAAAGCAGCAGATGCAAAATACGAAGCCCACAATCATTTCATCGATATCCAGGTTTGCCCGGTTGGCACTGAAACCATTGGCTGGAGGCCGCGGCAAAAATGCAAAAAGATAAAAACACCTTACAACCCTGAAAAAGACGTAACCTTTTACGAAACAGAACCCGATACGCTTTTTAAATTACAGGCCGGGCAATTTGTGATATTTTTCCCTGAAGATGTGCACGGGCCAATGATTGGAGAAGGACCGATCAAAAAACTGGTCGTAAAAGTGAAAATATAAATCCTGGAAAAACTGATTTATGAAACAAACAAAGTGATGATAACACCATTTTGTTTGTTTTTTTTTATAAACCTGTAAACCAGATGAACCAACTGTTCAACATATTTTGGTTGTTTGTCATCGCTACTTTTATACCTGGAAGCCCCGCAGCTTTGATAACAAATAATCCGGATGCGACAGCAATTATTTCAGCAGCGGCTACGCCCACGGCAGGTCCTACTCTTTCTGCCGATGCAGTGCAACCGGGATACCCGGGCACTTCCACGCCTTTCCTTACAATTGTTGCCGGCAGCGGTAAAACATCGTATGTGAGCGCTGTTTTAAATGACCCCACCGATCCCGCCGCAACCACCGGTATCGTTTTTACGGTAAGTGATACCGGCGCTCTGGTAAATGCTACCACCAGTAACCCTTCCGTAGTGAACAGCACAGGTATCAGCATCGCTGCGGCAGCAGGCAAAAGAACTGTCCGCATCGTTCCTAACGGTATCGGCTATGCGACCATAAGCCTCAAAGCCACCACTGCAGGCGGTAATTCATCCACTTACAAAATAAGTTATGCTGCCTCGGCACCCTCTTCAGCACCATCAAACACATTTTTTCATACTGCCAGTTCAGATGCCTCCGGTTCTTCCGTTGTAGACAGCAACTATATGTTCATAGCCGACGATGAAAATAATGTACTGCGGTTATACAACCGTCATTATTCGGGCACTGCGCTTTACGGGCTTGATATCAGTGCGGCAGTGGGCGCTTCAGAGGAATGTGACCTGGAAGCAGCTACCTCCAGCGTAGCTTACAATGCCGGCAGGCGCATGTACTGGATCGGATCGTTGGGCAACAGTAAGAGCGGCAATCTTAAGCCTGACCGCAATATCGCGTTCGCCACAGACATGGCGGGAACAGGCGCCAATACCACCCTTAGTGTAAAAAGTTATTCGAGGCAAATGCGGCCATCACTCATCAGTTGGGGCGACAGCCATGGTTGGAATTTTACTGCTGGCGCTGCCAGCGGCATGATCCCCAAACGCATTGACGGGTTCAATGTGGAAGGACTGGCCGTTGCCCCCGGCGGAGATACAGTGTATATAGGATTCAGGGCGCCCTGTGTACCGGTAAGCGGGGTAACGCCAACATCCGCTAACCGCCGGTATGCATTGCTCGCCCCTGTATTGAATTTCGAAACCCTCTTCAACAGCAACAACCAGGTAAACGGTTTGCCCACCATCGGTGATCCTGTATTATTCGACCTTGACGGGCTGGGAATCCGCAGCATCGAAAAAACGCCGGATGGTAAATATGTGATCGTTGCTGGGTTGTACACCGGTGGCGGTAGCCCGGCGGTGTACCTTTGGGATGGAGTGGTGCCGCCGGATCCAGGTCGTACACCCATTACCGTTAGTAGCCCCGTTTCCCGGCTCATCAAATTAAATCTACCGGGACTGCAACAGTTGGTGCAGGTATCTTCCGACGGGCAGGCAGAGGGCCACCCGGAAGCGATGACAGCGGAGGTATCGGGTGACCGGTTGGTGATCACATTGATTTGTGATGATGGCACCGTTGATTATTATAATGATGGCACCGAGGCCAAAAGCCTTTCCCATGATGAATTTAAAAAATTCCGAAGCGATGTTTTTGTGTGTGCAAAAGATACCATGCCCGCCTCGGTAAACCTCTGCCCCGCCGTCACCTCAGCCTCCCTCCTGAGCAATATAACAGGCGAAAATTACACCTGGCAATGGGATACCTGCGGCACAGGAAATTGCTTTACAAACATCGGCACCGACAACCATTTTACCGGCGTTAACAGCCGTACATTAACAATACAAGGTTTCAGCAGTGCATGGAGTGGCTACCGTTTCAGGTGCATCACGGATGGAAATACCGGTAACGAATACACGCTTAAATTTTTACTTAACTGGACGGGCGCCATCAACAACAGTTGGGAAACGCCTGGCAACTGGGATTGCAACCACTTGCCCGATCAGCATACAGACGTATTCATCAATTACGGCAACCCGGTACTGAATTCAAATGCAGCCGTACGCAGTCTTTCTCTGGGGAATGCCGCCCGCCTCACGATCAATGCCGGTAAAAACCTCAGCACCGTTCATTAGACTTTTTGGGGCTGTCGGCCATGGTGCCTGCTTCAATAACAGTCGGGGCTATACGCTGCTGCTGCGGCCACATCGCACGCACACCTGCCTTCACCGCGGCATCCGCTACTATCCCCCAGCCCCTCTGCCGGTATTTCTTTGCTCAGCTTTTTACCTATACCCCCGGGCGTTGACTGCCTCCGTGGCTGGAGCTTATCCCTGCCGTCTCTTTTGTTGGCATGTCTCTCATTACCCTTTGTACCGTTCCTTAAAAGAACAAACCCCTCATCACTGAGGGGCCTGCCTTATGCGTTACCGTTAGCCTGCCACAGCAGTGCCCGGTTATTCTTGTTTATTTCACAAACAGTGTCTGTACTGTCCGGCTGTTATCAGGTGCGATGATCTGTACCTGGTAGGTGCCGCTGGCAATACCTGC
>CAYVLT010000104.1:0-13561 GCA_964452405.1 uncultured Ferruginibacter sp.
GTTGGTGTATGCAATATTTTGGTAAAAGTGAATGTAGGGGCATTAACAGCCTCCCTTTTTGAAAGCGAGTTATTCGGCCATAAAAAAGGCGCATTCACTGATGCAAGGGAAGACAGGATGGGTCGCTTTGAGGCAGCCAATGGCGGTACATTATTTTTAGATGAGATTGGCAATATCACGCTGCAGCAACAGGCCAAGTTACTAACGGTGCTGCAGAACCGAAAAATAACCCGCCTCGGCAGCAATGAACTCATCCCGGTTGACATCCGGCTGGTATGTGCCACCAACCTGCCCCTGAGCGAACTGGCCAATGAAAATAAATTTCGTAAAGACCTTGTGTACCGCATCAATACGGTGGAGATCACGTTGCCCCCTTTGCGAAAGAGGAAAGACGATATCCTGATGCTGGCTGGACATTTTGCAAAACTGTATGCCGATAAATACATTAAACCGGTTCCCGAATTTGACGCGGCCTGCCGGGAAAAATTATTGCAATATCATTACCCCGGCAATGTGAGGGAATTACAATACTGTATCGAAAGAGCACTCATTATGACGGAAGGCCCGGCGCTCACTGCCAGCGATATTATTTTTTCACCACTGGAAACAGTAAGAACCACTGATGACGAGGAAGGAGATTTAAAGCTGAGTAATCTTGAAAAGAACACGATATTAAAAGTGATTGAAAAACACAATGGAAATATTTCGAGGGCAGCAAAAGAACTTGGTATCACCCGCACGGCCCTCTACAGGCGGTTGAGTAAATACGAGATTTGATAAAAAGGATAAAAGCATTCATTGAATGGCCGGCGCAACCGGGTGGTGGTAAAGCAGTTTTTTAGTAACACGATTCTTCGCACTAATAATGGAATGACCATAGAGATTAACACATGAAATTTAAACGGTTTGAATGGGCGCTTTCTGTGCGCATTTTCCTGCTGCTCGCCGTGCTGAGCGGCATCGCATATTTATTAACGCACAATTATCCCAGCCTGGGGGCGCTGCTTTGTTTCATCATCGTGTTCCAGGTGATCGACCTCTTCCGCTTCACCAACAAAAGCAATGAAGAGCTGCAGCAGTTTGTAGAATCGGTTCATTACCGTGATTTCTCCCGCCGCTTCGATGAAAAGAATGCACCCACCTCGCTGCAGCCGATGCGAAAGGGTTTTAACGAGATCAACACCACTTTTAAAACTATCACCAAAGAAAAGGAAACACAATACGTGTACCTGCAAAAGATACTGGAGTTGGTGGACACAGGCATTCTTTCCTATGAGCACGAAACCGGCGATGTGATGTGGATGAACGAAGCCCTGAAGCAAATGTTACAGGTACCTTACATCAAAAATATCCAGGCCCTGCACCGGCGCAGCGGCATCATGTATGACGAAATCGTGGCAGTGACACCGGGCGATAAAAAAGTGGTGACGCTGAAATCGGATAAATCATCCATTAAAGTATTGTTAAGCGCCACGGCCTTTCAAACCGGGGAAAAAAAATATAAGCTCATCGCTTTTCAAAACATCAACGAAGCACTTGAGGAAACAGAATCAAAGGCCTGGCAAAAACTATTGAATGTGATGACGCATGAGATCATGAACTCGGTCGCGCCGATCTCTTCCCTGGCAGATACATTGAAGAACCGTTTAAAGGCGGCAGTATCTGACCTGGAAAAAACCGGGCCGGTGGATGATCTTGAGATCGGTATAGAAACCATCAAACGCCGCAGCGAAGGCTTATTGAAGTTTGCAGAAACCTACCGCAACCTGAATAAGATCACCAAACTCACACTGGAAAAAGTGTATGTGAGGGATCTTTTTGAAACCCTGCATCACCTGATGGAACCCACGTTGGCAAAAAAGAATATTGAGCTGGAGATTATCCTGAAAGATCCCGACCTCATGTTACAGGCGGATGTTCATTTGCTGGAGCAGGTATTGATCAACCTGGTGATCAACGCGGCGGAAGCCGTGAAAGAAACAGCAGAACCCCGCATCCTGCTCTCGGCTTATATTACACCGAATAACAAAGTGCTGGTGAAGATTGCTGACAATGGTGTGGGAATGCCGGAAGAACTGATGGAAAAAATATTCATTCCTTTTTTCAGCACCCGCAAAACCGGTAGTGGTATTGGCCTGAGCCTTTGCAAACAGATCATGTTACTGCACAAGGGAACCATACAGGTGCAAAGCAGGGAAGGTGAAGGCACTGCTTTTTTACTGCAGTTTTAAACAAGTGCACATTGTAACCTTTGTTACCCAGCAACGTTGTAAGAGTGGACAACTTTGCAGAAGGTTCAATAGTTCCTTGCTACATTTGTATCATCATTATTGCGCCGGAAAAACTCCTACATGAAAGAAAACCTGCTGCCAGCATCGCCTCCCGAACCGGAACCCCACCCGGCAGAAGAATGTTACTGGAACAATGGATATGGTGAATATGAAGAATTGCTTCAAATGCTGCAGCTTATTTATGCCGCTTCCAAAAAGAATCATCCGGCAAGGGAAGATGGCCTGTTACAGGAATTCTCCCGCGGATCATTTTAAAATTCACAGCAACCCTGTGCAACAAATGTTACCCAATTGCACGGATAGTTTAAGCATATTTGTATCATAAACATCTTCTCATGCAGATAGAACAGATTTATACCGGTTGCCTGGCACAAGGCGCCTATTATATCACTTCCAACGGTGAGGCAGCCATCATCGATCCATTGCGGGAAACCGCTCCTTATATCAACAGGTTACAAAAAGATAATGTAACACTGAAGTATATTTTTGAAACTCATTTTCATGCAGACTTTGTAAGCGGGCATATCGATCTTGCAAAAAAAACAGGTGCGCCGATTATTTACGGTCCGGGTGCTGCCTGCGAATTTAATTGCGTGTCTGCGGCAGACGGTACTGAATTCAGGTTAGGTGACGTAACCATCAAGGTACTGCACACACCCGGGCATACGCTTGAAAGCACCACTTACCTGCTGAAAGATGAAACAGGAAAAGATCATTGCATCTTTACCGGCGACACATTATTCCTCGGTGACGTTGGCCGGCCCGATCTTGCCCAAAAAGCAGCGCACATGAGCCAGGAAGAGTTGGCGGGTTTGTTGTATGAAAGCCTGCAACAAAAGATCATGCCGCTTGCCGATGATGTGATCGTTTACCCTGCACATGGCGCCGGCAGCGCCTGCGGAAAAAATATGATGAAAGAAACCGTGGATACCCTCGGCAACCAAAAGCGGGTGAACTATGCACTGAACCAGCCCGACAAACAAACTTTTATCAAAGCCGTTACTGAGGGCTTGTTGCCGCCTCCTGCTTATTTTGGTTTGAATGTGGCGATGAATAAAAAGGGATATGAAAGTTTTGACACAGTATTACAACAAGGTTTGCAGGCCCTGTCGCCTGATGAATTTGAATCGTCCGCTGAAAACAGTGAAGCTTTGATCCTCGACACACGCGATGCTGCCGCTTTTTACAAAGGCTTCATTCCACAGTCGATCAATATTGGCCTCAATGGAGATTTTGCACCCTGGGTAGGCGCCATGATCGTGGATGTACAGCAACCAATTTTATTGGTGACCGACCAGGGAAAAGAAGAAGAAACTGTTACAAGGCTCAGCCGGGTTGGCTTTGATCATGTAATTGGTTATTTAAAAGGCGGCTTCGATGCATGGCTGGCATCCGGTAAGGAAGCCGACGTGGTTGACCGCATCAGTGCCGCTGAATTTGCCACAGAACTTGACCTGGGAAAAGACAAAGTACTCGACATCCGCAAAGAAACTGAATATGCGGCCGAACATATTGAAGATGCCTACAACCGCCCGTTGATCAACATCAACGAGTGGATCCAGGAAATTGATCCGCAGGAACATTTTTATATGCACTGTGGCAGTGGCTATCGCAGCATGATCGCAGCTTCCATTTTACAAGCCCGCGGCTACCGGAATTTTACCGAGGTGGAAGGCGGCATCAAAGCAATTGCAACAACCCCGGTTCCCAAAACAAATTATGTATGCCAGAGTAAAGTGATGAAACCCTGAAGGGTAAGAACCGGCTATTGAACGGAACAAAAAAGAAAGCCTGCAAATTATCAATTGCAGGCTTTGTAATAAAAATGAATCAACATCAATCAACTGATCTTCTGTTGCAGGCTTATCCAGCTTCCGCCGTTATATACCTCCGTATAGCCTGCCGATTTTAAAATAGTTTTTGCAGAGGCGCTTCTCATTCCTGAAGCACAGCAGGTGATCACGGCCTTGTCTTTTTTGATCTTTGCCAATTGCGAAGGAAGAATATTCAAGGGAATGTTTACAGAGTTTTTGATATGCCCGCCCACGTATTCCTGTTTTGTTCTTACATCAATGATCACCGCTCCATTTTTCATGAGTTCACGATAGTCGGTGGCTGGCCCCAGCCCCAATAAATTTTTAAGCATTTGTAACATGTATGATTATTTTTTAAGTGATGGATTGATTGATTTTACTCAGGCGGCAACGGCATCTGCAGGTAAAAGCAGGGAGGCTTCCGTATGGCAGGCATTCCATAATTTAAATCCTCCTGAGAGATTGAACACCTGTGTAAAATCATTTTGAACCAATATGCGTTGTGCCAGGTAACCCCTTAGCCCGATCTGGCAATACACATAGATATTTTTTTCTCTGTCCAGTTCTTCTAACCGGCTACGCAGTTGATCTACCGGGATGTTAACAGCGCCCGGAATATGGGCTTCGGCATATTCATGCGGGTCACGCACATCTAAAAGGATATCCGTCTCCGTTAAGTTACCCGTACTTGTCCAGGGAACCACCACGAGTCTTTTCTGCAAAATATTTTCTGCCACAAAGCCAGCCATGTTCACAGGGTCTTTGGCGGAGGAATATGGCGGTGCATACGCATGTTCAAAGGCCGTGAGCTCGTAAATGGTGCTGCCTCTTTGTATTACAGAAGAAAGGGTATCAATTCTTTTGTCCACTCCCTCTTTGCCGATCACCTGGGCACCCAGTAACCTGCCATCTGTTGGCGAGAAAGCAACCTGTATCGTCATCTGTTCCGCATCGGGGTAATAACCTGCATGCGAACCGCTGTGTATCGTTGCTACCTGGTGAGGAATACCCGCTGCCACCAGGTGTTTTACGGCTACACCCGCTACAGCTACCGTAAGATCAAACACCTGCACGATCGCTGTGTTGATTGAACCGTTGTACCGCTGCTGATCTCCCAACACCAGGTTGTTGGCACAGATTCTCCCCTGCTTGTTGGCAGGACCAGCCAGGTATGTAGGCATTGAAAGGCCGGTAACAGGATTGGTAAATTCAATGGCATCACCAACTGCATAAATATTTTCATCAGAGGTACGCAGGTATTCATTCACCAGTATTCCTTTGGCGTTACCCAGTTGCAAACCCGCTTCCACCGCCAGTTTGGTATCAGGCCGCACACCAATTGAAAGAATCACCACATCTGCATCCAGCGCTGGTTCATTTTTGAGCAACACTTTTAGCCCATGTTCGGTTCTTTCAAAGCCGGTAACCGATGTCTTAAGTTTCAGTTGTACACCCTTGCTACGGAGGTGTTGCTGTGCAATGGCCGCAATGGGAAAATCTGTTGGCGCCAACACCTGGTCGATCATTTCCACCACCGTAATCTCCATGCCGAGATGGTGCAGGTTCTCTGCCATTTCCAACCCGATAAATCCAGCCCCGATCACCACTGCTTTTCCATTTGGAAATTGTTGCACATAGGATTTAATACGGTCAGTGTCGGTTACATTACGCAGGGTAAAAATGCCTTCGCTGTCAATACCCGGTAATGGTGGACGCACCGGAGAAGCGCCGGGAGACAACACGAGTTTGTCGTAGCTCTCTTCGTAAACAACACCGGTGGAAAGATCTTTCACACTGATTTTTTTTGCGCCGGCATCAATTGACAATACTTCACTCAATACCCGGGTGTCGATGTTGAAACGGTTTTTAAATGAGGCGGCTGTTTGTACAAATAATTTGTTCCTGTCGGTGATCACTTCTCCGATATAATAAGGAAGTCCGCAATTGGCATAAGATATATGGGCACCTTTCTCCAACAAAATGATGGTTGCCTTTTCGTCCATTCTCCTGAGCCTGGCAGCCGTGCTTGCACCTCCTGCCACACCACCTACGATAAGATATTTCATAATTAAGAATTAAATGATGATGCAAATCAAATCATTAAATGAACAATGCACGGTAACATTTGTAACCTTAGCGGGTACCTGCTTTTTCAGTTGAGGAAAATCAAAGCAGGCATCCGGAATTATATCCGTAACTTTTGTTACTGAGCCTGGATGCTGAAAGAAATACTTTTACAAAAAATTATTACGACATGCCTACTACACAACTTACCACCGCAGACTTTAAAGAAAAGATCTTTAATTATGATACGGTGAAGGAATGGAAATACCAGGGTACATTGCCTGCTATTATTGATTTTTATGCGGACTGGTGCGGTCCCTGCAAAATGGTGGCGCCTATCCTGGAAGAACTCAGCAATGAATACGAAGGAAAGCTCCACATATATAAAGTGAATACGGATGTGGAACAGGAACTGTCTGCCGTATTTGGCATACAGAGTATTCCCACCATCCTCTTTATTGGTGCTGATGGGGAACCAATGATGCAACCCGGCGCCTTTCCCAAACACATCTTTAAAAAAATAATTGAAGAAAACCTGCTGGCACCTGCCAAAAGCACTGAATAATTTTCCTGGTTAGCTTACTGGTAATAATAAACATTGAACGATCAAATAAAAGCGGCGCTGCTGGTAACAGCACAATTTTCACTGCTGTTCGTAATGCTTATTACTACGAACCGGACCCATGTGTCTCTTCTCTTCATCGTATTGTTAATGGCTGCCGTATTACTGGCTGGCTGGGCCATTGCGGGCATGCGCAGTTCCTATTTGCGCATTTCACCCCTGCCAGCCCATAAAGCCAGCCTCGTGCAAAACGGTCCCTATCGTGTTGTCCGTCACCCGATGTACAGCAGCATCCTCTTACTTTGCTGTGCACTGTTATGGCAGGATCTTTCCTGGCCCAGGTTGCTCATCGCCGTTTTACTATGCATTGTACTGTTGATCAAACTGAACTGGGAGGAGAAATTGCTGCTCAAAAAATTTGACACTTATCAATCTTACCAGCGGCGAACTCATAAAATCATTCCGTTTATCTACTGATACCCTATCGGTTTTTTTCCGAATTTGATAATGATAAAACCGGGAATAACGATAAGTTTGTGTTCCGTTTGTCGAACACAAAACCACCACCATGAATTTAGATAATCTGAAATCAGTTTTTGAACCTGGCTTGTTAAAGGAAATGGAACAGTTTGGCGTGTGGCAGAGTTTTAAGGAAGGGGACCTTATCATGGACTACGGCAAATACATTCGCATGATGCCGGTAATTTTAAAAGGCACTGTGAAAGTGTACCGGCTGGACGAAGACCGTAACGAAATCCTGTTGTATTATTTGTCCAGCAGCGAAAGTTGTTCGATGGCTTACAGTTGTTGCGTGGAAGCAAAGAAAAGTGAAGTGAAAGCCATTGCGGAAGATGATGTGGAGCTGATTGCCATACCGCATATCAAACTCGATGATTGGTTGTGCACTTATCCCAGCTGGAAAAATTATATCATGCGCAGCTTCAACGAACGGTTCATTGAGTTGTTGAAATCAATTGAAAGTATTGCCTTTCATAAACTGGACGAACGCCTGATCTCTTATCTCAAAGAAAAAAAACGCCTCACCGGTTCCAGCGTTATCAAAGCCTCTCATTACCTCATCGCCGATGAGCTGGCCACTTCGCGGGTGGTGATCTCCCGCCTGCTCAAGCATCTTGAAAATGACAAAAAGATCATTCTGTATCGCAACGAGATCAAATTGCTGCCCGCATTGGATTAATATCATTCCACAACCTGTTACCGGTGACAATGGTATTTCTCCTTACCAGCCATCGGGGCTGTAACGGGCATAAAAAAACCTCTTTAAAAAAGAGGTTTGGTGCACCCAACTGTACAATTCTCGAACCACTTTATTCCTGATTTGACAAGACTTGCGAATCTTATGATTGCATAAGGTTACCGCAGGTCTTTTTTATTGCCTGATTTTAAGCAGTTTAAGGAATACAAAATTAAAAAGCATGAAAATTGATAAAAACTATAAGGACTTTATCTTGTCCATTAAACAGCAGATAGTACAAAGCCGCTATGCCGCCGCAAGGCTGGCAAACAGGGAACAACTAATGTTATACTACAAGACCGGGTTAATGATTTCAGAGAAGATAAAGGCCCAGAAATGGGGTGCCAAAGTACTTGACCAAATTTCGGCAGACCTGCAAAAGGAACTGCCCGGCTTGAAAGGTTTTTCTCCAGGAAACCTGAAAAAGATAAGACTATTTGCAGAGGCTTATGCCCCTCACCTGGCAATTGGTTCGACGCCGTCGAACCAATTTGGGCTGGCCGGTTCTGGAGAGGGTTTTTCAATGAGTTCGACACTGTCGAACTTAATTGAAAATGAGGCTTTTTACGGGGCTTTTACAGGTATCAGCTTCTCCCATCATTTTACAATTATCACCAAAATAAAGGCCTGGGAAGGCCGGATTTTCTATATCCAGTCTGCGGCTGCCAATTTCTGGTCACTTACCGTACTGGAACACCATATTGAGAACAACCTGTTTGGTAAGGAAGGTAAACTGCCCAACAATTTTGATGGCACTTTGGCTGAAAACTTAAAACCTTCCGCTCTTAAAGTTTTTAAAGATGAATACCTGCTGGATTTTATTGCCGCTGATGAAATGGATGATGAACGACATATTGAACAGCAGGTTGTTTTAAACATCCGAAACTTTATTTTACAAATGGGCAAAGGCTTTTGCTTTATTGGTAACCAGTACCGGCTTGAAGTGGATGGTGATGAATTCTTTATTGACCTGCTCTTTTTTAACCGCTACTTGCAATGCCTCGTAGCTTTTGAATTGAAGAAAGGAAAATTTAGGCCTGCTGATGCGGGGCAGCTAAATTTTTATTTGAATGTGCTGGATGAAAAAGTAAAACTGCAGCAGGAAAACAGCAGCATTGGTATTGTGCTTTGCAAAGAGAAAAATAATACAGTGGTTGAGTTTGCCATTAAAAGTTTTGATAAAGCTATGGGTGTGGCTACTTATAAAACCAGTAAACAAACACCGGTGCAAATGAAAGGGATATTGCCTGATACGGATGCGTTGGGAAAGTTGTTGGAATAAAAATTGTTTTAAAGCATTTTAATTAAATCCAAACAATTTAAATTTGTTGACATAGCTATTCACATATAAAAAGCATACTTCAATTCCATCTCATCACCTTCTTCTAAGTATTTGAGTATTTCTCCAACGTTCCTGGCACACTCTATCGTAATGGGATATTTTCGGTCAAACTGAGTGTTATTCCAATTCATTTTAGTCAAAGACAAAATTTCATCACAAATTAAATTGGGAGATTCGTCATAGTGATAAAGACGAATTTCCAAAGGAGCCGGAATATACATACCAGCATAAGTTTCAAAATATGGTACTGAGCCACGAGTATAAAGCAAATGATGTTTTTTTGAAAATGTAAGATGTGTACCCCGTAGAGGTGGGTAAGCATTTTCCCTTAACAATCTAAAATTAGTTCTCTCCATAATTGTAACAAGGTCAACCTGTGAAATATGGTATTCTTTGGCTGCTGCTTTAAAGCCATCTATCTCTGCATCATTGAAGTTTGATGTTTTGTGTAAAACCAATCGAGTAGGCGTTTGCTTCACTGCTTCTAAATATTCTTTTAATGATTGCGAAAGTAAATTGTATGCTTGTAGTTCCCCTAAATGTGGTGTTCTATCATTTTTAGGGATAATAATTTCTTCGCCCCGTAATATTACACCCTTGCCAAGTTCATTGAAAATCTGAGCTATACTTGTCTGAGTTGTTTTTCTATCTCTACTTCTGTAAAAACTAATACCGGCGTAGCATGTAGATTCCGACATATCTTTTCGTATCAATGCCCAAGGCGTTCCGGATGCCTTATAGTATAAAGCTGTAAAAAAATTCCATGCTATTGTTGCCGGGTCTTGCATTTCGCTAGTTGGAGTACCAATTCTATCCCTTACAATCTGAATAGGGATTTTATATTGCATAGCCTTTGCTTTAATATAGCGTCGAAAGTTGTGTTCGTTTTCTGAAAGTTCTTCATCTTCATCATCTTTGGTTTGTACCAATTCTTCATCAGTCTTTGGTGTGAATTTAGCTGCAATAATATGCTTTACCAAGTCTTCATGCAGTATAACCAGAATGACTTTCGGGCTTTTGTTTTTTGCCAGATACTTAATTTCATTCAAGTAAAGGTTTGCTACTTCCTTAATGGATGTATCTAAGTCAATGTCTTTTTTATGTATTGCTTCAAAATCTGAGTTGTTGATTTTCCGTAAGTAAGTATCATCCCACTGTATTTCACTCTGGAAACCATTGTCAGTGTTGAAGCCGCAAAATGACGGAAAAAGGTTCATATTTTGTCGCTTCCCTTTTCTTGAGGGCTTTGCTGAAATCTCATGTCTACAGACATCCATCCAGTTGCAAAGTTTTTCAATGGATTCGCTTTTCCCAACCATCCCTAACACAATCTTTTCAGGCCTAACATTACTTATATCAAAAGGCGAATAAGAAGTAATTCCTGCTTTAGGGCAAAGGTGTTGATTATGTCCAAACTGCAACGATGGTTCTTCGATGTATCTTAACTGCATTAGTCGAATAATGTTTTGTTTAATTCTTTGTCGGCTGTAAGTTCCAGTTCTCTCTCATTTTTTGGTAGAAACTCTTTTGGTGGAAGCCATTTTTCGTCTTCAATTTTTGGAATAAAATTCAATGGCTGAGTTTGACTTATTGAAAGAAAGGGATACTTATCTTGCTCTGTAAATAGGTCATAGTAAGATAGGTAATAACTAAAAAATCTATATTGATAATAAACGGCTTCATTTGTTTCTTGACGTTTTAATCCGGTCAGATATGATTCTTCAAATCTGCTTGGATAATAACCACCAGGATTCGTAAAACTCCATGTCGGATTGATAACTAAATACCAGTCGCTTTCAAAATTGACGAATGATGGTTTGAAAGCCATGTTACGATAACAGATTATGTGGTTATTCCCATCTTTATCCTTTTTACTCATCATTTCGAAAATTACGGTTTTGGTTGCTTCGTTTTTACCTTTCCATCTCACTTGCTTAATATTCGGTACTTCTGCATTATTCCTAAACCGGAGAATTTCTTTCGCATTAATCCATTGCAATCCTTTTTCCTTGCTTAATTCTATCAACGTTTGCCTGAGTAAATGTTTGAAATTATTTAAGTGAGCTGCGCTATGTAAATAATATTCTTCTGGAGCTACCGGAACCGATGTGCCTAAATCAATTAATTTAGTTAATGGCTCTCTATTATCATGTAAGTTGCGAAATGTGATAAGCTTATTCTCCCTAATGATGTAGTCTTGAACAAAAATCTCCTTTTCAATCATTTCGTCTCTAAAAAGTTCGCCTTGTTTAAACTTAACACGTTTTCTTCTCCCTGCATTTATTCTTCGACTATTAATTCTCTCTTTTACTGCATCATAATCTACAATTATATCTGCAATGTAAAGAGTATCTGAAAAATTAATTGGAAGAAAGTTGAGATAAAGCTTTTCCGGTTCATTTTTAAGATAACCAGCTTCAAATTTCTTTTTCCGATGTTCTAACTGTGCGTCAGAAAATTCATGCTCACATAATCTTGCCAAAACCTCCAACTTTTCTAATGCCTGGATGTAATTAATTCGTTGGAGCAAATCGCCAAGGTCAATAATATTATCTTTAGCAGTAAAATTGAACCCTTCAGGAATTAATGTTTGCAATGCTGCTTCAGAATAGCTCGACTGTTTTTCGGTTAATATATAAATATAAAGCACATCATACTTTTCGTGAAGTTTGTTATCTTGAAACCTATCCAAGGTGGATTTAATTTTTTCAAGCCCAGGAGAAGCTGTTATTTGAAATGCGATTCTGTTTGCATCATCAATTAAATCAACAGCAGGATAGTTTTTTTTTGCAAGGAAATTTGCATTTGTGAGGTTGAGGTCAAATACCACATTAAGAATGGGTATCAACGCATTTTCAGCATGAATATTTATATCGTATAAGTTTGCTGTATTGTAAGCCTTAACTTCCTCTACAAACCTTGCCAAATATTTTGATATTTTATCGATGTAGTCTTTTCGTTTCATAAGCCTGTATAAGCATAAAGATACATCACTATAAGTAATGTGACTATCAATAATTTGAAGGCAAATCAACCATGATTTAAGTCCGAAAACTAATTGACTGATTTCTCCGCCTTCAACCTCTCCACTTCCTCTCCAATCAATCTTTTAATATCCATCTTAACCTGGTAATAATTATCCAGCACCTGCTGTTGGGTAACATTAGTAACCACAGGAATATCCTTGTAGTTACTCACTTCTGCATTTAGTTTTTCATGGTCGTTGATGATTTCGGAGTGAAATATTTTGAGTTTTATTTTTTCCAACGGGTCGTCGGCAACCATGCCCACAAACTCACCGGAAGACAGGGCAGCGATTTTACTGGCCGGTATGGCAGCATCCAATTGTTTGCTGTGGCTGATGGAAGTATCCATCCGGTTGATGGAAACACTTTGCCTGTCCTGCATTATTTTCCCAAAACGTTCTGATAAGAGTTTAGAAGTTTCACCCATTACCTGTCCGCTGATGATGTTGCCGGTGATGTTTACAATGACATCGGCCTGTTCCCGGCCATAATCTTTTTTCAATTGGCTAAAATCCTGCATCGCTAAAGTAGTGGCAACTTTATTACTTCTTGCAGTAGCAATCAGGCTGTCAATATTGTTGAAATAGATAGTTGGAAATTCGTCAAATACTAAACTGCATTTTTGCATTCCCTTCTTGTTTACCTGCCGCACCAAACGGGAAACATACAATGATAACACGGCACCATAAATCTGCTGCTTCTCCGGGTTGTTGCCCACACAAACAATTTTGGGATGCTTAGGGTTGTTGATGTCCAATGTAAAATCATTGCCGGATAATACCCAATACAATTGCGGTGCAGCCAACCTTGCCATGCCAATTTTTGCACTCGCCACCTGGCCTTCCAATTGTTCCATTGCATCATTTTGATAAGCGGTGATGAAAGGATTTACCAGCACTTCAATTTCAGGTTGTGTGTTCAGCACTGGAAACAGTTCATCATACTCTGCCTGCATCAGTTCTATTACATGCGGCAGGGTACAATACTTTCCATCGGCATATTTTCTTAAAAACCAAATAACAGCCGTAACAAAATTTATGGGTGATTCCACAAAAAAATCACCCTGCTTGTTTATCCATTCCCTGTTCAATCCTAACAAAATTGTCCTGGCACTTTCTGTGGCATCGGTTATATCATTCATGCTGTTTGGGTCAAGCGGATTGCAGCGGTGCGATACAGAAAGGTTATCAAAGTTGATAACATAGAA
>CAYVLT010000105.1:0-13437 GCA_964452405.1 uncultured Ferruginibacter sp.
AGTTCGGCGTAAGCCTTGATTTCTGACGAAGGCTCCGTGAAGGCGGTAGCAGCAATAAATTGTTTTGCTTTTACCAGATCTGCCCCCGTTTTCCGGAATAATAATTTAGCATCTTCCCAGCTAACACCTGCATCCCGGGTGGGATTGATATCCAGTTTTTCTACAATTGAGTTAACCGTTACCGTTAGTTTATCATGCTCCTGCTCCACCACAAAATAATACACCCTGTTGCCAAAAAAATCTGTATGGCTATCCAGCACTGCCGGTGTTGGTGAAATATGTATGTTGCTTGATTTGCAAATCTGCGTAGTGGTGTCCCTCGGCGAAAGCATCGCCAGGTTATGGCATAAACTTACCAGCTCGTGGTATAAGTAAGTGGTGGTATGTGTAACGGCGTACTGCATGACCTATAAAAAATTGGCAGTAAACAATTGCTTTTGCAACAGGCTGTGTGTAAAATAGGTTTTGGAAACCAGCGTGGAGGTACTGCTGATTAAAAAATACAATTTGTCTAAAAACTCTTCGAGTACAAGGTACTCTTTTGTAACCGGATCATATTTAGATAGTTCAGAACCGCTGTTTAACTTCAAGATGGTATCCGCTTCCAGTATCATTCTTTCCTCTTCGTTTAATGCTGTATCCCTGCTACCCTTTGGCAAACCGTTCACATATCGCTTAATCTTTTTGATCAGGTATGCCAGCGACTTGGGGTAGTTTGTATCAAACATCAGCAAGTCCAGCACCAGCGGCACCTGCAGGTGATCCCGGTATGTGTACCGGTAAGTGATCAGGCTCTGTGTACCCACCATGAGTGCATCCAGCAATTCATATTCAGTCTGCTCATCCTGCTGTTTTTTAAAAGTGCTTTTGATAGCAGTGATGATGTACAATGCCTGTTCGATCTTTCTGCCAAGATCCAGGATATTCCACCCCTGCTCCCTTCTCACACTTTCCCGGTTCATACCTAAAAATGCAAACATAGATGTACTGAGTTCATCAATGGTTGCAATCATTTGCAGGTGGCTATGCTTTGGTGTATGTTTTGCCCTGTTCCATTCTTCCTCCATTTTTAACAATACCCGCCAGGTATCTGTAGACCAAAAATTTCTTACACTGTAAACTGCATGTTTTAATGATATTATATTACTGCTTAAGCTACCCGCTCGCTGGTCGTTGAACAATACGTCCGTGAGTTCTTCCCATGGATGTGCAAATAAATGTTCCAGCGCCTCCGTTTCATTCTCTTCAGTAAAACCCGGGTAGGTGTAAGTGCACTCTGTAACCATCTGCAGCAAAAGCTTCTCAGAGTTTGCCGAGTAGGTACTGAGCTGGTTATGCCGCTGCAACATGTGCTGCATAATGGTACGCTGCATTCTTGCATTGTAGATCACTCTTTCAGTATAGCGGCCAGCCCAAAATAAATTTTCTGCCGTATTGCTGGGCAAGGCTCTTTTATACTGTGCATTGTGCAGGCCAGCGGTTTTTAGCTGCAGTGTTAAAGGCTCTTCCTTATCATCAGCAGACAGCACCCAGGTGTCTTTACTATTTCCACCGAGTTGGTTAGAAATCACAAAATTATCGCCTGAGCCGCCGGTTCTTGTCAGTCCTCCCGGCATAACCATGTAACTGTTATCATTGCTTACCAAAAAACTCCTGAATAAAGAATGGCAAGGCTTTACCGATTGATTGATCCACGCAGGGCTTGCAGAAAAAGCCACTTTCTCCTGCCCGGTATACAGCTCAGGACGTGCATGTATTCTTTCAATTAATGCAGCTGCATCTTTTTTTGAAAGAGACGCCCCATCAACAGCAGAACGGGTGCCGGCTTCATTCCGGAATATTCTCCTGATAACAAGGTGCTGTAAATTGTCGGTAACATACTGCAGTTCTTTTGGCTGACCGCACCACCAGGTAGCAATAGAAGGCATGATCAGATCATTGCCAAAAAAATGCCTGGCAATGGCAGGAAGAAACGGCACCAGGCCAGCATTCTCTACAATGCTGCTGCCAAGTGGATTGGCAATGGACACATTTCCCTTCCTCACCACCTGCATTAAACCGGCTACTCCTAACAGTGAGTTAGACTTTAACTCCAGCGGGTCACAATAATTATCATCCAGCCTTCTTAAGATTACATCAATTTTCTCAAGTCCCTCAATCGTTTTAAGCCATACATAATTATCTTTTACAATCAGGTCGTTGCCCTGCACCAGTGTAAGACCGAGGTAGGCAGCCAGGTAAGAGTGTTCAAAATAAGTTTCGTTTTCAGGACCCGGCGTAAGAATCACGACTCTTGGATTATCCGAACGGTGAGGCGCAATAGCGGTGAGCGCATTTTGTAACGCATCAAAATAAGGCGATAGCTTTTTTACCTGCAGGTTATTAAATAACTCAGGCAATACACTTTGCATAGCATGCCGGTTTTCCAGTGCATAACCCGCACCGGAAGGCGCCTGGGTTCTATCACTGATGATCCACATGCGGCCATCGCTGCCCCTTGCCACATCTGCTGCATATAAAATCAAATTGTGCATGCCGGGCAATTTCACGTTTACACAGCAGCGCAAAAATCCCGGGTGCATATAAATAAGTTCCTGCGGAATTACACCCTCTTTGATCAGCGTCTGCTCACCATACACATCTTTAAGAATAAGATCAAAAAGTGTAGCCCGCTGCACCAGGCCGCTATTGATAAACTCCCATTCTTTAGCATCAATAATTTTGGGGATGGGATCCAATTCCCAGGGCCGGCTTTGCCCCGAAGGGTCATTGTAAATATTATAGGCAACACCATTTTCTTTCAGCAATCGAAGCATATCCTTACTTCGCCTGGTAAGTTCCTCAGTACCCACATGCAGCATGGAAGAAAGAAAAGTTTGCCAGCCTGGGGCAATGTTGCCGGCGGCAGTTACTATTTCATCAAAGGAATGTATGCCGGGCAGATAGGTTTGTAGTAATGATTTAACTCCTGATTGATCAGCCATGCAGTTTTTGGTAAAGCGTTTGATGGCTAAAAATACAGATAAAAAACCAAACAGCCGGGCTGGCAGTTGCGGTTGCTCCAGGTGGAAACAGCCGGGTGTTTTTTTGCCTTAAACGATCTTTAAATTGACCTGTTAATCCTTACTATACCCGGTAAAAATTCCGGAGCCCGGATGCTTTGCATCATTCATCCAAAGCACCCTTCCCCCTTTGGTCGCGGTAAAATAAACATCATATGTTTTTGGTTTGCCCTCCATATCAGAAAAATACAATTGCCAATTATTAAGTGATTTAAAAGTACCTGCCCCTTTTGCCTGTGCAAAACCAGATACACCGCCATAGGAGTTGGCTGCCACCAATTGCCACTTGTAACTGTTGCCGGTACTAAACTCAAACCATTGTGAAGATGAATAAGTGCTCATGCCTGCACTCACACCTGTGTACACATTGGTGTAATATGTATTGCTGGCAAAATGATCGCTCCATTTACCGGTGCCTGCAATATCACTGACAGCCACGGCAAACTTGTTATAAATTTTCATGTTACTCAAAGGAATTACCACATCGCTGTTGGTATCCCACCTGATCGTTTCCGGATCAATTTTAAACTGCTGAATAAAACTGTTTTTGTCAGGCGTTACAAACTCTATCCATCCTTCACTTTGTCGAAACAGCAATACGAACACATCTTTACCACTGGTATTTTCCGTGGCGTAACCCATGCCCAGGTTGGACCGGTTGTAGGTATTGATGTAAGAAGTTTTATAATTTTTTAAATTCCTGTAGCGGGGTGCCACCAGTATATTCCATGCTGCATTGGTTAATGGCTCTGGATCTGCAGGAAAAATAGTTCCCTGTTTTGGAAAATGAAGCAATACTTTAATACCAGCTTTTGTTACTTCTACCCAATCTTCTTTTATTACGCTTGTCCATCCATCATCAAAATTGGTGGTACTGAATGCATAGCCATCTTTTCGCTGGGTGTTATCGGGCCCCAGGTCATTGGAAGCGATTGTTGTTTGCCCGGATGGCGGGCTTCCAGGTTTCTTAAGTTCAACAGTTCCTGCAAAATCAATAATATCCTGCAGGTAGCGCTGGTTAGCCGTGGTGGCTACAATACTTACACAACGTCCATACCCGCTGAAGGTAGTCACAATCACCACTGCATTTGAATCATTAAACTGAAACTTTCCTGTTCCACTGATAATCTGCCAGCCGTCAACTTCGTGTACAGCAGATTTCTCCGGTGCCCCAGAGATATTATAGGGAGTAGCAGCCAGTTCATTCCATTCACTTTCAAAATCTGCATCAATGCTTCCTTTGCTGGCAGTACTTTTATAAACACCGACCTGGCACCAGCTGTTATCCTTCTTATTGATAAAACTATAGACGTTAAGATTTGTCTGCTCATTTTTCTGCCAGCCCTTTGGCAAATCATAAGTTACCAGATCCAAAGAGTCCCGTTGGCAAAATGCCGTTCCGGCAATAAGGAGAATTACGCTTGTTAGAAATACCTGTTTCATTCAATTGACATTACAAATTTACTAATGGGCTACTGGTGATCGTTAGCTGGTCATAAAACCAGGCAGCAATGGCAGCATACTTAAATTTCTTCCCGGGCATACCCTGGTTTAAATAAAAATTTTCCTGCTCTATTTTCCGGGCGATGTATACATCCGTTTTGTTAAAACCTGCATTGTACACCGTTGCATACCATTGCAGCCTTTCTGCTTCGTTTAAAAAGACCTTACCGCTGTAAATTTTATCGCAGATACAAACAAAGGCAGTCAGGTAAATCATCTGCCAATCCTTGTCCTGTAAGCGGTTTACCCGCTGTGCTCTTTCTGCAGTTCCAACAGCATCTATCGCCAGCATCAGCTCCTGCTTAAGACTGTCGCTCAGCAAAAGCGCAGCTTTTTGTTCTACTTCTCTTGCAAAGGAGGGTTTCATCTGGAATAATCCAATAGAAAAATTTGCATACCCTTCTCCCAACTCAACATAGAGTGTGTGAAGACTTTCCGTTTCTATATCATCTTTCAGGCTGCTATAGCGCATCACTTCCGGAAATACAAGCGCCGCCAGAAACCGGCTGCTTTTATTACAAAGTTTGCTGCATAATTCAAAGTCGCCATCCAATGAGCGCAATATTTGCCCGGCATTTGCTGCCCTGCTCCCAAAAGTTTCTCCAAAGCCGGGTTGCGTGTATATCTTTTTTGAAAAAACAAAAACACCACCTAAACACATACAAAAAAGAGCTGTTCCTAATGTTTTATAAAACCCTTTTGCAGGCATATACTTCTTTTTCACCGTTGTCGTTTTGATAAATCTTGTAGTAGTAAATCGCAGGCTCGTTGTTAATGGTCACCAGTTTTGGAAAAGCGATGCCGGTTAATGCCTCTTCCGTGCCATCACCATGGTATACCTTGCCAGCCTGGTAATAAATAGATTTTTTGTAGTCAGGCAAAATTAAGAGCCGGCACATATTAGAGATGGGAACGGCAAAGGCTGCAGCCTCGTTCCCATTTACCAGCAATTGAGTAGGGCTCTGGCTGAGCACAGAAACGATATCGCCATTCTCTGCAACCAAAACAGGTGACTTTGCTCCTGAATAAACATCAGCCATGCTGCTCTCCTGCTTTTTCCCGGTGGATGACATCACTACAGCTTTTTGCGAGGTATTGTCCATTACACTCAAAGCAGCCGCCTTAAAATTTTGACTTACGACTAACCTGGTGGCAAAACTATTTTGGCCCTCAAATTTTTGTGAAACACCTGCTTCATTCACCAGTGCATAAGCGCCAATACCTATCCTGCTCATCATTTCACTTTGACCACCGGTAACAACGGCAGCCCAAATTTTCTTTTTGTCCGGCGACACTTTGATCTTAGCAATGAAATCGTATGGGCCATAGTTCTTACCATTAAAAACTATGTACAGTTTACCATTGATTGCTTTACTGTACTGTTCCGTTACCGCATCTTTTTCATCGTTGCCAATTTTGATATCATCAGCACCTTCACTTCCACCGCTGTCTTCACTGCTGTATTTCTTATCCGACACAATATTCATCTGCTCAACAGGCGCATTTTTAAACGGCCCGGACCGCTTCCCATCTTCAATCAAAAAATACTCATGGTTTTTATTTTGAATCACAAACGAGTAACTCACCTGGCCGTTTATGGCTACCACTTTTGTTTCATCATAAAAAAATATTTCTCCGGTCTGCAACACAAACTGCTTTTCGCAATCGGAAGTGGGTTGCCACTTTGCTGCGTTTTTATTCTGACTGGATGACTGTTCTTCTGTTGCAGCTTCCTGCTGATTGGGATCTGCTTTTCTGGCAGTTGGATCCACCGCTTTTTGTGCTTTATCTTTCAGCTTTTTTAAAAGTTGGCCTTCTGCACTATTGATGGCAAAACACACGAAAAGAAAGAGAAATACCTTTTTCATTGTTAACCGGTTTAATTGTTCCAGTAAATCGTTTCAGGCAAATGTATTGCCCATCACATGCAATCACAATGTTCACGGTGTGTGACTGAGGTGATGGAGATACTATACATAAAATACTTTTAACCATCACAAATATGTGATCAATGTTTATAATATCATATCCTGTAAAAACAGGATATTTAGCAACGCTCAATACCCCCAGCTTGGTTTTCAAAGCATCCACTCCAGCATTTTTTATTTCGAATTATGCCCGTTGCCGGGTAATGGACAAATAAAAAGGGTTGTTAATAATTCAATTAACAACCCATCAATCGATCAATTTGTTATGCCAGATACAACAACAGTAAGCAGTTGAAAAAATACCGCTGTTTGGTTGGATATATTGCTTTTAAAAATTCGTCCAGCTGGCGCCTGTGCTGTTATCATAACCATATTTATTGGATACAGATGAATTGCCTTTTCCACCTGAGGAGTAATAAGTCCAGCCAATCCTGGTAGCCACCAATGTTACGGATGTGGTAGTGACACCACCGCAGCCAACTGTTTCAGCACAGGCACGCACCTGCATATCTTCCATGCTGATGATGTATTGGAGCGCAGGCATCCCATCAGTACCTGGCTGCAACACCACTATTTGTCCTTTTGTCAGCCCCTTCCCTGTCATTGCTTTTTTTAGATCTGCAGCGGCTCCACTAATGTTCATCGTGAAGTTTACCTGGCTATTGTTTTTACCGCTGGTACTTAACGTGAGCACTGTGATGGCTTTTTCATAGCCCCGTTGCATTCCGTCGCCTGCAATTTGTGCACCGTTGGCATCATACAATTTTGCATAAGTGGTTACAACTTTTTGAGCAGTTGCCATCAACGGCAACAACAACAGGATGGTGATAAGCTTTTTCATCTTCGTTTTTTTTAATTTAATATTTGTTTTATTTTTTTGAAAAACCCTGGAAGATCCCTGAACCCGGATGTTCTGCATCATTCATCCAAAGAATTCTGCCGCCCTTGATGGCGGTGTAGTAAGCATCATACTTTTTTGGTTTGCCTTCAATATTGCTGAAATATAGCTGCCAGTTGCCAAGTGATTTAAATGTGCCTTCCGCATCGGCCTTCACGCCGTTTGTACTGCCGCCATAAGTGTTTACCGCAACAATATGCCATTTGTAAGATTGGCCGCTGGCGAAGATGAACCATTTGGAAGCCGCGTAGGTGCTCACGCCCTCAAAAGCACCGTTGTACGCATTCGCCCAAAAAGTATTGCTGCTGAAATTCTGTGCCCACTCACCCGTGCCATATAAATCTTCCGCACTTACAGCAAATTTGTTTTTTAAAAGCATGGCATCCAGTTTGGTAAATACGCTGCCATTGGCATCAATGGTAGCGCCCGTACTGGTTGTTACAATCCATCCACCCCAGTTGTGGCTGTTGGTACCAAAACGCACTGATGTGGGATCAAAACCGAATTCATCTGTAAACGTTTTCACGTTGGGTACAATCACTTCTGTCCATCCAGCCGTGCGGTTAAACAAAACGACAAAGACGGAACTTCCACTGCTTTTTTCGGTCATAGTTGCCATGGCAATTTTAGAAGCCAGGCTGCCATCATCGCCTGAAGGTGAAATGAATTTGTAATCCTGCATATTACTGTAGCGTGGCGCTACCAGTATATTCCAGGCATCGTTAGCGAGCTTGCCCGCATCCGCAGGAAACATGGTGCCCTCTTTTGGATAATGCAACAGCACCTTAATGTTGCCTTTGGTTACTTCCACCCAGTCCTGCTGCACAGTGCTTACCCATCCATCATCAAAGTTGGTGCTGTTAAACGTGAAGCCGGTAGCCATTGGCCCGGAAGGGGTAAATGTTTCACTGCTATTGCTGCCTGCATTATTTTCTGCAGTGCTCTGTGTATTGCCACCACCCTGCTGCTGGTTTACCAGTTGAGCCACCGCATCATCATTGATAGCAATGCTGCTGTAAAAATTCTTCACTTCACTGTTGAAGTCACTGCTGTTTGTATTCACAATAATGCTGAAGCACCTGTTGTAACCGGTGTACACTGTGAGCTGTGCGGCCACGGGTTTGCGGTTGAAAGTGAAGCTGCCAACACCGGTTATCGTTTGCCAGTTATTGAACGCAGTAGCTTCTGATGTTTGTGGTGTAGTGGGATTGTGCAAACCCAGGAATCTATTCCATTCATTTTGAAAATCGTCCTGCACAGTGCCAGCGCTGGTGGTTGATTTAATAATGAAGACCTGTACCCAGTTGTTATTTTTTATTTTGCTAAACTCAATGTTATCGTCTTTATCTATGCGCTTCCATCCCGTTGGTGCGGTAAATTTCATGAGGTCGAAGCTCTCCTGGCCTATTACCGGTTGCATCATCAATACCATCACTAAAAAGAAAAAGTATTTCATAACTGCTGACTTTATGCTGTAAAGATTTGGCAAACACCAGAGATAACGTATCCTGTAAAAGCGGGATTTTTAGAAAGGCGGAGGCGCTAATTTTAACAAGCCTGCTCGTGAAAACAATTACCGAAGCAGTGGCATACCAGGGGCTGGATGCAGCAAACCATTGTGCAGCTCCGGTTCCGGCTATCCGTTACTACCTGCGCTGCGCTTCGGTATCCACTGTTATCCGGCAGCCATTGGCCTGCAACAAGGCATGGAGCCAGGATTCAACTCATGTTGTTGCAACGGGTTTCAAATGAAACACCCGGAAGTGTTTTATCCAGGCATGAACTATATTGCAAACACTTCTTTTAAATATTTTTCTTTCGGCTTTCCTGTTGCGGAGCAACTTCCATCACAAGGAACCGAGGCTGCCTGTATACATGTACAAGTATGCGACGCACCACTGTTACATTGAAAAGCAAATGCTGGTTACAAAACCTACAAAGCAGTAATCTTAAAATTGCTTACATAAATCCCGACATCCCTGTTGTTGGAAGTATTGCTGAGGATAAAATTGCGGAAACGCAGGTCAGATGGAAGGTCGCAGAGTTTGCAGGCGCCACCGTATTGTAGTGTAAAGTCATTCGGTTTCAGCACCAGTTTATCGTTTACATAAAAACTGATACCCCCGTTTTGCACCTGCACCGTTACATGCACTTTTGTTTTTTGGTTGGTGAATTCCCGTATCGGGCATTGCGCCACAAGTCCTTTGTTGAAATTTTCTTCATTCACCTCAGGATAGTTTTTCACATCAATTCTTGCTTCGCCGCGGTAATTATTATTGTTGTAGTCCGCTTCATTGCCTGCTACAATGCTGATACCAACCGAAGCGCTTTTGGCATCCTGCGATTTACCGAAACTATTGTTGGCACTGATGCTGCCATTAGAAAGTTCCAGGCGAATGGACGGCCCGATATTATCTGTATAATTTGCATCTGCCAGTACGTCCCATTCCATTTTGAAATTGGCGGGCAACTGCTTCATAACTTTTGGTCGTATCGCCCTGCCAAAGCCCGGCTTTAACCAATGACCGTTTTCATTTTCCGGTTTCAAAATAGTGAAGGGTGTAGCACCGGCTTTGTAATAATACCAGTTTGCCGGTTCGCTGCCTTCGCTGTCTCCTGAAAAATCTTCCTGGAACAGAACGCCTGCGGCAAGTTTGGTGTTGTTACCTGCAGGCGCCATGTCATATTTGTTTTTTCTTCGATAGCCATCCAGCCTGGCTTTTAGCCCAGCTTCATTTGCCGGCGTATATTCTCTACCTCTCACTTTTTCAGGATCGAAAAAATAATTGTAGATGTAGTCGAGGTTCAGGTTTTGTGTTAGCGCCTTGTATGCTTCCTGGTTTTTGTTGCCATCAGTTGGTTTTGAATAAGCGAAAGTGATGGTGATCCACAAAGGCTTACTATCACTCATTTTTTTAATGGTAGCCGCATCTATAATATACACCGGGTATTGAAATGCATTTTTTCTTTCAGCAAACAAGTCATCGTCGTTGGGGTCAAAATCATACCACCGGAACTGGAGTCCATCTACGTATGCCGGTTCGTTCAGGCGGTTGCTGTATTTGTCTAAATATTTTTTTATTCCGCTGCGAATGCGATCCACTTCCTCCTTTTTTGTTTTTTTAATGTTTGCCTGCGTGGTTGCATCCTTGCGCCATTCTTTTTGTATTTCTTCTTTCACTAAACTGTCTTCCACGTAATCCATCCGCTCCAATGCACGGTTTAAAAATTCTCCTTTGGTTGCAAGCCGCATGGGCAGCTTGTTGCCGGGCACCAGGTAAATGGTTTCTGTTTCATTGATCCACGGCAGGTAGGGATAGGCACTGGGCGAAATTTTAGGATCCCGTCCTTTCATTTTTGCATCGCTGTCAATCCTGGTATTTGACACAGCACCATCAGGGCCCACGGTAAAAAACCAATCGCCTTTATTCATAAAATCAAGGCTCCATGCACCGGGTATAAAATTGGCACCAATCCAAAACCTGGGGAAACCCGTTTCACCAATGGGCCTGAATCTCTTCTTTGCATCCAAATGATTAAAATCAACATCCCATATATGAAATACATCAAAGTAGTTGGTAGCATTTACATAGCGTTCGTATTCACCCAGCCCGGCCACAGGGGTGTAACTTTTCTTCACCCACTCCGCAATCTTATCCAGGTATAACATTTTTTGCTTACCGTCTGCTGTAGTTTGTGGTTTCAAATAATGGTCGTATATATTATTCGGGTCCCAGCCGATGATGCTGTCCTGTATGCGTTCTTCTTTGCTTATTTGCGCATAACAATCCATGGAAAAGATGATTGCAAAAACAAGGGATATAAACTTCATGATCATTTTTTCTTTAGTTAAAAATATTTTTCGGCAAGTACTGTATATCGGGGTTCTGCATGCCGCTGTTGATGGTGGGTTGTAATCCCGTTTGCTGCATTTCAAGTAACTGCTGTTTTATTTTTTGTGTGTTCATTTCTTCATCTGTTTGCACACTTACCTGGTTGCTTAGTTCCATCAATGCTTTATTAAATGCCGCTTTCCTTTCTGCGGCTGTATTTGCTTTCTTCACGCCTTCACATGCTTTTGCAGAGGCTTTTTCATTCAGCTCTTTTATGAGCCTGTGTCGCCTGAGCATGTCTTTATCCAGCGGCGCCAGTTCATCTATTTGAATCAGGGGTGTCAGCTCATCCAGCGGCAGTTTTACCAGTGGCGTTAATTGATCCATGTCTTTATTGCCGGCCTGTCTTTTTTTATTGAGTGCTACCAGTTGTTCATACAATCGTTCATCAATCGCTTTGTTCATTGCATCCTGCTGCTGCTTTCTTTTTTCATTCAACTGGTGCAGTTTGGCAATGAGCCCGCTTTCCACTGACTGATTAAATTGCTCATCCGTTAATTTAGTGGCCGTGCTGCCGGTTTTCTTTTGAGGAAAATAATTTTTTGGTGCCGGCGGAGTTAGTTCATCCAGCTCCGGAATATCAGGCAAAACAGGGTTTATCGTACCATCGGCTGTTTTTATCGTTGGGTCAAAACCAGGCTCAGCAATCATTTTACCAGCGCCATAAGCAACCGATACATTCGGCACGGGCTTGTTTGTTTTTTTAATACCCGGTGCATTGTCATCAAAATTCTTCACGCCATTGGCAAATTTTCTCCATTCTTTACCAGAAGGCATACCCACCACAATCGGGCAGGTAAAATCCGGAATGGGCGGTGCATCAAATTCCGTTACATGATCGTTTGGCTTTGGTGAGCAATGCTCATCCAGTACTTCCATATCTCTCACCAGCGATATGTACATTTCAAACAAACCGCTCACGGCACCAATGTCCTGCAACAGAACGGTGTTTCTTACATTCCCTGCCACGAACCAATTCCAGGTGGCCCATGCATTTATCCATTGTCTCAGGTTTTCTGCACGCTCTTCGTAGGCGGCTCTAAACACCGGGTTCACCTGTTGCATATACCCGTTTTCAAGTCCATCAAGAGCACCCTTAAACTGTTCACAGCTGGTGCGTTTCTTACTGTCAATTTTGGCATAGATAGCCCTTATCTCGTTTTCTTTTTGTACCATTAGAGCATGCTTCCATTGCGCCAGTTGTGTCATCTTATTTGCAAAATCCCTGGATGCATTTAATTGGTAACTATGCAACGCTCTTAAAACAATAATTGCCGATGGTGTCATAAGACTTTTTCCAGCCATCGCTTCTTTCATCAACGTAGATGCAGCACTTGCTTCATCCTGGCTCATGAGATCATCTGCTTCTTTACTTAATTCTTCTTCCCTCTCCTTTATCTTGTTGATGAACTGATCATACATTTTGTCAAAGCCTCTTTGCTTTGACCTGTTGGCATTAAATGCAGCAACATTGTCTTCTATCTCCGGTATCGTCATCCAGTTTTTAGGAATGAATTCATATACGGGCAGGCTACGCATAATTTTTTCAAAAGAAACTTCCACCGGCTTATCACTGCCATTGCTGTTTTTTATCAATTGTTCGGTGAAAGGATCAAGGCCGTTTTCCAAACCATCGATTAAATCTTCCGTTGATTCTGTGGGACTGGTTCCTTCCTTTAGTATTCCGCCACACACTTTAGCATCCGGGTGATTAGGATTTACAATGCCCGCCATGCCGCTGAACAATGCAGCACTGTCTCTTTCGCCCACAGCAAGCCATGCATAGGCGATGTTATTATAGATGCTGCTGTTGAGTGGTGCATCATTGTATAGTTTTTTCAGCAATGGCATCGCCTGCCCGGGATACCCGCATTGCGTAAGCAGCGCTGCAAGGTTATTTTGGTTATTCAGGTTTGCGGGATCCACCATCACCGCTTTGAGTGCTATCGCAAGTGCAACTGCATTGTGGCCCTGGAGCAATGCCGTAACGGCTGCTTCCGGCAAGTCGCTGGCAGCGGGTGTTTGCGCTATGATCTTTTTCGCCAATGATACTTCAGCGGCATCTGCTTTTGCCAATAGTTTGTTGTATAAATTACCAGCAAAGCTTTGCACCTGTGCACTGGTGAGCGCAGGCTTCTTCATCAATGCAATTT
>CAYVLT010000106.1:0-13294 GCA_964452405.1 uncultured Ferruginibacter sp.
AAGATGCGTATAAACCTCCCGGTCTTCTATTTCAAAAATATTCTGCGATCCGGGCTGCAGCGACATTTTGGGAAGGATCTCCGTCCATTCCACTGTGTCAAAACCGGCATTGCTCCCCTCGCTGATATAAGCGGCTTCCAGCGAAGCAAAGGGCGGATGGTTTCCTAAAAAATGATTGGTATCAATATCCACTTCATGAATCCTGCCCGAAGTAGCGAGCTGAATCACACACCAGTCGTGCCCCGGAACCCGCTTCCGGCGGCTCTCCCATCCATCCATCCATTTTCCCCGGTCGGTGTATTTATCGGCAATAAAAATGCCACGACCCGGTTTCAGCAGGTTTTCTTTTTCAGCAAAAAAATCATCTGTACATAATAAAGCTTTTCCGCCCAGCCTTTCTGCTGCCAGGTCGATCAGGTTGTTAAAAGTGTTTGCGCTCATAGCGATGCATCGTTCTTTTTAATAGCGTTTGTAAAGCAGGTTGATTGAAATTATTGATAAGATACTAAAATCTTGCCGGCACCTTACTGCCGCAAAATTATTTTTCCCTGGTTGAGGTGCAGGAATTTCCTGTTGTCATACACCTTTTGTCCCGCCAGGTAAGTTTGTTGCACTACGGCACTGAGTATCTCTCCCATGTAGGGTGAGGATTTATGTTTGTGATGACAAATGGCTTCTTCCACGATGAATGATTTATCATCATCCACTACAACCAGGTCGGCATCAAAACCCCTTGCGATACTTCCTTTTTGATGGGAGAGCCCGATCAGCCTGGCAGGATTTTCACACAACCAACGGGCCATATCTGTAAAATCGCAACCCCGCTGCCGGGCTGCCGTCCACAACACAGGCAGGGCAAACTGGATAGAAGCGATGCCACCCCATGCCTTCATAAAATCGCCGCTCTCCATTTCTTTTAAGGAAGGCGTGGCAGGAGAATGATCAGTTGCCACAAAATCGATGAGCCCGTCTTTCAGGGCCTGCCAAAGTTTATCGTTATTGGCTTTTTCGCGGATGGGTGGTGCACATTTGAACTGTGTTTGTGCATCCGGAATATTTTCGGCGTTGAAATAAAGGTAGTGCTGACCTGTTTCCACCGTCAATGGCAATCCTTCTTTGCGGGCTGCTGCAATCTGCTTCAACGATTCTGCGGCCGACAGGTGAACAATATGTGTGCGGCAATTGAATTCACGGCAAAGCGAAATCATGAGGGCGATTGCTTCATTTTCCCAGGCTGCCGGGCGGCTGGTAAGATAATTATTATAGGATCTTACGTTACCGGTTGTACGCTTTTTATCATCCGTGAGCTCGCAGTGCACCAGCAAAGGAAGGCCATGTTTTGCGATCAGCGGCATCGCTTTTCTCAGGTCTGCTTCTGTTGCATTCGGAAAATCATCGATGCCTGAATGGGTAAGAAAGGCTTTAAAGCCCAACACGCCTTTTTTTACCAGGGGTTCTATGTCGCCGGTATTACCCGGTATCAGGCCACCCCATAATCCCACATTGCAATGCAGCTTATTTTTTGCGGCAGCCAGCTTTGCGTCGAAGGCTTTAGCCGTGGTGGTTACAGGTGATGAATTGAGGGGCATGTCCACCAGCGTGGTTACGCCTCCTGCAATGGCAGCTTTGGTGGCTGTTTCAAACCCTTCCCATTCAGTGCGGCCCGGCTCATTGATGTGTACATGCGGATCGATCACTCCCGGCATCAGCAGGCTGTTACCCAGCTCCACCAGTTCAATATCAGCAGGCGGAATACCATACATTACATCTGCTATCTTTCCATCTTCCACCAGCACCACTGCTTCTTTGATCTGTCCCGGCAATACAACCCTTGTACTATGAAACCCTTTCACTGAAAAATTTTTAGAAACGATAAAAATACAAAACAATATTTTAAATTGTGACCATCAATAAAACAAAAAATGCAGAATAATGGTGCATGTGCTGGTTTATGCGGTTCTTAGTTTTATCCTGGTGATGCTGGTGATAATGACCTACCAGTTTCATCACCTGCACAAAGCATCGGCCGACTCCGGGGAGCAGGAAAATGAGCACCTCTCCCTGTCGCAGGGTTTTACCTACACTTCACTGGTATTGGTGATCATTGCACTGGTGGCTTACACCTGGTATATCGTTAAAGGCACGCCTTATGAGGGCCACCTGATGGAATGGCTCAACATCGTGGTGCGGTTGATGCACATCACTTTTGGCATTGCCTGGATCGGGGCTTCTTTTTACTTTGTGTTTTTAGAGAATGCGCTCAACCGTACAGAAGATGTGCGGGAAGAACTGGCGGGCAATTTATGGGCAGTACACGGCGGCGGTTTTTATTACCTTGAAAAATACAAGGTGGCTCCAAAAACCTTACCCAAACACCTGCATTGGTTTAAATACGAAGCTTATTTTACCTGGGTATCCGGTTTCAGTTTGCTGTTCGTGGTATATTATTTCAATGCGAAAGCCATGTTGATAGACAGCAATGTGCTCGCCCTCACCCCTGCTGCTGCTATCGCTACCGGCATCGGTTCTTTCGTGGTGGCGTGGCTGTTATACGACCTGCTCTGTAAGTCGCCCCTCATCAACCGGCCGCTGGCATTCGCATTGGTTGGCTTTGCCCTGCTTACCGGCTTCGCCTTTTTTTATGCCCATGTGTTCAGCGCCAGGGCAGCTTATATTCATTTCGGCGCTATGATCGGGTCGTTGATGGCAGCCAATGTTTTTTTTGTGATCATTCCCGGGCAGAAGGCAATGGTGGCTGCCGCAAAAATCGGTGAACCGGTGAATCCTGCTTATGGAAAAAAAGCGCTGGCAAGATCCTTACACAACAATTACTTTACGCTGCCTGTGTTATTTGTTATGGTGAGCAATCATTTCCCAAGTACATTCGGCAACCGCTATTCCTGGGCTGTGTTGGCAGCCATCTCTCTCGGCGCAGCAGGCGTGAAACATTACCTCAACCTGAAGGAAAAAGGAAAATACAATGTATACATCCTGCCGGTATCCGTGCTTTTGCTGCTTGGGGTTTGCTTTGTGACAGCGCCGGTAAAAAGCACGGATGAATGCACTCCCAATGTAAGCTTTGCGGCAGTGAATGCCATCGTGCAAAAAAGATGTGTTCAATGCCATTCGGCAAAACCAACAGATGATGTGTACACCGCTCCGCCAAACGGGGTGGTATATGATACGCCGGAGGATATTGTAAAAAAGAAAGACCTGATCATGCAACGGGTGGTGATCACCAAAACGATGCCCCAGAACAACAAAACCAATATCACCCCCGAAGAAAGAAACCTGATCCGCTGCTGGATCGAACAGGGAGCAATCGTGAAATAAAAAGAACCGGCGTTGCCACCGGTTCCCGCAGGTGTTATTCAAGTAATTTATACATCTCTTCCAGTTTCGGGGAAAGAATGATCTCTGTGCGCCGGTTTTTTGCCCGTCCTTCTGCTGTGCTGTTGGTATCAACCGGCTCATAACTGCTATGGCCAGACGAAATTACCCTGGCCGGATCCACCTTATAATTATTCACCAATATCCGCACGATGGCATTGGCTCTTGCAGAACTCAGGTCCCAGTTATCCGTGTACCTCCCCCTGATGGGAATGCTGTCGGTATGTCCTTCAATGTCTACGGCCACATCGTTATTAAGGTTTAATACAGCCGCCAGCTTCGACAGCGCCTCCACTCCTTTTTTATTAACGACCGCACTGCCCGAGGGAAACAATAAATTTTCAGAGAGACTCACATACACCTTCCCGTTTTTTTGTACCACGGTAAGATCATTTGAATTGTATCCCTTGAGCGCTTCCGACATTTTGTTTTTCAATTGTTCCGATTTGTCTTTTTGCTGCTGCAACAGGTTCTGCAGTTGTTGCAGTCGGTGCTGCTGTTGTTCCACCGTTAACTTGGTTTGATGCAGCAGGTTTTGCTGATCGGCTGTTTGCTGACCCAACTGGCTGTTTTGGTTGCTGAGATTGGATATTCTCCCGTTAAGGGCAGTGATGTCTTTTTTTAATCCATCAATATTTCCATTCAGGGTGGTAATATTATCCTCCTGCCGGGCTACCTGGCCCGCCAGCCTGGCACTGTCGCTTCTTAACTGCATGGTTTCTGACTGTGATTGACGCAATAGTTTTTTCGATACGCAGCCCGGCAACACCGACATGGCCAGCAAGGCAATAATCATCTGTTTCATAATAATTGTTTTTCTTTTTAACCTTAAAAACTATGCTAAGCAGGATCAGATGACAATATTTTGTGAAAACCCCTTTACAGCCGCTGCCGGCCCGCAACAGATGCGGGCTGTGTATCCATCAAACAGGGATAATTGAGTAATAGCTTCCCCGCTTTGTGGGCGTATTTGTGAGTAAAATCAATGCGATCCAGTAAATTGCCAGCCATGAAGTGCACAGCAACTTTATACTTCCTCGTAATATTCCTGCTGGTTAAAGCTGATATATTGGCACAACTGCCGGGATGCACCGATCCACTGGCAAATAATTTCAACGCTTCCGCCACCGTTAACAATGGAAGTTGCACCTATAACAGTACGGGCTATACGCCCGAAATAAAAGTGGACCCATTATCAGACTCCGTACCCGAAAGCAGTGGTTTGCAAATGGCAGGCGGTTACTTGTGGACCTTCAACGATCGCGGTGGCAAGCCCTGCCTGTACCGGCTTGACAGCACCAGCAATACGATAACGCAAAGAGTGATACTGGCCGGGGTGACCAATGGCGATTGGGAAGACATTGCTTTTGATGGCAGCAACCTGTACATTGGCGATTTTGGCAACAACCAAACAGGTGGCAGAACGGACCTCCGGATTTATAAATTTCCTTTCAGTTCCATTCATTTGGAAAATGCTGTTGACACCATTCCGTTTAACGACCTACAGATCATCAATTTCATATACGCTGATCAACCACAACCGGTGCAGGCCTCAGGTTACAACAACACGGCCTTTGATTGTGAAGCGATGATCGTTGACAACAAAAAGATTCACCTGTTTTCGAAAAACTGGGTAAACAACACAACAACCCATTACCGCATTGATGCAGACAGTGCAGGATCCTACACCGCAGTGCCAATGGAGACACTAAACACCGGCTACCTCGTAACGGCGGCAGATAAAGTGGCGGGCGAAAACATCATTGTGTTGCTGGGATACCAGAACAGCGGCACCGGTAATCATTACCTGCATATTTTGTCTGATTACAAGGCCGACAGTTTTTTCACCGGCAACAAAAGACGGATCGATCTGCCGGATGCGACTGTGATGGGTCAAAGTGAAGGTATCAGTTTCAGGGATAACAGGCACGGGTATATCAGCAACGAGCAATTTGTACGAACGGTGGGTCCATTCACTTTAACTGTAAATCAAAAGCTGAGCGCTTTCGATATCTCTCCTTTTACCGGCAGCTTTTATACTCAATACGAGTTTACCGGCAACGGGCTTTGGACAGATACCGGTAATTGGAAATACCAGCTCGCACCCCCTGCCACCCTCTTTAGTGGTAACAGTATCCTCATCAACCCTATATCAAACGGGCAGTGCCTGTTGAACATTCCTTACAGCCTGCCACAAGGATCGCGGTTAACCGTGGCACCAGGAAAAAACTTTGAAATACCGGGCAACCTTCATCTTGAATAAAAAAGAGCTGCTATCTCCCGACCATTTTTTCATGCTCATTGCAATGCAGCGATATCATTCAATGAGCTGTTAACATTAATTAACCTTAAACCCGGTTTAATTAACCCTCTTTATTAGGCGCTACAGATAGTTTTGTGCGATAAGTTATAGCCATGAAACATCGCATGTATTGTATTCTTTTCGCCTTGCTGATCTCAACAGCAGCATCCGGCCAAACCGGCACCATTAAAGGCACTTTATCGGACAGTGCCTCAAAAAAAAATATCAGCGGCGTTACTGTCACGCTGTTATTACAAAAGGATTCCTCCCTGGTATCGTTTTCAATGACGGACAACAATGGCCGCTTTGAGTTGAGTCATCTTAACAATGGGAAATACCGCCTGCTGTTTACCCATGCTTCCTTCCATTCCATCAACCGGTACCTTTCAATTACCGACAGCAGCAAAAGCCATGACCTGGGCATTATACCGCTTACCGATCATTCAACTACCTTACAGGAAGTGGTGATCAGCAACGAAGCGCCCCCGGTGACCCTGGTCGGTGATACGATCCAATACAATGCCTCCTCGTTCAAAACAAGGCCGAATGCCAGCGTGGAGGACCTCCTGAAAAAATTACCAGGTGTTAAGGTGGAGAAAGATGGCACCGTAAAAGCACAGGGCGAAAAAGTGCAGAAAGTATTGGTGGATGGAAAAGAATTTTTTGGCAATGACCCCAGGATGGCCACCAAAAACCTACCCGCTGAAGCGGTAGACAAAGTGCAGGTATATGACAAGCTAAGTGACCAAGCTGAAATGACAGGCTTCGACGACGGCAATAGCGAAAAAACGATCAACCTGACATTGAAAAAAGATAAGAAAAAAGGTTTGTTTGGAAAAGTGGAAGCAGGTGCAGGTACAGGTAACCGTTATGAAGGAAGATTCAATGTGAATGCATTCAGGGGCGCCCGCCAGGTATCGGTGATCGGGATGGCAAATAACAGCAATGCAGAGGGTTTCTCCTTCATGGATATTCTTAATTTTTCCGGCGCACTCAACCGGCTGAAAGGAATGGGAGGAAATGGAGAGATAAACCTCAGTATTTCACAGGACGACCCCGTGGCGGGACTGATCGGCGGAAACAATACCGGCATCAATACCATATTTGGCACCGGTTTCAACTACAATAACATCATCGGCAGCAAAACAGATTTCAGGAGCAATTATTTTTTTAGTCGTTATAATCCTTACCGGGAAACGCAATTGCAACGGCAGTACTTCACCCCTCAAAACCTTTACCAACAACAGGGATCTTCTGATAACCTGGCTACCACGCATCGTGTGAACATCAATACTGACATACTTGCAGACACTTTTAATTCGGTAAAGATCAATTTGAGTGCCGGCAGCCAGCGCAACAGCAATCACTCCTCATCCGGCTACAGCACCCGTTCTGGCAACCAGCTCCTCATCAATGATGGCAGCAGCACCAACCAATCGGTAAGCAACGGCAATAATTTTGACGCCGGCATCTTATACCGCAGAAAATTTCTCCGCAGGGGACGAACATTTTCAGTGAACCTGCAAAGCAGTTTCAACAACAGTAAGGGTAATGGTGCGTTACATGCCGTCACAGAATTTTTCGATACCAACGGGGCACTGCTAACCAGTGATTCCATCAACCAGGAAAACGCCAATACCGCCAGTCTTCGTGGATACACGGCAAAAATGCTGTACACCGAGCCTGTTTTTAAACGGGCCCTACTTGAATTCAGTGTGGGAAGCGCTGCCAATAAAAATACAGCGGAAAAATCCACCTTCGATTATAACGCAACCAGTGGAAAGTTCGACCTGCCCAACGCCGCCCTCACCAACGATTACAGCAGTACTTACAACAGCCGGTATGTGGCAGTCCGTTTCAGAAAAATAAAGAGAAAATACAATTTTTCTGCCGGTGCCAGCTATCAACACTCGGGTCTTGAGGGAAATTCTGCTAACGGAAACGCTTACCTGCCCTTTATCAAAAAGCAGTTCAGTGTGCTGCTGCCGGAGGCACGGTTTCAATACCAGTTCAACCGTGATAAAAACATCACACTCAGGTACAACACGTTTACAAATCAACCCTCCATCACACAATTGCAACCTGTTCCCGACAACAGTAACCCGCTTTATGTGCGCTTAGGGAATCCCGCACTGGACCAGGAATATACGCACCAGTTGAAATTAAATGCGTCGTTTGTAAATCCATTTAAAAACAGGAACCTATTTGCTTTTGTTGATTTTAGGGCCACGCAACATAAAATCGTAAACAGCAACTATGTAAATGAACTGGGAATTGACAGTGTGATGCCGGTGAATACAAACGGTGTGTACAATATTAACAGCGCAATCAGTTTCAGTTACCCGGTACGTTTTTTAAAGGCCACTATGGAGATCAGCGCCGGCACTGCATTCAACAACACCCGGCAATTTTCCCAACACGAGGCTAACAACATCCGTCAACTCGTGCTTTCACCGGCAGCAAGACTTGACATGACACCAACCGATCACCTGTCACTGTCATTGGCTGCCAACCTTGACTTAATTAAGACCAGCTATTCCCTTCAACCTTCTGCCGGCAATCACTACCTGAACCAGGAATACAGCGCCGTTATTGACCTGGAGTTATCTCACGGCTTTTTTTTCTCCAGCGATTTTAACTACCGCATTACGAACCAGCAGGCTGCCGGCTATAACCAGCAGGTACCGCTGTGGAATATGTCGCTCAGCAAGCAGCTGCTACACTTTAACCGTTGCGAAATAAAACTGTCTGTATATGATTTGCTTGATAAAAATCTTGCGGTCAGCAGGAATGCCAACCTTAACTATATAGAAGATACCCGTACGAATAACCTTCGCCGTTATTTCCTGCTCAGCTTCGCTTACAATCTCAATAAAACAGTGCTGGGAAAAGCAAGAAGGGATGGTATACAGGTGATCCGGCGATAGCCGGCTTCCGGGCGATGTTTCCGCCACCTGTACCCAAAACAGGCATCGCTTTTTTAAAAGCCATAACCTGCTTTATCCGTCAACGTTAGTGATCATTCCTCAAAGATAACTCCAAAAAAAAGCCGCCTGAACGGCGGCTGATTAACAGTAGCGGTAGCATATCAGTTCCGGATGATCACCCTCCTGTTACCTCCCTGGTTGTTTTTTTGCATCTCATCCATCAGTTTATTACGTTCATCGTTAAAGCCGGCAGGTGTAACTTTTTTACCCTTCACCGGCTCCTTGATGGCGGCTACATCTGCCTGGGCAGAAATTTCTTTTGCCTGGTAAACCACTTTACCGTCGCCCATATCAAGTAGCAGGATGAGGCCAGGTAATTGTCCCTGCACTTCCGGGCCTGCGCTCACCGGTATGTCAGTGGTAAACCAAGCCACGATCGCACTGGTATCTTCCACTTCCTTCCTTTCCATTTTCCCATTTTCAATATTCATCGTGCTGTGCTTACCAATCTTTTGGGCTACGGCTTTCCTGCAAGTATGGCCAAGAATGTCTTTTGTTTCATCTGTGAGTTTCCAGTTAAGTTTCCTGATGCTGTCACTTACCAAAAACTGCTTCCCCATAAAATCTTTTTGTTCCACTTTAAGTCCCTTGTTAAAATCGAAAAATGAAATATCATCCATACCGGGCGCAATCATCTTGATCTGCACGCCCCCTCCGCCACCGGTTATTTCATCCGGTACATTATCGTCTTCCACATGCTTCCAGATCGACCTGTTGCCGGCGAAGTTCAGCTCAAACCGGTCTGTACGACTCTGCGGCATCATCCTTTCAATCTCTGCATTGTCGTTGATATGTATCTGCATTTGCAGCGTGCGTTCATACAACACACGTCCTTCGGTTTGTTGCGCCTGCACAAAGCCACCCATGCAGGTGCACAGGCAGGCGAAAATGATTTTTTTCATACTATAAATTTTTAACTCAAAACTATTGCAGTTGGTTGCGCAGGCAGGTTAACGCACCTTGCATTAAAGTTAATTAAGGTTAATAGCAGCCCCCGGCACAGGGCAATTGAAAATTTTAAGTTTAATTTTCCAAAATGAAAAAAACACCTGTTGTACTGGGATGGCTGATGGCGATATCGTTGCTGGTGATTACCGGCTTCCAGGTGTATTGGCTCCGCGAAAACTATTACCGCGAAAAAAAATCACTGGAGATCCATGCACAGGTGTTGTTCCAGGAAGCTGTGCGGAACCTGCAGACACAACAATTAAAAATTGACCTTGACAATAAACATGACAGCACTCCCGGCAGGCACCTGCAGATGATCGTTCGGGATGACAGTGTCCCAATGCGCAGGCTGCAATTGAAAGTGAGCCCCGGCAACGAAGTGGTAACAATGGTGAACACCCTCCGGAAAAAACTGAAAGATTCTTTAACGGGCAGTACACAGGTAAACTCGGAAGTGTTGATCACGCTAAAAAAAGGCGTGCATGGAAGTCTCGATTCTATGTCCAGGCAGTTGGAAGAAACCAATGCACCGAATGGCAACCGCATCATCAGGTTTTTGTACGGCGTGGATTCACTGCAGGATACGCTCACCATCCCGGCTATCACAAAAGCATACCAAAAAGAATTGCAAAACGGGAAGATGGATATCCCCTTTACGGTGCAGCGGCTGAAAGACCCTGTAGATGATGATGGTCCGGATATGTCGACCGTAACCGTGGGTTTTGCAAAACCTATCAGTTATCAACTACAGTTCGGGAATCTCGGCCTGCTGGTATTGAAAAGAATAATACTCCCGGTTATTTTTTCATTTTTTTTAGTGGGTTTCACCGTATTCTCGTTCATTTTATTTTACCGCACTGTGCTCAGGCAGCAAAGGCTGGCGGCGATAAAAAATGACTTCATCAGCAACATCACCCATGAGCTCAAGACACCCATTGCCACGGTTGGCGTGGCCATCGAAGCGCTTCAGAATTTTAATGCAGTGAATGATGTTGAAAAAACACGGGAGTACCTGGACATATCGGGCAAGGAATTAAGCAGGCTCAGCCTGTTGGTTGACAAAGTGCTAAAATTATCCATCTTAGAACGCAAAGAAACGCACCTGCAATTTGAATGGACGAACCTGGATGCGATTGTGCAGGAGGCGGTGGGTGCCATGCAGCTGCAGCTCAACAAAGCCAATGCAGTGATCACCATCCATTCAACAGGCAACCTGGATCTGAAAGCAGACCGGGTTCATTTGCTGAGCGTGCTGTATAATTTAATTGACAATGCTATCAAGTACGGAGGTAAACAGCCGCAGATTTCAATCAGCAGCACAGAACGGGAGCAGTATCTTTTGCTGGAGATCAGCGACAACGGAATCGGCATTGCGCCGGAATACAGGAAAAAGATTTTTGAAAAATTTTTTCGTGTACCCGCCGGCGATACCCATAATGCCGCAGGCTATGGCTTAGGGTTAAGCTATGTAGCCCTTATTGTAGCCCAACACCACGGTAGCATCAGTGTACAATCAGAAACGGGCCGTAACACCACATTCACCATCCTGTTACCAAAATACCATGAACGTTAAAATACTGTATGCAGAGGATGAATTGTTCCTTGGAAAGATAGTAAAGGAAAGCCTGGAAAGCAGGGGCTTTACCGTATTGATGGAAACGGACGGCGCAAGGGTAGCCGGCACCTTCAGTGCAGCACGGCCCGACATCTGTGTATTGGACATTATGCTGCCAAACGTTGACGGATACACGCTTGCTGCTAGGATCAGGGAAATGGATGCAACCATCCCGATCATTTTTCTTACCGCAAAAACACAAACCGAAGACCTGGTGAAAGGCTTTAAAACGGGCGGCAACGATTATATCCGCAAGCCTTTCAGTATGGAAGAACTCATCGTGCGGATTGAACATGCCCTGAAACTTACCGGCAGCAGTAATAAAAAAAAGAACCCGGTTGAAACCTTTGCAATTGGCAGCTATCGCTTTCATTGCGGTCACCAGTTACTCCGGAAGGGAAACAAGGAACAAAAACTATCATTCAGGGAAGCTGAGCTACTTAAGTTTCTTTTTGAAAACAGGAACGCCGTGATCGATCGCCGCAATATCCTCAACCTCCTGTGGGGAAACGACAATTTTTTCAACTCCCGCAATCTTGATGTGTACATCACCAAACTCAGGGCGCATTTAAAAGAAGATCCAGGTATCGAAATACTCACCATCAAGGGAATCGGGTATCGTTTCATCATTCCCTGATCAGCATGCAGCGGGTTCATACAATTTCACCGGGGCATTGCATTTTTGTACCCAACCGGCACAGGCTGGCAAACGACCGGGCAGCAAAAGCGGTTGAAAGAAAATTAAGGGATACCTGAAAGGATGGCCATGGCAAGGAATATCCTTTATTTATAGTTATTTTAGCGCAGCTGATGAGAAATTCCACTGCCAGATATTGCCTGTTATTGATATTACTATGCATTTCATCGATCTGTATGGGACAGTTGTCGATCAACAGCAACCTTACGCCGGAGGAATTGGCACAAAAGTTAACGGGTAACGGGGTGCAGGTCTTCAATGTACATTTCACCGGCAACAGCCTGATGGCCGGCGCGTTTTACAACGATGGCAACACCAATATCGGCATTGACAGCGGCGTAGTGCTTACCACGGGCAGGGCGGGTACTGCAAGGGGAAATGACGGGGTGGATGGTAATGGAAGCAGGGCTGCCAGCTCGGTACTTGCTGATAATAGCTGGAACCTGCCCGGCGATATGGATATCGCCACCGAGTTGGGTGTAGATCCTGCCACTTTGTACGACGCCTGTGTGCTTGAATTTGATTTTATCCCGATCGGTGACAGCATCAGCTTCAAATATGTTTTCAGTTCAGAGGAATATGACCCCACCTATGTGTGCAGTTTCAATGACGCGTTTGCATTTTTTATTTCGGGCCCGGGCATCACCGGCTTTAAAAATATTGCCCTGGTACCGGGAACGAATACCCCCGTTTCAATTCTGAATGTAAACAATGTAGCAGGCGTTTCCTGTAACAACAACCCTTCTTACTACGTTGATAATACCAGCAACACATACTTTACCCACGATGGCCACACTACAGTGCTGGTGGCGGCCGACAAAGTGATTAACTGCCAAACCTATCATTTGAAAATGGTGATCACCGACGCGGTGGATGACAATTTTGACAGCGGCGTTTTTTTACAGGCCAAAAGCCTCACCTCTAAAAACATACGGTTGGGAGGTTCATTTCCTACAGATGATGCAGGGAGACCCTATGTGGTGGAAGGTTGCAGCAGCCGCCGTTTAAAAATCAGCAAACCCTTTACCAGCAGCGATCCAGCCGCTGTCATCCTGCAATATAGTGGCACGGCCGCCAACGGAATTGACGTGGACCTTTTACCAACCGGCGTAATAATACCGGCCGGGCAATCAGAGATATTCCTGGACATCAACCCGATCATTGATAATATCGACGAAGGAATAGAAACCCTGAAAATTGTAGCCTTCTACAATTGCAACATCAACGATCCCGTTGCCAATGACAGCATCGAAATACAGGTGCGGGATTTTGCACCGCTCGGTATTGTTCCTGATTCTGCTATAACCTGTCCCGGGCAAAGTATACAACTGGCTGCCGCAGGTGGCTATGCTGCT
>CAYVLT010000107.1:0-13241 GCA_964452405.1 uncultured Ferruginibacter sp.
TTCTTCACGATCACACCACCGGCTACCCCAAATTCTTTTGCTTTTTTAGCATCCAGGTTGGCAAAATCAGCGCCGAGTTTCGACAAGGCGGCATTGTCCACTTTCACGATGTCAAAAGTACCCATCTTGTTTTTCAGCGTGGCGGAAGTATTTACGTCTTTCCCGTTCCGGGAAACAGTGAGGCTAATTTTATCTCCGGGTTTGTAATTGGTCACCAACTCCTGCAATTCAGATGGAATGGTAACAGCCACACCGTTTACTGATTTGATGATATCACCTTTTTTTAGTCCGGCATCCGAAGCGGCGCTGCCCGAAGCCACACTGGTGATCACCAATCCATCTCCTGTATAATTCAGTTCGAGTTTTTCTTTCTGATCATCCGGGATATCATTGGAGTTGGCAGTGGACACGCCGAGGAAACCTCTCTGCACATTACCATATTTGATCAGGTCGTCCACCACTTTTTTCACAATGTTTACCGGGATGGCATAAGAGTAGCCTGAATAATAACCGGTGGGAGATGCGATGGCTGAATTGATACCGATGAGGGCGCCGCTGGTGTTGATCAACGCACCGCCACTGTTACCCTGGTTCACGGCTGCATCTGTTTGCAGGAATGATTCAACCGGCGAATTGTTTTTGGTGCCCTTGTTAAGGCCAAGGCTCCTTGCTTTTGCGCTGATGATACCGGCTGTAACGGTGGTCTCCAGGTTCAGCGGATAACCAAGCGCCAGCACCCACTGGCCGATCTTCACATCATCTGAATTTCCGTACAATAAGAAGGGCAGGTTGGTGGCATCGATCTTGATCACAGCCAGGTCATAGGCCGGATCGGTACCGATCACTTTTGCAGTATAAGATTTTTTGTTGTTGAGTGTTACAGTCAGTTCATCCGCATTCTCCACTACGTGGTTATTGGTAACAATATATCCATCGTCGCTGATGATCACACCCGAACCGGAAGCTCTTTGTTCAGGTACATAACCATTGCCCCTTCCAAAAAACTGGTTGAACAGGTCATCATCAAACAGGTCGCCGAACGGGTTGGCCGGCCTTTGCGACCTTGGCAGGTTATTGCTTACCTGCTTGGCATTGGTTTTTGTTTTGATGTGCACCACAGCAGGCAAAGCTGCAGCAGCCGGCTGGGTGAAATCAACTGCGCCCGGCGGCAGGGTATTATTTTCATTAAAGCCCGCAAGCTTGTAATTAGCGGGTATCTCGCCGTTTTGCTGGCCGGCAAATGTATTGCTGCTCTTTACAAATTTTCCATAACCCCACATAACGGCAAAAGCGGTTATGGCACTGATAACAACTGTGGAAAATACCTGTTTTAGTTTCATCTGTTGTAGTATTTAATTTTTCTGAAATTGTGCAGGTGGAAATCTTCAATTTCTGTGCCTGACACTACAAAATAACAACGCACTGACAAAATGAGATTTACCAAAGGTCACCTTTAACAATTAATTAGTAAGACTTTCGTAGATCGACTATAAAGATAACAAAAACTGCATCGTATCCACGCCATCGGCGTAGTTCATCAGCGCCGGCGACTGGGCTTTTCCAAAGGGAATATCAGGGCCTGCGATGCACTGTACATCAGCATCCTGGCGCAAAGAAGCTAATAGTTCCGCCTCATCGTCGTAATAGCTGTAGTTGAGCTGGCTGATCGGGGAGAACAATGAATCGTTCTCTGCAAGTAACACGGTATCATTCGTCATGTAAAAACGGTTGTTCAGGATATGCAGGCTGAGATTATAATCGTAATTATTGCGGTATTTATGATGATCAGCAAAATATTTATAGCGGTGAAATGATTGCAGCAGTGGAATGAAATCATACCCACGCGGCACAAAAATCTTCGTGACATTTCTGCAACCCAAACCGAAAAACTGGTGGATATCATCTGACAATTTTTCCAGCTTCGCTGGTGATTCGTCACCCTTCAATACGGCGACCGACGTGCGGTTGCGGCGGATAATACTCGGGTAACGGGAAAAATAATAATCAAAAAAAGTTGCGCTGTTGTTGCTGCCCGTTGCAATGTAGGCATCGCAACCTTTCAGCATCGGCGCAAAGCTCACCAGTTCCTGCATTGATGAATCCCATCCGTACATTTGCTGCACCAGGTGTTTCAGTAAAATTTCATCCCGTGATGAGGGTTTGATGGTTTGAATATGTCCGCCCACAAAGCAGCAAAGAAAATCGTGAAAGCCTACCAACGGAATATTGCCTGCCATTACCAGCCCTACGTTTTTGGGGCGGATGCTGTTGTCGAAATGATAGTGGTCAACCCAGGCTTTTAATTTTTCATCGTCCAGCATTTCCTCCACGATATTCTTTACTGCCAGGTCGATGAATTCAGGTACAAACCAGCCATTGGCCCGGAAAGCTTTTTCCTTTGCCTCCTGCCACTCCGATCCGTTCTGCAGCAGGTATTTTTTTAGTTGTTCTAATAATATAAACCGATTTTGTAATTTCATCCTGATAGGCTTAAATTTGTGGAGCGAATTTCGCATTTCCATCATTCTAAATCAAAACTATAATGGCTATTAAGATTACAGACGAGTGTATCAACTGTGGCGCTTGCGAACCCGAGTGCCCTAACAATGCAATTTATGAAGGTGGTGTTGAGTGGGCGATTGCCGACGGCACCACGGTTAAAGGTTCTTTTACTTTACTCGACGGTTCGGTGGTTGACAGCGATTCCAGGCAGGCTCCTGTGAGCAACGACACTTATTACATCACTCCTAATAAATGCACCGAATGCCAGGGTTTCCATGAAGAACCGCAATGTGCTGCTGTATGCCCGGTTGATTGTTGTGTTCCGGATGACATGTACCAGGAAACTGTTGACCAGTTGATGGCAAAGAAAGATGCTTTGCATAGCTAATTTGCAACACTGAATAAACGCTTTAACGAAGCCGGTAAAACGGCTATAACCGCAGGTGATATTTCCTGCACCACGGCGAAGGTATTGCACAATACTTTCGCCTTTTTATTAGTAAAAAAACGGATCGGTCATTTTTCATTTTTACGCTATGAATAAATTATGTCTCCTTGCTTTTGCAGTGCTCCTGCTGTTTTCCTGCCGCAACGGATCAAAGCAGGAAAATACAGAAGACAAATACTCGGCATTGCGGGTAGACCTGCTGGATGCCGACCGGAAATTTTCCGCCATGAGTGAACAAAAAGGATTGCGGGCCGCCTATGTAGAATTCATTGATAACAATGGCGTATTGCTGCGGCCAGGTATGGTGCCCCTGCAGGGCGGCGAAGCCATGGATTTTATCACCCAAAGCAACGATTCATCTTTTACCATGACCTGGGAACCCAAAAGCTCCACCATTGCTGCATCCGGCGACCTGGGATATACCTACGGCATCTATTCACTGAAGCCACGGGATGCTGATACCGTATTGTATGGATCCTATGTCACCATCTGGAAACTGCAGCCCAATGGCAAATGGAAATTTGTATTGCAATCGGGCAATGAAGGGGTGGAAACCAGTTTGCCTTAACGGTTACCGGCCTTCCTGCAGCACGCTCACAGTCACATGAATCGTTAAAAACAACTTTCTTTTTTTAACCTCCTGCTTTCAATTATTTCCGTTTCTTTGCTTAAACATCCTTTTGCGTAAATGAAGAAAACAATTGCCCTCGTAACAGGCGGGTACTCCGGTGAATCAGTCATCTCTTATAAAACAGCAGCCACCATTGAACAGCACATCGATCAAAGCAAATGGAACAGTTATACCATCGATATCAACCCGCAGGGATGGTTTCATACCACGGCAGGCGGTGAAAAGATCAGCGTGGATAAAAATGATTTTTCCCTCTCCATCAACGGCACAAAAATTCTTTTTGATGCAGTGCTGATTGCCCTGCATGGCACCCCCGGCGAAGATGGAAAATTACAAGGCTATTTCGACTGTCTCAACATTCCATACACTTCCTGTGATGCTGCCACATCGGCCATCACATTTAATAAAAGATTTACGGTGGCAGTTGCCGGAGCGGCAGGCATATCTGTAGCCAACTCGGTGCTGCTGATCAAAAACCAGTTTGAAAGCGCCGACGATGCGGTACAACACCTGCGATTCCCGGTATTTGTAAAACCCAACAATGGCGGCAGCAGCATCGGCATGAGCAAAGTGAACAGTCATACCGAAGAACTGGGACAAGCAGTTGAAAAAGCGTTGAAGGAAGATGACCAGGTACTGGTTGAAGAATTTATAAAAGGACGGGAGTTCACCATTGGCGTGTTTAAAACAAAGGGACAGATCATCACCCTGCCGATGACGGAAGTGATCCCGAAAAAAGATTTTTTTGACTACGAAGCAAAATACCATGGCGCCAGCGAAGAAGTAACGCCGGCAAAAGTGGAGGCGGCGGTTGCTGATAAAATAAGAGCGGCGGCAAAAAAAGCCTATGGTATTTTTAACTGCCGCGGGGTGGTGCGGATCGATTTCATTTACGATGAAGCCGGCGGCCATCCTTACATGCTCGAGATCAATACCGTGCCGGGCCAGAGCGATGCCAGCATTGTACCACAGCAGGTAAGGGCGATGGGTTGGACCCTGACAGAATTTTACAGCGCTTTGATAGAAGAGTGTTTTATTCCATAAATGACATACCATGTCATTCATTAAATATAGCTGATGTTTAAATTCATAACCAATAAACCATTTTGGGTAAACCTGCTGGCGGCCTGTGCGCTGGGCTTTCTCATTATCTTTCTCACACTGCAGATGCTGGGCTGGATCACCAAACACGGCGAATACCTCACCGTACCCGCTGTAACCGGCAAGGGCACGGCAGAAGCGATCAAATTGATGGAAGACAAAGGTTTTGATGTCGTGATCACAGACTCTGTTTTTACGGATACCGCGGGCAGGGGCACCGTATTGAAACAGATACCCGATGCCAATTCAACCGTAAAGATCAACCGCACGGTTTTCATTACCGTGAACCGTTATGTGCCGCCGATGATCGTGATGCCGGCGCTGGAAGGAAAGGGCATCGACTTCGTGATCGATATCCTGCAACGCAATCACCTGCAGCTCGGCGATACCGTATTCAGGCCTGATTTTGCAAAAGGCACGGTATTGGAACAACGCTATAAAGGCAGCAGGATACAGGCCGGCGCCAAAGTGCAGTGGGGCAGTAAGATCGACCTGATCGTGGCGGGCGGGCTGGATGAAGAAAGTAATAAAGTGGTACCGGATTTTGTGGGCAAAACCTATGCAGAAGCCAAGGCCGAACTGGACAGCCTCGGCGTATTGGTGGTACTGGCACCTTTCCCCGATGTGAAGGACACCATGAATGCATTTATCTACAAGCAACGACCCACCCATTTTGACGAAAGCAAAAGATTGCAGTTCATCAAACCGGGCATGATCATGGATATCTTTTTATCCCGTGAAATGATACAATTAGCTGATTCAACCAATTAAAAAATTAAATACAGGAACCATGACAACCATCACCGCAGAAGAGCTGAAAGCAAAACTCGATGCAGGCGAAACGCTCAATATTATTGATGTAAGGGAACCGCACGAACATGCCGATTTTAATATTGGCGGGCTTTTATTGCCCCTGGGTAAAGTGCAGATGATGCAACTCGACGAGATCGAGGACCTGAAAGACCAGGAGTTGATTGTGTATTGCCGCAGTGGCAACCGCAGTGGCCAGGCCTGTCAAATGCTGGATATGGCCGGCTTTACCAATACTAAAAACCTGGCCGGTGGTATGATGCACTGGCAGGAACTTTACAACAAATAATTTTTACCCGCGCTCCTGGCGCTGTTTAAATGAATGCCGGTATTACAGCCGGCATTTGTTATATACAATAGTTTTTCCGTATTCCGCAAAACTCCATCCACCACGCATTCAGCCCGGCCTTTTTTATTTGTTACTTTTGCGTTTTCAAAATAATGACCATGGCGAAAATCTCGATCAATATAGCAACCGGAAGTTTACAACAGGATGAAATGATTGTGGGCATCGACCTGGGTACTACCAATAGCCTGGTGGCCATCATACATCCTGAAACCAAACAACCCGTTGCGTTGAAGGAACACGATAGCTCCTCCCTGGTGCCTTCGGTGGTGCATTTTGATGAAACAGGCAATATCGTGGTGGGAGAGGAAGCCAAAATGCAATTGATCAGCCAGCCGCAGAACACCATTTTTTCCGCGAAGCGGTTGATGGGAAAATCTTACAACGACATCCGTTCCAATGCCTCTTTCTTTTCTTATAAAGTGATCGACGACAATACCGAAAGCCTGGTGAAAATACAGGTGGGTGATAAATTTTATTCACCCATTGATCTGTCTTCCTTCATCCTGAAAGAACTGAAACAACGGGCAGAACATATTTTGAAAACGCCGGTAAACCGGGCCGTGATCACGGTGCCGGCCTATTTCAACGATGCACAACGGCAGGCAACCAGGGATGCAGGCAAACTGGCCGGCCTGGATGTGCTCCGCATTGTGAATGAACCTACAGCTGCCAGTCTTGCTTACGGATTGGGGTTGAACAAAGAAGAAGAAAAAACCATTGCCGTGTACGACCTCGGCGGGGGTACCTTTGATATTTCGATCTTAAAAATATCCAACGGTGTATTTGAAGTGTTATCAACTAACGGTGACACCTATCTTGGTGGAGATGATATTGACAAAGCGATCGTGCATTATTGGCTGGAAGAAGCAGGGTTAACCGAAGCAGAGCTGCAGCAAAACAAAGAATTTGCCCAGGCACTCCGCCTCAAAGCGGAAGAAGCCAAGATTCACCTTTCTTCCCATGATCATTTTGATGCAACATTAAACGGTGACCAGCTTAGTATCTCCAGGGAAAAATTTGAATCCCTGGTTCAGCCCTTGGTGGACAAAACCATCACCTGTTGTTCTAACGCACTCAAAGATGCGGAATTAAACAAAGCAGCCATTGATGTGATCGTAATGGTGGGTGGCAGCACAAGGGTTCCGTTGGTGAAACAGGCCGTGAGCAACTTTTTTGGTAAGCCCGTGAATGATTCGGTGAATCCTGATGAAGTGGTGGCACTCGGCGCAGCCATACAGGCCGATATACTGGCGGGCAACAACAAGGAAGTATTGTTGCTGGATGTAACTCCTTTATCATTGGGCATTGAAACAATGGGAGGATTAATGGATGTACTGATACCAAGAAATTCAAAAATACCGGGCAAGGCAGCTAGGCAATACACCACGCAGAAAGACGGGCAGGGATCAATGCGGATCACCGTTTTCCAGGGCGAAAGAGATATGGTGAAAGATAACCGCAAACTGGCGGAGTTCAACCTTACCGGTATTCCTGGTATGCCGGCCGGTCTGGCCAAAGTGGAAGTGAGTTTTGTGATCAACGCCGATGGCATTCTTTCCGTACGGGCAAAGGAGCTAAGAAGCGGGGTGGAACAAAGCATCGAGGTAAAGCCACAATATGGGTTAACGGATTCGGAACTCGAAAAAATGTTGCTCGATTCCATTACCCATGCAAAGGATGATATTGCATTGCGGGCGCTGGTGGAGGCCAGGACAGAAGGGGAGCAATTATTGAGCACCACGGAAAAATTCATTCATAACAATGCCTCCCAACTTACCGGCATGGAACTTTCAGAGACGGCGGCGGCCATGCAGGCGCTGCAACTTTCCCTTACCATGGATGATAAAGACCTGGTGCACGCTAAAATTGAAGCACTGAACAATATCTCCCGTCCCTATGCTGAAAGGATCATGGATGCTGCCATTTCAGTAGCGATGAAAGGTCGCAGCGTTTAAAGAACAGTGCTGTTATTTTCGTTTACCCGTTTACGGGAGAATAACAGGAAGCCTGCCAGCAATAATAGCATCAACAGGCTGCAAAGCATCGCCCATTTTATCAATACGGGGTTGAATGTAAAATTTATAATGGCGTTACTGCTGTTAACCGGGGCTTTCATAAAACAGTCGCCGTATTTCTCCACTTCTTTTGGTACGCCTGCTTCCTGGTACGTCCAGTGCGGGTAATGGTTTTGTTGCAGTACCAGTGTGCCCCCGGCTGCTCCCTGCACACTGACACGGATCGCCTGAGGCGTATAAGATAAAATCGACAATCGGGCTGAATCGTTACCTGCTGTGTATATGAACGGGTGGTTGTTTTCCTCCTGCCTGCTGAAATAGGCAGTAGTATTTTTCAACTCAATAGGGTAAGCCACTTCTGCCTGTACGCCCGGTTGTTTGCTGTACATACTCCAGTCACCGATCATTTTTTTAATGTTGCTATCCGGCACTGCATATTGATTGATGGGTACAAGGCTGGGAACCGGGATGCCCGACGGAGACTGGTTGATCAACTGCTGGATAGCAGCCACAGGGGCCTTGCCTGCACCAGTAAACGGAACATTCAGGAGGCAACTCAACACCATATCAACCATCACCAGTTGCTGTAACAGGGGCCACTTACGGGAACGGATACACCATTTTATACCCCACAATAAAAACAACTGCACGAGACCCTGCATCCACAGTGTGTCGTAAAAGCTGAGCTCGTTTGTAAGTGCTTTCAGTTTTGCGGCGACTCCCGGTTGGGAACGCACTTCATCTATATGATAAAAAATGCTGTCGTGAGTGGTCTTCATCTTCTAAAAGCCAGCCACCACCACAGCGATCGTTATTATTTCAAGCAGGTAATAACAGATCTTTACTGGTCCTGAAAAAGATTTTTGCTCCCGGGTAAAACGGTCAAGCGTAATGGCGCCAAAGAGAATATAACAAAAGATGCTGACGAGCCGGAACTCTCCGTTCAATCGTACATACCCGGTAAACGGGATGAACTTATAGGCAACAGTTTTAAAGATGCCTCCGGAAGCCAGCAGCATAAAGGCCAGTCCTGCAAAAAGCAGGAACCACTGCAATTTTGTTTTGCGCAGGAACAGGCCGGTCAGCAGGAACAACAGGAGTGTAAGACTGAAATAACTGTTGCGCATACTCGGATCCGTATGAAAGAAGAGGTCGTTTTTAACGGTGGCGAAAGGAATCAAAACACTCATCCAGCTTTCAAGGGTGGTGGGATTCAGCAGGGAATCATCCAGGCTTATCTTTTCACTCCTGGAGAAATGCGGCAGTATGTCAAGGTAACCACAGATCATGCCTGCAGCCAGTAACAAAAAAAGGAACAGGAATACCAGGTGACTGCGACCGGATTGCAGTAATTGTTGCCGGATGGTTTTTTGTTTTCGATTGCTGAATAAAAAAAACAGCTTGTAAGCAAGAAAAAAATAAAATGCGCTGATCGTGATTCCCGGGTGGGCAGACGCCACAAAAAGATAAAAGATCAATACGCTCTGTACGACTGTTTGTAAGGAAGGGTTGCGCAACATCCGCAGGTAAGCCCAGAAACACCAGGGTAAAAAAGCGGCGCCGCTCACCCAGTTAAAATGTTGCAGGTGTCCCACATTAAATCCACAACAGATAAATGCAATGGCAGCCATGCGGCGTACATTTTTATCCGGCGCAGTTTCACCCGTTAACAGGTACATGCCAATGCCACCAATCAACAGGTAACAGAGCAATTCGATGGTGAAGCTGTAGGCATTATATCCAATGGTGGATGCAATCAGCCAGGTGATGGGGCTCCAGTACCCGCCACTCATATCTCCATACTGCGGTATCCCGAAATTGATGTAAGGATTCCATAGCGGCAGGTAACCCGCGTGGATACTTTCACTCATGAAAAATTTAGGCGGAAAATAGCCCGTGAACGCATCATTCTTTAAAAAGAAAAAAAACGAAGAAAGGGGAAGGTACGCAACCAGTAAAACAGCAGCTAAAAATAAGACGGTTTTAAGCGGCTGCCTTTTTTTATTTGCGTAAAATTGCATGAGCTAAAAATAAGGTATTCTTAAAAATGGATAACAGAACTTTTGATGATTTTGACGGGTATGCAAAAGACTACCGCAACATTCACTCAAAAAATGTGCGCATCAGCGGCGCCGACAGTTATTATTTTGCAGAGATGCGGGTTAAAATGCTGCAGGCGTTTGAAAAGAACCAGCCAACCCGGGTACTCGATCTCGGCTGTGGTGATGGAGCCTCTGAAATTTTTATGCAGCGGTACTTCAGTAAATGGCAGGTCGAAGGAATTGATGTTTCCAGGGAAAGTATTGAGATGGCCCAAAAAAGAAACCTGCCCAATTCACATTTTGCAGCGTATGATGGTATCCATATTCCTTTTCCCGCTGCCAGTTTTGACATCGTATTTATTGCAGGTGTATTGCACCATGTAGCTTTCAATCTTCATGATGAATTGATGGAAGAAGTGCGGCGGGTGTTGACAAAAGGAGGACGTATTATCATGTTTGAGCACAACCCCTTAAACCCATTGACAAAATACCTGGTGCGCACCTGCGTGTTTGACCAGGATGCCCGGCTGCTGAAAAGCAGTTACCTCACAAGGCTGCTGCAACAACATCATTTCAATATTTCCAACCGCCTTTTTTTTATTTTCATTCCACCTCTGAAGTGGCTGCGTCCGTTCCTCTTTATTGAAAAACTTTTTTACTGGTTGCCACTGGGAGGCAAGTACCTCGTGCGGGCAATAAAGCAGTAAACAGCCGCCAGCCACAGCATCCGGTTGCATTTTAAGCCATGCCCTGCATTCCTTTTACCTGCAGGTGATTCCTCTTTTTTTGGAAACAGTGCCTTTCCTTAACTTTATTTCATGACTCAGCCACGATTAAAATTTCTGCTTGCCATTTTGCTGTTGCCATTGGGCGCCCTTGCACAAAACTTTGGCGGTAATCCTTCTTACCAGCAGTGGTGGCAGGTGAACACGGCTCATTCGAGAGTGATCTTCCCGAAGGGACTGGATAGCCAGGCCCTGCGCATCAGCAACATGGTACAATTACTGGATACCACCACCCTGTACAGCATCGGTACTAAAACCAGGAAATGGAATATTGTATTGCTGAATCAAACCACCGACGCAAATGCCTATGTACGGCTGGCTCCTGTGATCAGTGAGTTGTACATGATACCCCCGCAAAACAGTTTTGCGAATGGCAGCATCCGTTGGGATGATAACCTCATCATCCATGAAGACCGCCACATGCAGCAGTTCAGTAATTTTAATCATGGCTTTACCAGGTTGTTTTCGTTTTTATTAGGACAGGACGGGCAGTTGCTGGCAAACGGACTTACCATCCCGGATTATTTTTTTGAGGGAGATGCAGTATTCCAGGAAACACTTACCAGTAAGCAGGGCAGGGGAAGGATGCCATTTTTTTATAACGGCTTAAAAAGCCTCTGGCTCGAAAACAAACGTTTCAACTGGATGCAGTTAAGAAACGGCTCCTTACGCAGGTATTATCCAGACCATTATGAATTGGGGTACCCGTTATTGTTATATGGTTACGAAAAGTATGGAGAAGATTTCTGGAGAAAGGTAACCACGGATGCGGTAAACTTTAAAGGTGTTTTTTATGCATTTAATAAGGCGGTGTGTCGTTATTCCGGTAAATCCTACCAGCAATTCACCAGGGATGCATTGGCCTATTACCGGGAGAAAACCCTTGGCAGCACCCAGGCCGACCAGTTCAACTTCCTTACACCGGTAGAAAAAAACAACGTGGTGGATTATCTTTTTCCACAGTTTGTAAATGGGGATACGCTGGTGGTGACAAAGCAATCCAACCGTGAAGTGAATGCGTTTTATTTACTGGTAAATGGAACAGAAAAAAAAATACGGGTAAAGGATTATGTACAGGATGATTATTTTTCCTGCAACAATGGTAAAATCGTATACGCCGCTTACCAGTCGGACCCGCGATGGACAAATGTAAACTTCAGCGTATTGCAATTACTGGATATTCATACCGGCGTGCAGGTGCAGTTAACCAGTAACTCAAAATATTTTAGCCCGGATATCAACCGCGATGCCACAGAAGTGTTGGCGGTGAATGTAAACGATGATGGTAGTAACTACCTGCACCGCATTGATGCAATCACCGGCTCACTCGTCAAGGAAATACCCAACCCGGAAAATTATTTTTTTACCCAGGCAAAGTACATTGATAAAAACACCGCCGTGTCTGCTGTTCGCAACCCGGCCGGGCAGATGGCTTTGGTAACCGTAGACCTTAATACCGGGGCAACCGCACCTTTAATCAGTTTTTCGTATAACGTTACCGGGTACCCCATGGTAAAAAATGGATTTGTTTATTTCAGTATGACAGATTCGTATGCTGCCGGTGATTTAAAGCCTGCTGACAGGATATTTGCTGTTTCGCTTGCTGATAAAAAATTATACCGGCTTTCAAAGAATGTGAACGGTGTTTACCAGCCGGCTGTTAATGCAGAAAACCAGTTATTGTTTACAGCCTTTACTGCTGAGGGGATGCGGCTGGTAAAAAATGAACATCCGCAAATGGAGTTAGTGGGAATGGATGGCAGAGAAACCCGGGAGGACAGTTGGGTGCCGGGTGCAAACACGCTCCGGTGGAAAGGCGCCGATGCTGTTAACCGGGTGCCTGCGGAACAAAAGCCGGTTACCCGTTACCGAAAATCTTTTCAACTCTTCAACTTTCATAGCGCCCGGCCATTCGTGGATGGTCCTGAAGTGGGTTATACCTTTTACAGCGACAATATCCTGAGTTCTTTTCACAACGAGATCACATATACGTATAACCGAAATGAGCAAAGCCATGCTGCGGCAATGGATATTGTGTATGGAGGTGCTTTCCCTTTTTTGAGGGCAGGAGTGGAGCAAAGTTTTAACAGGAAAGTGGGCGTAACAGACTCTGTTGGTACCACATTATACAATTACAGTTCAACCAAGTTGTATGCGGGACTTTCAATTCCGTTGAACTATATCGGTGGCCGGACTTTTAAATATTTCCTGCTTGGAGGAAATTATAACAAGGAATACATTCCATACCGGTTGGTAAATAAAAGTGTTGTTACAAAATCGATTGATTACCTCAGCCTGTACATGCAGTTCAGTAACCGCACCCGCAAACCGGTGCAATTGATCAACCCGGCGTGGATGCAGTCTTTAACTGTAACCTATCGCCATGCATTTAACATACGCGACAACAGGAAACTGGTGGCTGATGGTGCCTTGTATTTTCCCGGGCTGGCACGTACACACAGCCTGCAGGTTGATGGCGCATTCCAGCACCGCGACAGTTTGCCGGATTTTTTCAGCAAAACTTTTTCATTTGCAAGAGGGTACCAGGATCTGAACCA
>CAYVLT010000108.1:0-13233 GCA_964452405.1 uncultured Ferruginibacter sp.
AACCGATGCAGAGATTGTGGTTTGAAATGACCTGCTTTTTTTTTAATTTCAGGTCAAACAAATGTTATTACCATGGATACGAAAGATTTTTTGGGAGCGGAAGAAATTCCAGATATCACTCCAACATCCGACGAAAGAACGATGGCAATTTTATCGCATATCCTTTGCCTGGTCGCCGGCTTTGTAGCACCACTCATTATCTACCTTTTAAAAAAGGATGAGTCGTCCTATGTGAGGGAGCATGCATTGGAATCATTGAACTTCCAGGTCACCCTGTATATTTTGTATTTCGTTTGCTGGCTGCTCATTTTTGTTTTCATTGGTTTTTTACTGATGCTGGTGTTGGCTGTGGGCGCATTGGCATTGATCATCATAGCAACCATCCGGGCAAGTGAAAATAAGATGTATCGCTACCCGGTGAATTTTCGATTGATAAAATAAGTACTCATGCCCGCCTATATTATTGTTGATGTAAACATTCATGATGCAGCGGCCTACGAAGCCTACAAAAAACTTACACCGGCATCTGTAGAAGCTTATAATGGAAAATTTGTGGTAAGAGGTGGACCCGCTGAATTACTTGAAGGTGATTGGAAACCCGGCAGGCTGGTGATTCTCGAATTTCCAACAACTGCAGCGGCAAAAAGCTGGTGGTCATCACCGGAATATGCACCCGCAAAAGCGGCCAGGCAACAGGCTGCTATCACCAATATGATACTTGTGCCTGGCGTTTGATGTGCATATTATTGTGCTAAACAGGTGCAAAACAACAAGCTTAATTATTTGGAAACCGGGAGGTACGTAAACTATCTTTATGTTACAAAACAAGAACAGAAATTTGGAAACAAAAAGATGTTTTTGAAGGTTGCAGGAAGATCGGTAAAACGATAATGAAATGCAACCACGGGACCATCGGGTTAGTGAACAGAAAACGAAAGTTTGAAGTTGACAAAACTTGATGGTTCTTTTTTTATACTAACCTGCGCTCACCGGCCTTCCTCTTTTAATATTCAGTTACATTTGCACACTCAATTAAATTCATGCAGGTAGTACAGGTAAATGATGCGTCAACGGCAGCCAGTTTTTTACAGGTGCCGTTGTTGCTTTATGAAAATGATCCGCAGTGGATACGCCCGTTAGACAAGGATATCAACGAAGTGTTTGACCCGGCAAAAAACAAAGCCTATCGTTTTGGAGAAGCTGCCCGCTGGTTGCTGATGGCTGCAGATGGTACGTTGATGGGGCGCATTGCTGCCTTTACCAACAAAAAATATAAGAATAAAGGCGATGATGTACCGGTAGGCGGTATGGGATTTTTTGAATGCGTCAATAACCAGGAAGCGGCTGTTATTTTGTTCGACACTGCTAAAAAGTGGTTACAGGAAAAAGGGATGGAGGCAATGGACGGACCGATCAATTTTGGCGAGCGTGACAGGTGGTGGGGGCTTGTTACACACGGATTCACCGAGCCGCTGTATTGCATGAATTACAACCCTCCCTATTATGTAAACCTGTTTGAACAGTACGGTTTTAAATTGTTTTTTAACCAGGTTTGTTTTGGCATCGATCCGCAAAGGCCCATTGCACAAAAAATATTTGAACGCCATGCGGCGCTGGCAGCCGATCCCGACATCCACTGCCGGCTGATCAGCAAAAAGCAATTGCCAAAATTTGCCGCCGATTTTACCACGGTGTACAACAAAGCATGGGCAGGTCATGGCGGCTTAAAGCAACTATCTGTGGAGCAGGTGATGTTGATGTTCAATAAAATGAAAAGAGTGATTGATGAACGTATCATTTATTTTGCCTATCACAAGGAAGATCCCATCGGGGTATTCCTGAACCTGCCGGATCTGAACCAGTACTTCAAGCACATGAACGGCCAGTTCGGCTTATTGCAAAAGCTCTATTTTTTGTACCTGCAAAAAATGCGTCCGTCCAGGAAATTCACCGGGCTTGTTTTTGGCGTGGTACCCGGGTGGCAGGGAAAAGGAGTGGATGCATTTTTAATCGGCGAATGCCAACGGCAGGTACAGGTACCTTCCAAACCATACCTGGCTTATGAAATGCAGTGGATCGGCGATTTTAATCCTAAGATGATCAATGTGGCCGAAAACTTTGGCGACACTTTCCGCAGCCGCAACCTGGTTACTTACCGCTATCTTTTCGACCGGGAAAAGCCGTTTGCCCGCCACCCGATTTTGATTTGAGATTGTTGATTTTACATTTTAGATTTGCCGAAATGTCCAGGGCTGCCATTGCGGCCCGGGGTGGACAATTCAGCAATTCCCAGCCACCATTAAGTGTCAACTACCATGGATAAATTCATCGTTTCTGCCAGGAAATACCGGCCACAAATTTTCAGTACGGTGGTGGGGCAATCGCATATTACCACCACGTTAAAAAATGCCATCCGGAACAACCAGCTTGCCCATGCATTTTTGTTTTGTGGTCCGAGGGGAGTGGGAAAAACCACCTGTGCAAGGATATTGGCCAAAACGATCAATTGTGAAAATATCACTGCCGATGGCGAAGCCTGTAATACCTGCAATAGTTGCGTTTCATTCGACGCAGGAACATCATTAAATATTCATGAACTGGATGCGGCCAGTAACAACTCGGTGGATGATATCAGGAGTCTCGTGGAGCAGGTGCGCTTTGCCCCGCAGGCCGGTAAGTACAAAGTATATATTGTGGACGAGGTGCACATGTTGAGTTCATCAGCTTTCAATGCTTTTTTAAAAACATTGGAGGAGCCGCCGCCTTACGCAATTTTTATTTTGGCCACTACAGAGAAACACAAAATTTTACCAACGATCCTCAGTCGTTGCCAGATATTCGATTTTAAACGCATCACCAACAATGATACTGTTGAACACCTGCAGGAGATCTGTGAAAAGGAGGAGATAAAAGCGGATAAGGCCGCCCTGCACATCATCGCCCAGAAAAGTGAAGGTTGTATGCGTGACAGCCTGAGTATTCTGGATAAAATTGTAAGTTTTACCAATGGCCAGGTTACCTATGCTAACACCCTTGAACACCTGAACATTCTTGATGAAGATTATTATTTCCGTTTGCTTGACTATCTCCGCAACCAGGACCTCAGCAGCGCATTATTGATGTATGATGAAATCAACAGCAAGGGTTTTGAAGGGGATACGGTGTTGAATGGCTTTGCAGAGTTTTTAAGAAACCTGCTGGTGAGCAGTGATGCAAAAGTGGCCATGCTGCTGGAAGTGGCTGAAGATTTTAAACAAAAATATTTTCAAACTGCCGGCAATATTTCTTCTGGCTGGGTGGTAAGTGCATTAAATATTATCAGCGAAGCGGAGATCAATTATAAACAGGCCCGTAACAAAAGGTTACATGTTGAGCTAACGCTTATTAAGCTGGGCTACCTGCAACAGGCACTTGAATTGGTGAACAACGACAACGTTGCCGGTAAAAAAAAAATAGTTGACGGGTCAAAGAAACTTGCCTTTCGAGCATTGCCGGTATACGGTGTCAAAAAAAGTACAGCATCGGCAGCGGTGAACGATGCCCCGGCAAATGAGCCCGCACCGGTTAGTGAAGCCCGGTTGATCATTGAACAACCCAAACAATCACCGGCAGCGGTGGTTCATAAACCTTCTTCCATGGTTCCCGGCGAAGCCGGTGGAAAAGCCGGGTTGGCATCCCTTCAAAAACTGCGGCAGCAGATGGCTGAACAAAACAAAGCCGGCACTTCCACAGCGAAAGATATCACACACGAAGAACTGCTGAAGGCCTGGAACCTGTTGCTGGAAAAACTAAAAGCAAGGGCCAATAATTCTGCCGTCACCAATAACCTGAAAGGTGCCGAACTAAAAGTGATCGATAACAACAGTATCGAGATCATAACTGAAACGGATATTCAAAAAGCTTTTGTGGAAACGCAGCGTGCCGACCTGGTCGAACACTTGCAAACTTATTTTAATAACAGGACGCTCACCTATCAGGTTACCGTTGAAGAAAAAGAATTTGTGGAAGCGCCACAGGAACTAACCCTCAGCAGGAAACAGCAGTATTTAAAAATAATCGAAGAATACCCGTTGGTGAAAGAACTCAAGGAACGGCTGAAGCTGGAACTGGAGTAATAATTCAACACCATTAATTTCCTTTTTTTGCACTAATTTCGACGCTCATTATAAATACTTAGAAATTATCAAATATGGCAGAAGTGATCCGGATGCCGCTGCTAAGCGACACCATGACTGAAGGCAAAATAGTCAGTTGGAATAAAAAAGTTGGGGACAAAGTGAAAAGTGACGATGTGTTGGCCGATGTTGAAACGGACAAAGCCACGATGGAAGTGAACGGTTATGTTGACGGCACCTTATTATACATTGGTGTTCCGGCCGGAGAAGCAGCAAAAGTGAACCAGATCATCGCAATTGTAGGAAAGGAAGGTGAGGATTATAAAAGTTTGCTTGAAGGAAGTACGGGTGGGGCACAGGCAGCAAACCCGGCACCAGCCCCGGCTGAACCAGCGCCTGCCGCTGCACCGGCCTCTGCTGCGAAAGTGGCATTACCTGCCGGCGCTAAAGAGATCCGCATGCCATTACTCAGCGATACCATGACAGAAGGTAAAATTGTGAGCTGGAATAAAAAAGTGGGCGACGCAGTTAAGAGTGATGATGTATTGGCTGAAGTGGAAACTGACAAAGCCACCATGGAAGTGGTAGGTTATGAAGAAGGCACACTGTTATATATTGGAGTACCTGCCGGCGAAGCAGCCAAAATAAACGAGATCATCGCCATAGTAGGAAAAGCCGGCACTGATGTAAGCGCCTTTGTTGCCGCTGAAAAATCAGGCGCAAATGCCGGCACCGCATCGGCTGCAACTGTTGCACCAGATGAACCAGTTGCAGCAACGGATGCCCCGGCTTCTGTGAACGGCGCCACCACTACACCCGGTGACCAACGGATTAAAGCCTCCCCGCTCGCAAAAAAGCTTGCGGCAGACAAGGGCATTGATCTCTCGAAAGTAACGGGTTCCGGCGACCAGGGAAGGATCACCAAAAAAGACATTGATAGTTTTGTGCCGGCAGCCGCCCCGGCAACTGCCGCCGCTCCATCACCGGTTACAACAACCCCGGCTTATGTTGGAGGCGCTGAAGGACATACAGATGTTCCACTGACACAGATGCGCAAAGTGATTGCACGTCGCCTCGGTGAAAGTAAATTTAGCGCTCCGCATTTTTATCTCACGATGGAGATTAATATGGACAATGCCATCAGTTCCCGTGCAGCGATGAACGAAGTGAGCCCGGTGAAGATTTCATTCAATGATATGGTGATCAAAGCCTGTGCAATGGCATTGCGTAAACACCCGGATGTAAACAGCAGTTGGATGGGTGATTTCATCCGTCAGAATCATCATGTACATATCGGAAGTGCGGTGGCGATGCCTGAAGGATTGATCGTTCCTGTGATCCGCTTCGCTGATGAAAAGTCACTGTCGCAAATTGCAACAGATGCAAAGCAGTTGTATGCAAAAGCAAAAGATAAAAAATTACAGCCGGCTGAGTTCAGTGGAAACACTTTCACCATTTCCAACCTGGGAATGATGGACATTGAACAGTTTACTGCCATCATCAATCCACCAGACAGTGCGATCCTGGCAGTAGGTGCCATTAAGGAGGTGGTGGTGAAAAAGGATAGTGGTTTTGGAGTGGTGAACATCATGAAGGTTACACTCAGTTGCGATCACCGGAGTGTGGATGGAGCAGTAGGAGCAGCGTTCCTGCAAACGGTAAAGAAATTCCTGGAGAACCCGGTAACCATGCTGGTATAAAATAACCTGTTCATTTTGAAGCGCTGCAATGTCAGCGCTTTTTTTATGCCTGCTTTTTGATAAAATCTATTTTACCCACATGTGGGTAAGTTGTAGATTTCTTGACCCGGCTATTCCAATGGAATTGTTAATTTACTTTCAATATTTCTAAATATCCTGGCTGATCAAAACGCATTTGCTGAAAGAAATGCGTTCATCAAAATAAAACCTTGTTAATCCCTTCCTCTCAAAACATTTGCGGAATAATTTCGGGCATACATTTTGTTCTAAAAAAATACCCATAAAAACATTTAAACACAATGAAGTTTCATCTTAGTCAAAAGGTTATTCTGCTTGATACGGAGTACAAGCCGGCTGGCATTGCGGTGATTCTTAATCAAAATGACGAGTCCCGCAAATACGAGGTTGATTACACCTATCCTGACCGGGAGGAATCTCAAAAAATATGGGTTCCGGAAGAACGGTTAGTGATGATGCAGGACATAGCGAATGCAGTATAGCCAGCATCAAAAAAGAAAATTATTTGCCGCAATTGCGGCTTTTTTTATTTTATCCCGGGATGGCCTCCATTTCGAAAATCCAGATCTTATTGTATCTTTTATACAAAATAGGTATGTGTTTATGAAGTCAGGCCTGCACCCGCTAATTGTAATGTTGTTGTTGCTGGTAACAATTGCCGGTTGCGATAAGGAATACAGTTACGAAGGCGGAGCCGTTTTTTCTCCTCCTCCCATTACCCGTGACAGCACGCCGGGCAACGACAGTATTCCCGTTGACCCCGGTGCATTGCCGGGCTGTGGCGTTTGTATGCAGCTATCCGACACCGTTATGAATACCTGGCGTTTCAATACAGGCGCTTCGCAACTATGTGGCCGGGTAGATACTGCTTTTGTACTTAACAGCGACAGGAGTACATTTACTTTTTTTGGCCCGGCCTTTTGCGGTACCGATACCGGCCTTGTGTTCACGGTTTCCATGCCGCCTAATTCACTCACGCATGACACCGGTTTTGTAAAAGCCGACAATGCCGTATTTTATTATTATCATACCAGTGCACCTTATATTTTATTAAGCCATACTGATCAACCTTTCAATTTAACCATCACCAGCTATTCGCATGTAACCCGCATTGCCACTGGTATCTTTAGTGGTACAGGGTACAGGCTCGATGGTCGGTCCGTGCAGGTAACCAACGGCCGTTTCCGTTTTTATATCCGGTGAAAGAGCAGGCAGCGCCAGCCTTAAAACGTCAACTTTCAAAATATTTTGAAAGTTAAGAATCCGTTTTATCTTTGAGCATACACGCATTATGAAACTCAACGAAGCCAAACAACAATTTATCAGCAACTGGGGTGCTTTCGGAAGTCATTGGGGCATCAACCGCACCATGGCCCAGATACATGCTTTGCTGATGGTGAGTCCCGATCCGCTCACGCAGGATGATATCATGGAGCAGCTTAACATCAGCCGCGGAAATGTAAACATGAACATCCGTGACCTGATCACCTGGGGGTTGGTTGACAGGTTGATACTACAGGGTGAACGCAGGGAATATTTTACAGCCGAAAAAGACATCTGGAAAGTGGCCACTCAAATCATCCGGGAGCGAAAGAAGCGGGAACTGGACCCGATGCTTAAACTGCTGGGCCAGCTGGAAAAAATTGAAGGTGATAAAAAAGATAAAAATGTAAAGCAGTTTGTGGATACCATCGGCGGCATTAAAAAGCTGGGGTTGCAGGCAGACAGGATGCTTGAGGTAATGGTGAAGGCAGATGAGAACTGGTTCCTGGGGGGGCTGATGAAAATATTTAAATAAAGATTGTTTTACCTGCCGCCGGCGTTGGGCTGACAAATTTTTTAAAAGATATTTTTAAAACTGAAAAAGTTCATGAACTACCGGTAAAATATTTTCCGGTAATAAAGTAAACCGCATCCGGCTTAATTTGTTGTTTAAAAGAATGACCAGCGAACCGATCATATTGTTCGACGGCGTTTGCAACCTTTGCAATGGAGCCGTAAAATTTTTTATCCGCAGGGATAAAAAAAGCATCATGAAATTTGCCGCTTTGCAAAGTGCGGCCGGGGAACAGCTTTCAAAACAATATGGATTGCCACACAATTACCTGCAGTCATTTTTATTGATTGAAAACGGTCGCCTGTATCAAAAATCCACCGCAGCATTAAGGGTGTGCAGGCAACTGCCCTTTCCGTGGCCGCTGCTATATGGCTGTATCATTGTACCCCGTTTTATCAGGGATGGCGTGTACGATTTTATTGCCAGGCACCGGTATAAATGGTTTGGGCACCGCGGCAGTTGCATGGTGCCAACGCCGGAGCTACGGGCCAGGTTCCTTTGATGATTATTGAAACGTACAACAACATGGAAAAGAAGACTACATTAGTGTTAGGCGCATCGCCCAACCCCCAACGATACAGCTACCTCGCCGTGAATAAGCTGCTGGCCCATGCCCACCCGGTAATTGCACTTGGCAACAAACCCGGCAATATTGGAAATACGCAGATCGAAACGGAAAGAAAGCCATTTGAATCTGTAGATACGATCACCCTCTACCTGAATCCACAACGCCAGCAGGAGTACTACGACTATATCCTCTCCCTGCATCCCGGCAGGATCATTTTTAATCCCGGCACAGAAAACGAGGAACTGTACCAGCTTGCCGCTGAAGCCGGCATCAAAGTACAGGAGGCCTGCACACTGGTGTTGTTGAGTACAGGCCAGTACTAACTTTCAGCCAATCTACCCGGTTCCGCAATAAAAACACCCGGTGGTACGTTATAAAGGTTGTTGCATGGAATATCCAGCCTGCAGCATTGATATCCAAAAAACAATCTTATGAAACACTGTACCAAACTGGTGTTGACTGCTCTATGTATGCTTACAGCCATTGCTGGCAACGGTCAAAAACCAACTTCCTCAAAACCAACTCTCTTCGATAAATACCCGGCAACCATCGCCTGCAGTGCCACGCAACTTGACAATTTGTTCAATGCTTTACCCGGCGATATGGTTAAGATGGAATTACCTGCACACCTGGTATTAGAAGGAATGCTTTTAAAAAAGCAGCGCCGTTATAATACCATTGAAACAATCAGTGTACAACTTCCGGCCTTCAATAAAATATTATTTTCTGTTACCAGGCGGTTTCTGCCCGACCATTCAGTGTTGTACACTGCCCATCTTTTTAACGGTGAATATGCAGATGGATATGAACTGAAGCGCTTAGCGGGCAATACCTACCAGTTTGTAAAAATTGAAACGGGCAACCTGCTTCCACTCTGCAATCAATAGCCATGCTTTCAAAAAATATCCATCCAAATATCCATCCTGATGAAACACAAAATATTAACCAGCTTTTTAGCAGGACTGCTCTTTTTCCTGCAGGGGTTTAGCCAGGTAAAGCTGAATAGCTTTGCCACTGCAGAAGCAACCATTTACCTCGATTTTGATGGAGAAATTGTAAACAGCCCGGTATGGAATAATGGCAACGAACTGAACTGCAGCAATCCTTCACTCAGTACTGAAGAGATCACTGCGATATTTAACCGCGTTGCGGAAGACTACCGTCCTTTCAATATCAACATCACCACCGATATCAATGTTTTTGTTGCAGCGCCTGTTGACAAACGCATAAGAGTGATCATAACACCTACGAGTAACTGGTTTACCGGCGTGGGTGGCGTGGCGTATACCGGCTCTTTTACCTGGGGCGATGATACGCCCTGCTTCGTTTTCAGCGACCGCCTGGGCAACAACAATGTAAAGATGATCGCAGAATGTTGTTCGCATGAAAGTGGTCATACACTGGGGCTTTCACATCAATCGAAATATGATGGTGGTTGTAATCTTACAGCTACCTACAACGAAGGAAGCGGATCTGGTGAAACAGGTTGGGCGCCGATCATGGGTAACAGTTATTACCGCAATATGAGTGGATGGAACAATGGGCCAACACCCTCCGGCTGTAATAGTGTACAGGACAATCTTTCTATCATCACAACCCGCAACGGTTTTGGATACCGGCAGGATGACTACAGTAACCTCGCTGATGAAACGGCCTTTTTCATCAGCGCTTCCAACATTGATGTTGCGGGCGTGATCAGCACCAATACCGATAAGGATGCCTTCACTTTTGATCTTACCCGTACCTCTAATTTTCACCTGGATGCAGTACCCTTTGGTTTTGGAGCCACGAATGAAGGCGCCGATCTCGACATCCGGCTCTCGCTGTACAATGCTGCAAAAAACCTGGTGCGGGTGTACGACCCCGAAGGCACGATGAGCGCTGACATCGATACTGTTCTGGAAGCCGGAAAATATTACCTCGTGGTGGATGGAACCGGCAACAACAATGCGCCTGATTATGGAAGTCTTGGGTCTTATACCCTCAAAGGAAATTTTGGCGTATTACCATTATGTGCTATTACCCTAACCGGCACTGTTAGTAATAACCATCATCACCTTGGCTGGAATATCAATTGCAATGAAATTATCAGCAGTACGGTGCTGGAGGCTTCAACAGACGGCATCAATTTTACAGCCATCGCCGCTATCAGCGCCGGTGAGCGGGAATACGATTACCAGCCGCAACAGGCCGCTGCTCTTTATTACCGCATTCGCGTAAGCACGCTTTCGGGCAACACCACTTATTCATCCACCGTAATACTGAAGAAAGTTGAATTCACTCCTGTATTTGTTGTGGGTAACCTGGTGCAGAACAACCTGCAGATAACCGCCACGGGGGCATATAGCTACCTGCTCTGTAACAGTAATGGTGCCTGCGTGGCAAGAGGTACGGGGGTAGCCGGTACCCGGACAACAGATATTTCAACACTCAGCACCGGTATGTATATACTGAAATTATCCGGTTGCGGGGTTCAGCAAACAACGAGGGTCTTAAAGCAGTAAAGTAGTTCACGTGTAAATTATGAAGCAGCCTTTTGGGCTGCTTCTTTTTGTTGCGGCCTGTATTAAATGATCATTAACAGCGCAGCGTTTACGAAATGTGCTATTGTTTTTAGATTATTTCTCGGTAACTTTAGAAAACCTCATGCTATATGTTATGGAGAAAATTTAATGGAGACCCCATTCAACTACCCATTAAGGATGCGGTAGAAACAGCCATCAAAAGAGAAACCACAGCAGGCTACCACCTCAAAGTTTGCATTGGAACAGACAGCCAGGTAAAAGGAAAGGAAACCGAATTTGCCACCGTGATTGTTTTTTTACGGGAAGGGCATGGCGGCTTTATGTTCATTCACAACGAGAAAACTTTGTTGAAGTACAGCATTAAGGAAAGGATGCTGGTGGAAGTGGCTAAGAGCATCGAGATTGCGTATGAACTCTGCAACCTGTTTACAGAATACAATGTAGACATGGAAGTGCATGCAGACATTAATACCAATCCCGGTTTTAAAAGCAACGAAGCTTTGCGGGAAGCCATGGGCTATATCCTGGGAATGGGTTTTGCCTTTAAAGCCAAGCCGGAAGCTTTTGCCAGCAGCAGCTGCGCCAATAAAGTGGTGAACTGATGCTGTAACCCAACACCCACGTGTATTGCATCCATTCATTCCGTAATGTTCATTACGGATAGTGCAACCGTCTCTCTTATTGTTCCCCGGAGTACAATTCCTCTATGAGGGCGAGTATCTTTTCCCGTCCCGTTTTTTTAATGGCACTGCTTACAAAATGCTGCGGCAGGAACTGCCAGGTTTTTCTCAATGTATCTAAAAATTGCCGTACATTCTTTGCCACCACCGCCTGGGTTTCTTTGTCGGCCTTGGTGAAGATCATGGTGATGGGAAGTCCCCAGGTATCGAGACTGTTTAAAAATTCAAGATCTATTTTTTGTGGACTGTGTCTTGCATCGAGCAGCACAAAGATCATTTTGAGGTTAGGCCTTTTGCGCAGGTAGTTTTCGATCATTTGTTCCCAGCGGCGCCTGTTGCTCATGCTTACTTTGGCAAAGCCATACCCGGGCAGATCCACGAGGTACCATTTGGTTTGCCGGCTGAAGCTTTTTTCATCGGGCATGCTGATGATCTCAAAATGATTGATGAGTTGTGTTTTACCGGGTGTGCCGGATGTTTTAGCCAGCTTTGCATGGTTCGACAGCATGTTGATGAGTGATGACTTGCCTACATTACTGCGACCAATAAACGCAAATTCAGGGTGATTGGGTGGTGGACATTTATCAACAGAAGGAGAGCTGATGAGGTAACTGGCTGATTTGATATGCATGCAGCAAAGATAAAAGGTTTGTTTGTTGTGCACGATAGCTGCTGTACGCCCGGAAGCCGGGAGGCAGGCTGATAGAAGTGAAAACCCCGGTGAGGCCTGTGGCGGGCCCGCGCCGGAGTTGTAACGGATAGCAGCTACTGCAGTACCTGGTAGTGATGCTGCTGACTGCCCCTGTTAAGCTCCCTAAATCCCTGTTAATAAATCAGGTGAAACCCGCTCCAAAAAATGGAAACCCTTTATCTTTGCCCGGATGGCGAAATTTGAACATGATACAGTGGTACCTGTTGAGGGATCTGCACTGTCGAAAAAAGAACAGGTGGCAGATATGTTTGACAACATCGCCTTCCGTTACGATTTTTTAAACCGGTTTTTAAGCGCAGGTATCGACGTGAGGTGGCGAAAAGCAGCCTTGCGCCAACTGAAACCGATTGATCCTAAAAAGATACTGGATGTGGCAACTGGTACCGGCGATGTGGCGATTATTGCCTGCTCGGTGCTGCAGCCCGACAATATTATTGGTATCGACATCAGCGATGGAATGCTTGAACTGGGGCGAAAGAAAATTGCTAAAATGGGATTGCAGCACAGGATTGACCTGCAGAACGGAGACAGTGAAACAATAAACTTTTTAGATAATACGTTTGATGCAGTAACGGTGGCCTTTGGGGTGCGCAATTTTGAGCAGTTGGAAAAAGGATTATCCGAAATATTGAGGGTACTGCGGCCAGGCGGAAAATTGGTGGTACTGGAATTCAGCAAACCCAAAGCTCCGGTGGTAAAACAGTTTTACAACCTGTACATGAAAGTAGTGGCGCCGGCGATGGGCAAATTATTCAGCAAAAACCGCAATGCATATAAATATCTTGACGAATCAATTAAAAAATTTCCAGAGGGCAAAAACTTTACACAAATCTTAGATAGCCTCGGTTATCGAAATACTTATTGTAAACCACAGAGTGCAGGAATATGCAGCATCTATTGCGGAGAAAAGTAAAACTTTTACTGGTTGTTTTACTGTGTTGCCAGGCAGGCAGGGCACAGTTGCGTGACGGGATCAACCTTCCTGATCATGATGATAAACTGTATCATTTCGGGATCAACCTCGGGTTGAATAAATCACACTACAGCTTCACCCATCATCCCCAGTTTTTAACAGCGG
>CAYVLT010000109.1:0-13154 GCA_964452405.1 uncultured Ferruginibacter sp.
GGACCGGTAGGTTTTACTTTATCCGGCAACCAATTGAGCAATGTTCAACTCGGCTTTAATAATTATACCGGTAACTATCTTCCCATCTACACCGGTACCCGGCAGGTAGCTTCGTTCGACTATATCAGCGGCGGCGCCATTGCTTCCACGACTGCTGATTTTTCAGATAGTATGTATTATTCTGTTTTCCTGTTGGGTGCTAACGGACAGTACCGCAACCTGGTGGTAAAGGACACGCTGGATACGCTGCGGATGATTCCCGGGAAAGCGTGGGTGCGTTATATTAATGCGATCCCGGATAGTTCTGCAGTGCCGGACGTTACCGTTGCCGGCATGAATGAAGAATACCTCGACAGGAATGCGGCGCCATTCGGAACTGTTTCAGGGTTTAAAACGGTAACAGCCGGAACGGTGAACACCAGTATATCAAATGGTGGAAATATTTTTAAGGAAAGGTCCATCAGCCTGCAGGAAAACGGCATCTACACCGTGATGTTCACAGGAATGCCTGGTGCAACAGACACCAGCATGGCAGTACAGGTTAAATTTATTCAGAATGGTGTGGTGACAAAGTAGCCTGTTGTAAAAAAACTCCGGGACGATGTATCCCCGAGTTTTTTTTATTGCTTCGCCGGCGGAGCACAATTGAGCATTCCATTTTTCACCAGGGTGTAGTCGAGGCGTTTTAATGTGCGGGTAGCTGTTTGGCTGGAACCTTCCTTTACACGTAGCCATTGACCCGGGCTGATATTTTCAAATTTTTGTACGGCACCGCTCACGGGCCAGGTGATGGTAACAGAATCGATAATGGTGGCTTTGCCTGTGCCGATGTGTTGTGTGAGCGGACTGCTGCCGAAACTGCCGCCGCTGTTTACATCGCGGTACACAGCACGTGGCACCCCGTTTTCTTTAAAGCTCACTTTTACCCGGGCACCGATGGCGGCCCTGTTGCTGCTGACAGCTTCCAGTTGCAGGTTGATCCATGAATTGTTGTTCTGGCCGGGATTAATGAAAAGCGCATTTTCATACACATCGCCCGGGTAGGCGCCGCCCATTGCGATATAAATATCTTCATCGCCATCATTGTCGATATCACAAAAAGAAACGCCGTGCCCCTTTTGCAAACTGCCCACCCTCGCCGCCGCCGTTACATCTGTAAAAGATTGGCCGGCATTGTTCCTGAACATTTTATTCGGTACCAGGCTCTGGTACTCCGGGTTGCCGGTGCCCAAGAAAATATCCGGGTATCCATCGTTGTCGATATCGCCGAAATTACTTCCCATGGCAAAAGCCACTTTGTTTAAACCCACTTTTTCGGTTACATCTTCAAATGTGCCATCGTGTTTGTTGTGAAACAGGAATTGCCTGGCGCCGTTACCGACAGGGAGATGCAACGCTTCGGTGGCGGCTGCTGTGGCCAGTGAACTTTTAAAGGCATAGCTGCAAACGAGGATGTCGAGCCAGCCATCGTTGTCGTAATCCCAGAACCAGGTAGGAAAAGTACGTTCGTTACAACTTCCCAGTCCGGCAGCAACGGTGACGTCTTCAAAAAGCGGGTGCCCGTTACTGTTACCCTTGTTGTGCAGCAATATTTTTTTTGTTCCCATGGTGGAGATAAAAATATCAGGCCATCCATCATTGTCGTAGTCACCGGAAGTAACTCCCTTGGCAAACGCCACTACCGCCGCATTGCTTTCTGTAGCAATATTGGTAAAAGTGCCGTTCCTGTTATTGATGAATAATTCGCAGGGGTGCGGATCGTTGCTGCTGGTTTCGTTGCCGATGAAAACATCCAGCCAGCCATCTTTATTAAAATCATTCCAGGTAGCGGTTTGAGTCGGGTGGAAGGAGAGCAGGCCTGCTTCTTTGGTAACATCGGTAAAAGTGCCGTCACCATTATTTCTCAATAACGAATTGGGTTCTTTGCCAAAGGCGGCTTTCCAACCGCCACGGGTCACAAAAATATCGAGCCATCCATCATTGTTGTAGTCGGTTTGCATCATGTTGAGGCCGCCGGTAAAGGCAGCGAGCCCAGAACTGTCTGAAAGATCCGTGAAAGTGCCGTTGCCGTTATTTCTTGCAAAGTGCATCCCTTCCTTCAGGTCCCAGCTTGATGAAATCACGTCGAGGTAACCATCGTTGTTGAAGTCATCCACGATGCTGCCACCTGCCTGGTCCTTAATATTCAGTCCCATGTTTCCAGCTACATCAAGAAATGGTTGTACGAGGTGGTTGCTGTCGGTGTCAAGATTTTTAATGAGGTAAGATGCCGGCACACTGTCGGGATAAATGCCCAGGGTCATGTAAGCGATATTGAGCAGCCACCTCGATTCAAGGTCTGCAGGGTCATTGTGCAACATCTGTTTGTACAGTTCTATCGCAGCGGAAGAACCAGCTTTGTCGCGGTGGATGCCAGAACCCTGGATCGGGAATATACAAGACTGCCGGTTGTGGTTCATGATACAGTTGCTGCGCTCACCCTGCAGCATATACGCCATAGCAAGATCCCGGCGGATCATGGCCAGGTTTTCCGCATCTGTGGGCTGAATATTTTTCAGCAGCGCTTCCAGGATGGCGATGGTTGAATCGGCCTGTCCAATTTCCATCCATGCCACTGCCTTGTTATAAGTAGCGCCGATGGGCGCCCGGCCGCTGTGGTTATTGCGAAGGATGGTATCATAAAAAGCGAGCCTGGCTTCCGGACAAAACATATTCTCCCGGTTAAAGTTTGCCTGTGCGGTTTGCGCAAGCAAATCAATCATCTCTTTATTCCCGGAACGATTTCCTGCGCAGGAAAAAAGACAAGCTGCCGCAATGCAGACCAGCAGCAGTGTTGTTGATGCGCTATGGTTCATAGATTGATTTTACGGCAAGTTAGTCCAACTACTTAATAAATCGGGGCCGTTAAAAAAATCAACTTATCTCATTGGCAAAAGAAGTTCACATAACATGGATCAATGGCAGGAAGTGGAATCCCGTTCTATTAATTCTGATGGCAAAATCAGCAGTTCGTCCAGGTGATTAAAATTTGACCGTTCGATACTCTTGAATAATATGTCGGCGGCGCTTTTCCCAATTTCAAACGCCGGCTGCACGATAGTGGTTAACGACGGGTTTAAAATCGGTGCAGTTGCCACGGTGGAAAAGGCAAGTACTTTCAGATCGTCGGGAATGCGCACACCGCATTCGCGGGAAGCCAGGTACACCTGCATTGCCAGCCGTTCAACAGATGCAACGATTGCGTCGGGCCTTTTGCTGCCGCTTACCAGGGATTTTATTTGGCGATAGGTTTCTTCCTGCCTGCTGCTGCAGGTAAAAACGCTGCCGGAGTTTACCGGAAGTCCTGCTGCTTTTAACCCTTCACAAAAACCCTCTGCTCTTTTTTTGCAAATAGAAAGGCGCTGAGATATTGAAAGAAATACCGGGCGTGTACATCCCTTTTGCACCAGGTGAGTTGCCGAGGCATAACCACATTCAAAATCGTTGGTAAGTACTTTGGCTGCTTTTAAATTTTCAACATCCCGGTCAAAAAACACAATGGGAATATTCTCTTTCTGCAACTTTAAAAAATGGTCGCTGGTACCCGTTTCTCCTGACACGGAGATCAGCACGCCATCAACCCGGCCGCTGCTGCAATCATCCACGATTGATTTTTCGTTGCTGAATTTTTCATGCGACAAATAGATCAGCAGGTGGTAGCCTTTTGATTCTGCGATGGATTGTATGCCGTTAATGGCCAGTGAAAAAAAGTTATCGGCTACTTCGGGAAGAATTACAGCGATCGTCTTACTCCGTTTCCTGCGCAGGCTGCTGGCATAGGGATTCGGGGTGTAGTTCAGGCGTTTGGCAAGTGCCTGCACTTCCTTTTTTGTTTTTTCACTTATCTCGTGACTATCCCGCAGTGCTTTTGATATGGTAGCTACAGAAAGTCGTAGCTCCTTTGCCAGTGTTTTGATTGTTGGTTTTTCCATTATAGTCCGCCCGGTCTGCAGGTTTTGGTGTCGAAAGCTACATATTTTTTAAGGAAGAGCGAAAACGGTTGCGTAAATAAAAAGTTAGAAACGTGTCATATTAACAATTAAAAACTACAATTTAGCCGTACGAACCGCTACTTTTTCTTACAAAATATTGCACCATATGACAGCTCATTCAAGCCAGCGGCTGCCCGCTGATTCAAAGCCGTTAAACAGTCTCGACGAATGGGAAGAGGATGTGCTTCAACGTTATCCTGATCCCAACGCGATTGCCACCAGTAAATCTACAGATGCATACCGCAACTATGCCGCACCGGCAAGGGACACGGTAAAGGAATTTTACCGGCTCAATCATACTTATCAAACCGTGGATTTTGTAAAGGAGAAACAGGCCGATTACCTGCTTTTCAACAAAAAGGAAATGCCGGTATGGAGTGCTTTTGAATTCCTGAACCAACTGGTGGATGATTCTGATCCGGATACAGACCTTGACCAGTTTCAGCATTTGCTGCAAACTTCAGAAGCCATCCGGAAAGACGGCCACCCCGATTGGATGGTGATGGTAGGGTTGATGCATGATATGGGTAAAGTGCTTTGCCTGTTTGATGAACCTCAATGGGCTGTTGTGGGCGACACTTTCCCGGTGGGTTGTGCCTATTCGGATAAAATTGTGTACCCAGAATTTTTTAAAGACAATCCTGATTACAGCAACGAACAGTACAATACCCGGTATGGTATGTATGCACCCAACTGTGGCCTGCGCAATGTAACCATGAGCTGGGGTCATGATGAATATGTGTACCAGATGATGAAAGATCATTTGCCCGAAGAAGGGTTGTATATGCTGCGGTATCATTCCTTTTATGCCTGGCACAGGGAGGGCGAATACAGTCACCTCCTCGACGATCACGACAGGGAAATGTTGAAATGGGTTCGCCTGTTCAATCCCTATGATCTCTATTCAAAAAATCCGACGCCGCCCGACTGGACGGAATTGAAACCATATTACGAGGCGTTGGTGGCAAAATATTTACCTCCTGTATTAAAGTTTTAGCATCCAATATTCAACCCCTTTTATACTCATTCAACCAAAACAATTACTTATGCGATTGCTTTTTCAAAAAATCCGAAAAAGTGGCTTCAGTTTGTTGCTGCTTTTATTTGTGATGCCAGGAAGTTTGCTGGCACAAACCAAGACAGTTTCCGGCACCGTAAAAAACAGTAAAGGAGAACCTTTGCCGAATGTGTCGGTAATCGTAAAGGGCAGTAAAGCCGGTGTTTCCACTGCTGCCGACGGAAGTTTTTCCATCAATGCAGCTCCCGGCGCCACGCTGCTGATTTCGTCTGTTGATTTCGAAACATTGCAGGTTAAAATTGGCGATGCTGATAGTTACCCTGTGGTGCTGAAGGAAAAACAAACCTTGCTAACGGATGTGGTTGTGGTAGGTTACGGAAAAAGTTCCCGTAAAAATCTATCCAGTTCCATCACCACCGTTCGCCCCGATGATCTTAATAAAGGCGCCATCAGCGATGTGGGCCAGTTGTTACAAGGTAAGGTGGCTGGTCTTAACATCAGCGCCAGCGGCGATCCCAATAAACCTGCTGCTGTAATTCTTCGTGGTGCATCCACCATTAACAGCCCTTCGGCTCCATTTTATGTGATTGATGGGGTACCCGGTGCCGATATATCGGTGGTGGCGCCCGACGATATTGCATCCATTGATGTACTGAAGGATGCGGCTGCTACAGCTATTTACGGAAACAGGGCTTCCAGCGGTGTGATCATCATCACAACAAAAACCGGCAAGAAAGGCCAGTTAAAAGCCACTTACAGCGGCTACGTGGGCGTTGAAAAAGTGAGCAGTAATCTAAAGCTGATGAACGCCAGCCAGCTCACCGCGTACCTAACGGCTAACAATACCTCTTTTTCGCCCAGCGACGATTTGGGCGCCAATACCGACTGGATGAAGGCCATTGAAAGAAATTCCGCTGTATCGCAGAATCACAATTTATCCTTTAGTGGCGGCGGTGAAAACAGTAACTACAGCGCCAGCATCAATTACCTGGATAAGGACGGTGTGCTCGGTGGAAGTAACCTCAAAAGGTTGATCACCCGGTTAAACCTCAACCAATATGCTTTGAACAATAAAATAAAATTTGGATTGAGTATTGCCAATGCCAACAGCAATGCCACTTATGTTCCTTTACAGAATATCGTGTTGATACAGGCTACCCGCCACTTGCCGGTATCGCCGGTAAAAAATGCTGATGGATCTTATTTTGAAAATTTCAACACCACCGGTTATTTCAATCCTGTTGCCCTGATGAATCATGCACAGGATAAAACCAAGTACAATAGTTTTATCGGCAACTTTACCACGGAGGTAAAACTGCCCTTCTCCTTAACCTATAACCTAAACCTTTCTTACCAGCAGTTGAATTCATTGCATGGTGAGTTTTACGACAGTTACTATTCCAATTATCCAACCAGCAACTTTTACAACAACCCCGATCCGGGCATTGGTATTTCCCACACACTTATCGGGAGCCTGTTCGGAACAAATGGTTCCGCTTTAAGAAACACCTATCAAAATACCACCAAAACAATTGAGTCATTCCTCACCTGGAACAAAAGAATCGCCGATCATTCCATCAATGCGGTGCTGGGTTACTCCTGGCAGGATTATACTTATGGAGATGGATTCCAGACTTCCAGCACAAATTTTCCTGCAGACAATATTGGGTACAACAATCTTGCTTTGGGTAATCCTTATGGCATCTCTTCGTACCGGGTACAATTTGGGCCGGATGGTGTGTATGGCCAAACCCGCCTGATTTCTGATTTCGGAAGATTGAACTATGGTTATAAAGACAAATACCTCTTGCAGGCTTCTGTAAGAAGAGACGGAGGATCAGTATTTGGCGCCAACAACAAATGGGGTTATTTCCCGTCGGTGGGTGTTGCCTGGAGACTATCACAGGAAAAGTTCATGGAAAAACAATCCTTTGTTACCGAACTTAAACTCCGCGGTAGCTACGGGGTAACCGGTAACTCACAAGGCTTTGGTGCTTATACCGCACAGTTCCTGTACGGAAGCACGGGTACTTACTATTCAAACGGTGTGCAGGCAGGCGCTTACGGACCAATACAGGGTGCCAATCCTGATTTGAAATGGGAAAAAACAGCCACCATCAATATTGGCGCTGATTTCACTTTGTTGCATGGTAAGTTGAGCGGATCGATTGATTGGTATAACAAAACAACTACCGGGATGATATTTAATTATTCTGTGAGTTCAGCAATTGTACCAGGCGGAAAAATCTGGGCCAACGGTGGCAGCATGAACAATAAGGGAATTGAATTGAGCCTGAATGCAACACCCATTGAAAGCAAAAATTTTACCTGGAGTACCACGCTTAACCTGGCACATAATAAAAACCTGATCACCAGTCTTACCAATCCATACGGTAACGGTGATTCCATCAGGTATTCCGATCCTGAAGGACCGGGTCAAACCAACAGTACCCTGCAGATATTAAAAGTGGGTAAGCCGCTGGGTCAATTCTTCTCATTGCAATATGCCGGCAAAGATGCGGATGTTAAATCACAGTTTGTGGCACAGGATGGCACCCTCACCACCACGCCGGTAATAGGCAAAGATTATTTTTATGTGGGTGATGCACAACCTAAAATTATCGCGGGCTGGAGCAATACACTTCGGTATAAACAACTTGAGCTGAATGTATTTTTCCGTGGCGTATTTGGCAATAAGATATTCAACGCCACGCGGGCCGACCTGTTTTATGTAGGCGCAGCCGCCATTAATAATATTTCGCCGGATGCGGCTGAAGATAAGATCACCGATTCCAAAAACTCAAGTTATTCAACCAGGTTCATTGAAAATGGCAGCTATGTAAGATTAGACAATGCAACACTTGCTTATACTTTCCGGTTAAAAGGCAATTATGTGCAGTCTGTACGCCTCTACACATCAGGCAACAATCTTTTTGTGATCACCAAATACAAAGGGATCGACCCGGAAATTAACCAGGGGGGCGTTGCGCCGGGTGTTGACTACAATAATTTTTATCCTAAAACAAGAACCTTCCTGTTTGGGATCAACGTAACCTTCTAAATCTTCAGCCATTATTAAATCAGAATAAAATGAAAAGAATAATAAAATTTTTGATAGTAACGGCGTCGATGACCAGCTTACTATCTTCCTGCCATAAACTCGACGTTAAAGTAACGTCGGAGTTAACACCTGATGCCTTCCCGGTAACTGAAGCACAATTCAATTCAGTGATCGGGCCGGTGTACACTGCATTCCGTTCCAATTATTCCGTTGACTATTGGTTCCTGCAGAGTCTCAGCAGCAATGAGTCCATCCTGCCTTCCTACGGCGCCAACTGGTACGATGGTAACAAGTACCAGGAGCTGCACCGGCATACCTGGACAAAAGACAATGCCTGGGTTAACTCAGTATGGAATTACCTGGAGAATATTGTAGGTACCACTAACCAGACTATATATATAGTAAATGGTGCACCAGACGGACCGGTAAAAAATGCGAGTCTTGCAGAGTTAAGAACCATGAGGGCTTTATCATTTTTTTACCTGATGGATCTTTATGGTAATGTGCCGCTCGATACCGCTTACGGAAGTACCACGCTCAATACCAATTCTCCAAGAGCAGCAGTATTCAGTTTTGTAGAGAATGAATTAAAAGCGGCTATCCCTTATTTAAACCCGGCCTCGGGCGCAGCTACTTACGGTAAGCCCAATCGTTATACGGCATTCGCCATTCTTGCAAAAATGTACCTCAATGCGGAAGTGTACACCGGCACCGCCAGGAACAATGATTGTATCGCGGCCTGCGACAGTGTGATGAACGCAGGTGGAGGAACCCAGTATGCACTGGAGCCGAGGGCATCTTACCTTAAAATGTTTTATCCCACCAATGGCCCTTCCATGAAGGAATTTATTTTTGCCATTCCTTATGATCCATCCACCTCTAACGGGTATATGTTTCATGCCCGGTACGATCTTAACAGGAACCTGGGTATCCGTTACCTGTACTCCGGTTCAACCCCCGGCACCAATGTTGATCCTGTGATGAATTTAACCACGGGCAACGGGCTGGCCAACAGCAAACCGAGTGGTCCAAGGGCAACATTACCTGAGTACTATGCCAACTTCAACGATCCCAATGATGTGCGTAACGGGCAATGGTTAACAGGTCCGCAGTACTGGCAGGACGGAACCCCGATCATGGTGAAAACCACCAAAGCGGGTTACGATCAATTTTATACAGGCAGTGATGGTGCCAGCTCCTACATCTACCCCTTGGTGATCGATCCAAATATTGTATTGCGTGCTAACCCGGCTTTGTTTGATGTGGGTAATGATGAAATAGGCTGGAACCTCGGTACACGCAACATCAAATTTTTAGCTGATTACACCAATACCACCAGCCGCAATCAAAACAATGATGTGCCTGTGTTCCGGTATTCAGATATCATCCTGATGAAAGCAGAAGCCATCCAGAGAGGAGGCACAGCTACCATGGGACAAACAGCCCTTTCATTGATGAACCTGCTCAGGGCCAACCGCACCACATCGGCTGCATTGTCAAGCGTTACACTCGACGATATTTATGCAGAAAGATGCCGTGAGTTTTCGTGGGAAACCTGGCACAGGAACGATATGATCCGCTTTGGAAAATATGAAGACTCTTATGGCTTCAAAACAAATGCGGAAGCATACAGGAGGTTGTTCCCGATACCTACAGTGGCATTGTCTACCAACCCCAACCTCACTCAAAACCAGGGATACTAGTCATTTATATAGAAAGCAGCAATCAAAAACCCGGAGTCTTTACTTCGGGTTTTACATTTAATTTGTAAAAAATATATCAATAATGAAATATAAGTTCATTTTATTTTTTGTTACGGGTATGTTGTTCTTTGTAGCGGCAGGGGCGCAGGTATTGGTTGCCGATAGTGGTTATCATCCCGCACCCGCAAAGCTGTCGTTGCTGAAAGGCGCCCTTAATTTTATTGCAATGGGCGACTGGGGGCGCAACGGCGCCGATCATCAGAAAGAAGTGGCAGCGCAAATGGGTAAAACGGCTACTGAGATCAACTCGCAGTTCACCATTGCCACTGGTGATAATTTTTATCCCAGCGGCGTCATCAGCGAGCACGATCCATTGTTCAGGTATTCCTTCGAGGATATTTATACTGATTTTCACCTGCAGTGGGATTGGTATCCTGTGTTGGGCAATCATGATTACAAATCAAATCCCGATGCACAGGTAGCTTATTCAAACATCAGCCGCCGCTGGAAAATGCCGGCCCGTTATTATTCAAAGATGTTTTCAATACCTGGTGATACGGCCAGTAAAATACTCATCCTCTTTATTGACACCAACCCATTGATACCCGGGTTTTATACCAATGAAACCTATGCCCCGAATGTAAAAACGCAGGACAGTGCTGCGCAGAAAATATGGATCGAAAACGAATTGAAGAATGCGGCGCCCGCTGTTAAATGGAAAATTGTGGTGGGGCATCATCCCATGTTTACCGGCGGCAGCAGGACGAACGGGTACGACACCAAGGCGATCCGGCGCATACTAAAACCCATTTTTGACCGGTATGGAGTGGATGCCTATATCACAGGACATGAACACAGCCTGCAACACCTGGTGAGTGGCCGTACACAGCATTTTATATCCGGCGCCGCTTCTGAAAAAACGGCTGTTCAATTGGTGCCGGAAAGTAAAATGGCCGCATCTGAATATGGATTCATGGTGTTTTCAATAAACAGCGGCATGATGCTCGTACAAGTGGTAGATGATGAAGGGAAAATAATTTATTCAACCACCATTACAAAATGAGCAGCCATTCATCCTTATGGATCGTTTATTCAGCCTGCAACTTCATGTGCATGTTGCCTTTCGGTTTACGCTGCACCGCAACGTTGAGCTAAAGAGATGCATTACTCATTTTGTGTAAGCGCCCGGTCATTCAATTTTGATGTATTTGATGGTAAACGGATTGGTTAATTTTGAATTTGTTACAGCATCCTTCAAACAATAAATCCGATCGTTTTTAAATGGTATATTGGAAAACATAATGCCGTGTGAAATGTAGCCGGCAGCATCCCGGGGGGATAACTACCCGTAACAACATTACTAACGACTGCAAACTTTTTGAATGAACACATTACAGACAGAAGACTACATAGTATTTTTTATCTACTTCATCCTTGTAACATCCTATGGTATTTACATTTATAAACGAAAGAAAAAATCAGCAACGAGTTCTAAAGATTTTTTCCTGGCAGAGGGATCATTAACCTGGTGGGCCATCGGAGCCTCACTGATTGCTTCCAATATTTCTGCCGAGCATTTTATAGGTATGAGTGGGTCGGGTTTTGCACTGGGGCTGGCCATCTCTTCTTATGAGTGGATGGCAGCGGCTACTTTGATCATTGTGGCAGTGTTCATCATTCCGCTCTATCTCAGGAACAAGATATTTACCATGCCCCAGTTTTTAGCTAAACGCTACAACGGCACGGTGAGTACCATTATGGCGGTGATATGGTTGTTGGTATATGTTTTTGTAAACCTTACTTCGATCATCTACTTAGGCGCTCTGGCCATTTCTTCCATTGCCCCGATCGGCTTTGAATGGTGTGTGGCAGGCCTCAGTATTTTTTCAGTGATCGTTACGCTGGGTGGAATGAAAGTGATCGGGTACACTGATGTGTTCCAGGTATTGGTGCTGATCCTCGGCGGACTGGTAACTACTTACCTGGCGCTCACCCTGCTGTCTGACCAGTTTGGTTTTGGCAAAGATGTATTTAAAGGTCTCTCTGTTTTACAAAAAGAAGCGCCGGAACATTTTCACATGATCTTTGATAAATCGAATCCACATTACAAGGAATTGCCGGGTATGTCTGTGTTAATTGGTGGAATGCTCATCAATAACCTGGCTTACTGGGGCTGTAATCAATATATCGTGCAAAGGGCATTGGGTGCAGATCTTAAAACTGCCCGCAAGGGAATCTTATTCGCTGCCTTTTTAAAAATGCTGGTGCCGGTGATCGCCGTGTTGCCGGGCATTGCCATGTATGTTATGCACAACAACGGAATGTTTCACAAAGAAATGGTGGACGCAGCCGGAATGGTGAAGCCAGACCAGGCTTATCCAACGTTGATGAACCTGTTGCCTGCCGGGTTAAAAGGGGTGGCATTTGCGGCACTAACGGCCGCAATAGTAGCATCGCTTGCCGGCAAAGCCAACAGCATCTCAACAATTTTCTCGTTGGATATTTATAAAAAATTCATCAACAGCGATGCTTCGGAAAGGAAGCTGGTGCTTACCGGCCGGTGGGCAGTGATCATTTCAATGCTGGTGGCGGCCATTGTGGCGCCTGCACTTAAATCCCTTGACCAGGCTTACCAGTTTATTCAGGAATATGTGGGCTTTTTTTCTCCGGGGGTATTGGCGATTTTCCTGCTCGGTATGTTCTGGAAAAAGACCACGGCAGCAGCAGGGTTGGCCGGTGCTGTGCTCACTGTGCCCATATCCACGGTGCTAAAATTTCTGCCAGGCTGGACCAACGGCGCTTTCCCCGATTATCCTTTTCTCGACAGGATGACGATAGCATTTTTTGCGGTTGTTGTGATGATGGTAATTATCAGTTTAGCAAAACCTAAACCTGCCAACGATGTGCATGTAATAGAAATCGATAAGTCGATGTTCAAAGTAACGCCGGGCTTTGTTGTAGGTGCGGTTATCATCTGCGGCATGCTGGCTGCATTATACACTGTATTCTGGTAAAAAGTTTTTTTAATGAAACTGCTCAATCAATATTTTTTTGTTGCTGTATTATCCTGCTTCGCAACCATGGCAAATGCCCAGCCGGATGAAGGGGCCTGTAAAGCACTCCTGCAGCGCACGGTACCCGGACATGCTGCACAGTTTGTGATTGAAGCGCTGCAGCAACAAAACAACAAAGATGTGTTTGAAATAGAAAGCCGCGATAACAGGATCGTGCTGCGGGGTAACAATGGAGTGGCCATCGCTTCGGCATTGTACTATTATTTAAATGAATATTGCCATGCACAGATCACCTGGAACGGAACCAATCTTTCATTGCCGGCAGCC
>CAYVLT010000110.1:0-13152 GCA_964452405.1 uncultured Ferruginibacter sp.
GGTCGGTGCCGTTCAGTATCACTTTTCCTGACCGGTCCGGCACCAGTTGTAACAGGGCTCTTCCCAGTGTTGTTTTTCCACAACCACTTTCGCCCACAAGACCAAGCGTTTCACCCTTACTAACGGTAAAGCTTATCCCATCTACCGCCCGGAATGTGCCTGTTGATTTTCCCCAAAAACTTTTTTTGCCGGGGTAATCCACCACGAGTTTATCAACCTCCAGTACAGGGCCGCTGGTTGTTGTAACGGGCACTACATTTGCAGCCGCACCATCTATGGAACCAGCATCCACCCTCAGCTGCTCACCAACAACCGGCAAGCGGTCGCCTTTTGCATGCAAAGCAGGGCGGCAATGCAGGAGCGCTTTCGTATATGGATGGCGGGGCGCCGCCAGTAACTCAGCGGTATCTCCGGCTTCAATAATATTTCCCTTGTACATAACCAGTACAGTATCCGCATAATCAGCCACAACACCCAGGTCGTGCGTGATCAGCAGGACACTCATTCCTTGCTGCACCTGCAATTCCTTCACCAGCTCGAGGATATTTTTCTGCACGGTTACATCCAGGGCAGTGGTGGGCTCGTCTGCAATTAGCAATGCCGGGTCACAACTCATCGCCATGGCGATCATCACCCGTTGCTTTTGGCCGCCACTCAGCTGGTGCGGAAACCGATCGAAGATTTTTGGAGGATCAGGCAGTTGTACCCTATCAAATAATGCGATGGCTTTTTCACGGGCGGCTTTTTTACTGGTACGCTGGTGTAGTTGAATGGCTTCTGCTACCTGGCTGCCGCAGGTGAATACCGGGTTGAGAGAGGTCATCGGCTCCTGGAAGATCATAGCAATTTCTTTTCCCCTCAACTGCCGGGTTAATTTTTCGGGTAGTTGCAGCAGGTTAACGGTGGAGCCATCTTTACGGGTAAATAAAATTTCTCCTGCAACTTTTGCACCTGCGGGCAATAAGCCCAACAGGGAAAGTGCAGACACCGATTTGCCGCTGCCGCTCTCCCCTACCAACGCCACCACTTTACCCGGTTGCACTTCAAAGGAAATTTTGTTGACTGCCCGGGTGAATGAATCGCCCGCCGGGAAATCAATGCTTAAGTCTTTTACCTGTAACAACGCTGTATTCATTGCGGCTAAAATTACCAAATAAGGCAGTCTGCTGAAAAATTCATTTTCCTTACTTTTGCAGCCGCCCCTGCAGGCAGTTTAGGCGGCAGGTGGTGCACAAACCATGATGGGTTTCAGGTCAGCGATAACCGCGTAACCGCATCATCCAAAAAATTCAGAAAAATGGGAAGGATATTCGAAGTAAGAAAAAGTGCCATGTTTGCCCGTTGGGACAAGATGGCCAAGAACTTTACCCGTATCGGTAAAGAGATCGTGATTGCAGTAAAAGCCGGTGGCCCTGATCCAAACTCCAATGCTGCCCTGCGTCGCTGCTTTCAGAATGCCCGCAGCGTGGGCATGCCGAAAGACAGGGTGGAAGCTGCCATTAAGAGAGCCCAGGGTAAGGATCTCGTTAACTATGATGAAATTTTGTATGAAGGATATGCACCCCATGGGATTGCAGTGCTGGTAGAAACTGCCACCGACAATCCAACCCGTACTGTTGCCAATGTTCGGATGCATTTCACCAAAGGCGGTGGCTCCCTGGGAACAAGCGGCAGTGTTGCTTTTACTTTTAACCGCATGGGTGAGTTCAAAATCAAAAACGAAGGACTTAACATGGAAGACCTCGAACTGGAACTGATCGACTTTGGACTGGAAGAAATTGGAGAAGACAGTGAAGGAAATATTATTATCCGCACCGCTTACAATGAGTTTGGCAATATGGCCAAAGCCCTCGAGGAAAAAAAGATCGAAGTGGTAACAGCCGAGTTAACCCGCATCCCCACCAACACTGTTGAACTGGGAGAAGAAGCAGCCCAGGATGTGCTTAAACTGGTTGACCGTTTGGAACAGGATGAAGACGTGCAAAAAGTATATCATAACCTTAAGTAGATTTTCACTTCAACATAGCAAGGGCCTTTCAATTGAAAGGCCTTTCCTTTTTCGCAAACAGTCCAGTACCTGTTGACTTATATTTGCAGGTATCAAACAATGTTGTCGCCAGAAATATTAATACCGCTACTGTTATTCACCATCGCCTTCCTGTATGCATCAGTGGGGCATGGTGGCGCCAGCGGGTATATAGCTGTGATCACATTATTTGATATTCCTAAATTAATTTATAAGCCGGTGGTGCTGATGATGAACACGATCATTGCAGGCATTGCCTTTATCCAGTTTTCAAGGGCAGGATATTTTAAATGGAGACTTGCCTGGCCTTTTTTTATCACTTCTATCCCCTGCGCCTTCCTGGGATCATGGATCAAGGCGGATGATAATTTGTACAACAGCATCCTGGGATTTGCGCTGCTGTTCCCGATACTGAGGCTATTCAGTATTTCGCCGAAAAAAACAGAAACGATCAAGCCACTCAAATTGGTACCCGCGCTATTATGGGGCGCCGCCATAGGACTGGTAGCTGGGTTTTTAAATATTGGTGGTGGCATTTTTTTGAGCCCGGTTATTGTATTGATGGGTTGGGGGAATACAAAAGATGCGGCGGCAGTATCAAGTTTATTTATAGTATGTAATTCCCTGGCCGGGCTTGCTGCCACCGGTATTCATGCTTCAGATTTTACCAGTACCAGCATCACCTGGATACTTGCGGCAGTAGCTGGCGGCTATACCGGTGCTTACCTGGGAAGCAGAAAATACAAACTTGTTACCGTACGTTATCTTCTGTCTGTTGTGCTTTGCATTGCAGCCGTTAAACTTATTTTTTCCTGATGGCATTGATCCACGATACCTATCACCGTTCCTTTAAAACACTGCGGGTTAGCCTGCTGAGCCGGTGCAACCTCAGTTGTGTGTATTGTACCATGGGCGAGGACGAGGTAAAAGAAAACAATGTGCATCAACACCCGGTACCGGTTGAGCAACTGCTGGGTCAAATTCAAAGGTTGCATGATGTGTTGAGTCTTGATACGGTAAGACTCACCGGTGGCGAGCCTTTGCTGTACCATGAACTGATTCCCCTGGTAAGTGGGATTGCCGCAATGGGTATAAAAAAAATTAAACTCACCAGCACCGGTTTTTTGCTTGAACGACTGGCTTTGCCGATGAAGGAAGCCGGGCTGCAATCGATCAATGTATCACTGGATGCCATCGACGAGGACCTGTTCTTTTTGATGAGCAAAAGAAACCAGGTACAAAAAGTATTACAGGGCATTGATGCGGCCATCGGGGCAGGACTCGAGGTAAAGATCAATGCGGTGATCATGAAAGGGCTCAATGAAAACCAACTGCTGCCCCTGCTCGAATTTTGTTTTGAAAGAGATATCCAGGTCCGCTTTTTGGAGATCATGGCAATGGGTTACCTGCACGACCATGCTGAAAAATATCTTTTTACCCAGGCTGATATTTTACAAGCAATTGCTGAACAATACAGCTTTAAGAAAATGGAAAGGAAGCCAGGCTCCACGGCCAACTACTGGCGAACGGCCGCAGGTAAAGTATTTGGCATCATTGCTAATGAAAGTGAGCCGTTTTGCCGGGATTGTAACCGGCTGCGCCTGGATAGTAACGGTGATATCTATGGATGCCTGAGCAGTAACCACCCCATTTCTATCCAACACCCGGATGATCGCAATACATTAATTGGTAAATTGCAGGAAGCTATGAACCAGAAACAACAGTTGAAATTTACAGGAAGCAACCTGAGCATGTTGCACATCGGCGGATAAATTTTATCCCGGTATGCATACCTTATTAATAGCTTCACTCAGCGTTTGCGATCAAACAAAATTATGTAGGCCCGTTCCAGGATATCAACAGCAGTACAGTTATGAAAATTTACACTTACGCCGCTCTAAAAGATCATTTTCAAAAAGAGTTTTCAATCAACGAACCACTCGAAAATATTGCGGCATTATCGCGGCACCTCGGGCAACAACAGCCCGGAGCAGCCGGAATACTTGCCAGTTGCAGGTTTGCCGTTTCGGATAATTTTGTAAATGGAGATTTTGAATTACAGCCAGATACACAGGTACACATCATACCACCCAGCAGCGGAGGATAGTTTATGCAACATATAACAGCAAACAGCATCGATCCCATACAATTATTTACATCGGCCAAACACCCGGATGCAGGCGCTATTGTTTTATTCAGTGGAGAAGTGCGTGGGAACAGTCATGGAAAAGAAGTGGCTTTTTTATCCTACGAAGCGCAGGAGCGGATGGCTGATAAAATGATCGGAACAATTTTACAGGAAGCCATTGATCGATGGAAACTGACGGTTGCAAAAGCAGTTCACCGCATTGGTAATGTAGGCGTGTCGGAACCTGCCGTTGTAGTGATCACTGCCAGTGCCCACCGGAGTGAAGCTTATGCAGCCAACAGGTTTGTCATTGATAAAATAAAACACGAAGTACCCATTTGGAAATGCGAGCATTTTACAGATGGCAGCAGTGAGTGGGGCGGCAATTGCAACTGCAGGGATATTACCGGTGATCCCCACAGGCACGTGTATGAATTTGATGATGACTCTCCGCAACAAAAAAAATGAGGCACCCGCGGCGCCCCATCTATGTAGCACGAAAAAAGAGACGGCTGAACAATAGAACACTTTTTAAACCGTCCGCTTATTTTAATTTTCCCATATAAAAATCGAGGATCTTATTCCTAAGCAGGTATTCATACCTGGTAGCAACAAGGTTGGCCTTTGCCCGATCAAGATTGTTTTTTGCAATCAGGTATTCAGGTGAGTTGATCACCCCGTTTTCAAAACGGAGGGCCGCAATACGAAAGGATTCTTCGTAAGCACTCACCTGGTTCTGCAAAGCTTCGTACCGCTTAAAAGTGGCGTTGATATTTACATATGCAGCATCAATTGCCTGGCGCAACTGCTGTTTGATATTGGCTGCGATTAATTGGTAATTCCTTTCTTCATTTTTAGCCAGCTTAACCGCCGTGTTTGTTTTGAGTGCATTGAAAATAGGGATGCGAACGCTTACGCCAAAGCCGGTGGAGATATTGTTGTTAAACTGGCTGCCATAACTGATGGGCACCGATTTATAAGTATCCTGTTTGGTGATCACCGGAAGGTTATTGCCATTGTACACCACATAGCTGCCATTCGGCAGGTTGGCACTGCTCACAAAATTATTCAACATGGCGGCACTGGAATAATTAGTGCTGGCGCCTCCATACAAAGCTACCGAAGGAAACCGGGCAGCATTTGCCACTTTAATGGCGGCGGCACTGCTGCTGATCCTTAACTCGCTGGCTTTTACTGATGCCATTTGCTGAAGCGCCATAGAATAAATCTCATCCGGTGTAGATCCGAATAACTGAACCTGTTGCTCCACCCCGGCACGATCAAAGTGCAGTGAATCATTGTAAGGAACATTCATCAACTGGGTGAGAGCCAGTATTCCGGCACTTAGGTTATTCTCTGCGTTTACTACGGCCAACTCATCTCCCGCATACTGCCCTTTGAGGTCGTAAAAGTTGCCGGGAGGAGTAGCGCCTTCCTGCTGTATGATCTGCAACCTGTCCAGTTGCTTTTTACTTACCGCTGCCTGGTCCTTCGCAAGTGTAACGGCATCTTCGTTATTCAATACCTGCAGGTAAGCCAGGATTACCTGTAAAGTAAGTTCATCTTTTTTTTGCTGCCACTCCATGGTTGCGCCGGCAAAAGCCAATTCGTTTTGCTTAATGGTATTCTTTAACTGGAAACCATTAAAGAGCGGAATATTCACCTGTGCTGACATATCGCTCGACTTCAACTGCTGGTTGATGTACCCGTTGGTAAAAGGATCGATACTGCGGCCGTTGTTGATACCATAATTAAACGAGGATTGCAAAACCGGCAACATATTGTTCTTTGCCTGCTTATAATTGAGGTTGGCGTTCTTTGCCTGCAATTCACTTTGCTTAACACCGATATTATTTTGCAGGGCCGCCTGAATACATTCGGTTAATGTAAGTGTTGCCTGTTGCCCGTTAACAGCCACAACCGCCATCAGCAGCAACGCTGCCAGTAAATACTTCCTTCGCATATCTTTCTTTTTTGGCTTTAATTTTCAATTCGTGCATCCAGTAAATTGATGATGCGTTTTCCGTACGCAGCATTTTTTTCGGAGTGCGTTACCTGGATAATAGTGACCCCGTCTTCTTCATTCAATTGCCTGAACAAAGCCATGATCTCTTCACCCTGTTTTGAATTCAGGTTGCCGGTGGGTTCGTCTGCCAGTATCAGTTTTGGTTTCCCGATCAATGCTCTTGCAATACCAACCAACTGTTGTTGCCCGCCACTAAGCTGTGTAGGAAACAGATCTTTTTTCCCGACAATGTTAAAACGGTCAAGGATATCCGCAACCATCGCTTTGCGTTCAGAAGACTTTACGTCTTTATACAACAGCGGCGTTTCAATATTTTCGTACACGGTAAGCTCATCAATGAGGTGATAAGCCTGGAACACGAAGCCGATATATTGTTTGTACAATTGAGAACGTTGTTTCTCTTTGAGCTTGTGTACGCTTTCGTGGAAGAAGTGATACTCTCCTTCATCAAAGCCGTCGAGCATGCCGATCACATTCAGCAGGGTTGATTTGCCTGAGCCGGAGGGCCCCATGATCGAAACAAACTCACCCTCTTTTATTTCAAGGTTAATGTCCTTGAGCAGGAATACACGGTTGGCGCCGTTGTTAACCCACTTAAAAATGTTCTGTAGTTGAATCATCCTGTTGGTTTTTACTTTACCTGAAAATTACAAATTGGCTGTTATACTTTAAATCCCGTTTTTAACGCATGAAACTGTTTTCAATCGCTGTGCCACACCTGGAACATAGTACCAGCAAGGCTTCTACATTTTGCAACATAAAAAAAGTGTCCGGAAACGAACACTTTTTGTTTGATAGCGTACACATTCTGCACACAGGCAATGAGCACGCATTTCTATATGACGGGCTGGTAATTTCTCCCCATCCAGGTTTTACTATTCTGTACGCAGGCTCTTCACAGGGTTGGCCGACACAGTCCGCAAGGTTTTAAGCAATACCAGCAACGTTACCAGTGAAAGCAACAGCCCTCCAACGAATATAAACGGCCACCACGATAGCTGCACCCGGTAAGCGTAGTTATTGAGCCATTTATTCAGCGCAAGGTAAGCCAGCGGCCAGGCGATGCAGTTTGCCACCGCAATCAACACCGTAAATTCTTTGGTAAATAAAAAGATCACCTGCGCTACAGAAGCTCCCAACACTTTCCGGATGCCCATTTCTTTTGTGCGCCGGCTGATGCTTTGGGTTACGATACCCAGCACTCCCAACAAAACAATCACCATTGCAATGGTGGTGGCTGCCATCGAAGCTTTTTTCATCTGCACTTCTGTTTGGTACAACCTGGCAAGCGTGTCGTCCATGAAACTATAAACAAAGGGCGCATCAGGAAATAACGAGGTCCATTTTTTTTCAATGGCTGCGAGGGACGCAGCCGTATGCCCTGGTTTCAGCCTGAAGGAAAGGTACCTGAATAAAGGTGCATTCGATTCGTGAATAAAATACAGGGGTGTGATTGCCTGTTGTAGTGGTCCAAAATTAAAATCCTTCACCACTCCTCCCACACTGAACTGCTGCGGATTTCCCTGGAAGCGGACTGGCTGGCTGATGGCCTCAGCCGGTTGTTGCCAACCAAGTGCTTTTGCTGCTGACTCATTAATCACCACAGTGCCGGAACCAGGCTGTCCTCCTGCTGCATTAAAAAATTCGCCAGCCACTAACGGTATCCGGTAAGTGCTTAGGTATTTTTCATCCGTAAACAGGGAGGTGGCGATAATGCCCTGCGAGGAATCCTGCGAGGCCTTGTACAAGCGGTTGTTGATGGAGGCACTGGCGCCATCCGGGATCTCAAAAGAAAAGGAAGCGCTTTCCACTTCTGAAAGCTGCGTAAATTCATTCCGTATGATTTCCATTTTCTTCACGCCCTCCGGCGTCCAGTCGCGAGGCACCCGCGCCGTGATCACCTGGTCTTTTTTATAACCGAGATCTTTATCCAGGAAATAATTCACCTGCCGGCTGATAAAAATTGCAGCAATAAAAACAACAATGGAGGTTGTAAATTGAATGCTCACCAGCGAATACCGGAACAATCGCTTTTCACCAACCGACTCCATTTTCCCTTTCAATGATTCCACCGATTTTTTACTGGAAAGAAAAAAAGCAGGGTAACTGCCGGCGAGGACTCCCACCACCGCCATCACCAAAAAAGGGAACGCCGAAAAATACCAGGGAAATGAAAGCAGCGCAGGCAGCTGCTTTCCGAGCATATCGCCAAAGAAAGGCCTGGCGAGCGAATACATCAGCAAAGCCATTGCCACTGCGAAACCTGTGAGCAATAATGACTCCGCAAGGAACTGCAGCACCAACTGGCTTTTCCTGCTTCCCATCACTTTCCGCACACCAATCTCTTTTAACCTGGATACGGCATTCCCCACGGAAATATTTACAAAATTGATGATTGCCATCAGCAAAATGAAAGCGCCGGCAATGCCCAGCGCCCAAATCATCCTCCACGCAAGCCCGTTATTCGATTGCAGGTAATAATCTTTTACAGGAGTGAAATAAATCTCCAGGTTTTTCTGTACATCAGGGGCTACATTGGTGGCCATCAATTGCTTCACCGGTTGTTGCAAGGCTGCAGGATCCACTCCTTTTTTTAACTCAACATAGCTGATAACAAAAGTATTTTGCCACGCTTCAAAAGCGGCATAGCGACCAAAAAATTTGAGGCTCTCCACTGGCAGGAAAAACTGGTTCTCGCCTTTATTGATGCCATTTCCCCAACTGGTAATGGTATTGGTGGGAGGATCTTTCAGCACGGCGGTAATTTCAAAATCCTGTTTGCTGCCGGAAAATGATTGTATGGTAAGTGTTTGTCCAACGACGTCGGTGTTACCAAAATATTTTTTGGCCATGCTGGCTGTCAGCGCCAGCGAATTGGGCCTGTCAAGCGCTGTGCGTGCATCTCCATGCAGGAGAGGAAACCCGAACATGGATAATACCGAAGCATCACCTACCTGCAGGTTTTCACTGAATTTTTTATCGCCTCTTGAAACAATGGAAGTGATACCATCATGGTGATAATAATTCACCACCAGGCCCGGATAATTTTCTTTCAATGCTTTCGACATCGGCGCCAACGTAGTGAAATCATATCCCATGCCCGGGTCCTTCCATTTACTGCGTACCAAAAAGATGCGGTCATTATTTTTAAGCGATGCATTTACCTGCACTTCAGTATAAATGAAAGCGCCAATCAACAGTACAAACCCAATACCCACTGAAAGACCGGCAATGTTAATGAATGAAAAACCTTTGTGCTTAAGCAGGTTCCTCCACGCCAGTTTAAAATAGTTTTGAAGCATGCAGTTAATTTTTAAATGAATATTTATTCAGTACGTAAGCTTCTCACGGGGTTGCTCACAGCAGCCCTTAGTGCCTGGAAGCTCACTGTGAGCAACGCGATCAGAACCACCAGTGCTATGGCTGCGCCAAACAACCAACCACTCAAACTGATCCTGTAGGCATAGTTTTGCAGCCATTTATTGCCGGCCATCCATGAGACAGGTAAAGCGATAAAAAGTGCGATGCCTACCAGCACTAAAAAATCTTTTGATAAAATAGTTACCAACTGTGCAACTGAAGCACCCAACACTTTACGGATGCCAATCTCTTTAGTGCGTTTCTCTGCCGACAATACAGACAATCCAAACAGGCCAATACATGAAATGAAGATCGTGAGTACAGCGCCAAACAGCAGTATTTGTTTCCATTTTGATTCAGACTGGTAGCTGTTCCTGTTCTCCTGGTCCTTAAACACATAGGAATATGGGCTCATCGGAAAATAGGATTTGAATGCTTTCTGAAGGTACTTCAACACATCGGTTGCATGGCCGGCGCTGAACCTGATGTTGAACATACCATAATCGTTTGCGTTTTTCATAGTGAACAACTGCGGCGTGATCGCTTCATTCAAGGGGCGGGAATGATAGTCTTTCACCACGCCCACCACCTGGTATATTTCGTTATTGTTGTAAAAAAAATTGACTGTTTGGCCCAACGGATTTTTCCATCCTGCTTTTTTTACAAAGGTCTCATTTACCAGTACAGCGGTGGTGGAGTCGGAAGGATGTTCGGTTGAAAAGTTTCTTCCTGCAACAATAGGTATCTTAAGCAACGGGAGGTAATCTTCATCAATGGTTTCATAATCAAAACTGATGCTTGAATCATTTGCCAGGCGGGCACCGGTCATGCTCCTGCCATTGTTTTTTGCAGCCACTGCTACAATGGAGGGATTTTTCATAAGTGCCTGTTTAAAAGCGGCGGCCTCCCGGTGATTCATACCTGTTTTGTTGATCGAAATAACATTGCTGTCATCGTATCCCAATTTGGTGGAGGTGAGAAAATTAAATTGTGAATAGATCGTAAACGTAGCAATGATAAGAAAAGACGCCAGTGCAAACTGTAATACCACCAATGATTTTTGCAGGTAATTTTTCCCGGCAAGGTTGAAGCGGCCATACAAGGTTTGAACGGGTCTGTATCCTGACAAAATCAACGCGGGGTAAAACCCGGCCAGTATTCCTGTAATTAGAAATAATGCCACGAAGCCCGCCACGAGTTTAACATCGGAGAGGTAAGTGATGGACAATGCTTTATTAGAAAGACTGTTGAAAACCGGCAGCAAGGCAGATACCAGTAATAATGCCAGCAAAAACGCAACGAGGCACAGGAAAAAAGATTCGCCCAAAAACTGGGCAATGAGCTGGCTCCTGGCGCCTCCCACCACTTTGCGGATGCCAATCTCCTTTGCCCGCTTCACTGACCTGGCAACAGTGAGGTTTACAAAGTTGATACAGGCAATGATCAGTATGAACAATGCAATACCTGAAAGGATATAAGAATACACGGGGTTACTTTCATCTGATAAACCGTTCTGCGCCGGCAGTTCCGGGTTAAGGTGCATATCTGTGAATGGTTGTAGGAAATAAGTGCCCATGGAAGCCTCCCCGGCACCGCCATATTTTTCTATCATCTTTTTGAAAGTGGCAGTTGCATCCTTTACATAAAATCTTTGCATCTGGTCCTGGATTCGGTGCAGGTCGGCACCGGAATCAATCACCACGAACGTGTTCAAAAAATAGCTGTACCAATTATCGTTGTTTGATGCATCAGCTTCTGACTCTTTGAAAGGCAACAACACATCAAACTTGATGGAGGAGTTTTGCGGACAGCGTTTAGCCACCGCCGTTACTTTGTACGGAACAAATGTTTGTCCCTCTCTCACCATCACCTGTTTGTTCACTGCATCAGGTGTTCCGAATTGCCGCATGGCAGCATCTTCGGACAATACCATTGAATGCGGATCGCTCAAACAGCCGGCAGAAGCGCCTTGTAGCAACGGGAACCTGAAGACCGAAAAAAAGTTGCTGTCAACATACAACAATTCCTGCGACTGCACTTCGGTGCCGTTCCTGATATCTTCTTCGCCACTCTGGATCCGGACAAAAGATGCTATGCCGGGTACATTTTCTGAAAACCTTGGCCCCTGCAGGTAGCCGGTATTGCCGCTCTGGTATTCTTTTCCTTTGTAATCAGATTTTGAAACAACCCGGTAGATGCTTCCAACATTTTTGTGAAACCTGTCATAGCTCACTTCGTCTTTTACATACAGGATGATCAACATGGAGCAGGCAAGTCCGATCGAAAGCCCGGTGACATTTATAAAGGAATACACTTTATTCCGGAGCAGGTTCCTGAAGGCAATTTTCAAATAATTTTTTATCATAACAACCAGTGATTTATTCTATGCGTAAATTTTTTAAGGGGTTATCAGTAGCAGCTTTCACGGCAAGTGTACCCACAGTTATTACAGCGATCATCACTGCGGTAGCACCGGCCATTACAAAAACCAGCCATCCTAACTGCACATGATAAGCAAAATCATGCAACCAGTTGGTCATCAGCAGTCAGGAAACTGGTGTAGCCAACAAAACCGCCATCAACACTAACATCACAAAATCTTTCGAGAGCATGATTGCAATACTACTAACTCTGGCTCCTTACGGTTTGGCTTATACGCATTTATTTTCTCTCGCTGCATCGCTGCGGGTTGAGTGCCTTTTATTCCGTTCTCAAACTTTTCACCGGGTTGGCGCCTGCAGCTTTTATTGCCTGGTAGCTAACGGTGAGCAACGCAATGCCCACTGCAACCACCACGGCCAGTACATAGAGCCACCAACCCACCGACGTTCGGTAGGCAAAACCCTGCAACCATTTATTCATCACAACATAGCCAATGGGTATTGCCAGCAGGGTTCCTATCAATACCGGCTGCAGGAGATCTTTTGACAAAAGGAAAACAATACTTTTTGCAGATGAACCAACCACTTTCCTGATACCGATCTCCCTGGTTCGCTTTACGGCCGTATAGGAAGCCAGTCCAAACAATCCGAGGCAGGCGATACAGATAGCCAGCATGGAAAAAATAGTCAACAAGGTTTCCTGCTTCATCTCTGGCAGGTACAATTTATTAAAACTGTCATCAAGAAAGGTATATTCGAAAGGATACCCCGGGGCGGCATCAGCGTAATTTGATTTTATCCGCCTGATGGTTGCAGGAAGGTTGGTGGTGGAGAGTTTGATCAATGCCAACCGGCGGTCGCCTTTTTTGGGAGAGATCACCAACGGAGCAATAGGCTCCCTGAGCGATGAAAAATGATAATCTTTTACCACGCCCACAATCGTTCGCCGGCTACTATCGGCAGTTACATTTTTCAACCATTTTCCAATGGCAGTGGAAGGAGTGTAGCCCATCATCGCTGCTGCCGATTCATTGATCAAAACGGCATCAGTAGTATCAGTAGGAAAGCCGGCTGAAAAATCCCTGCCTGCCAGGAACGTCAATCCTAAGGTTTTCGCATAATCTAGATCTGCAAACTCCGTACTCAACATCAGCTTTTGTCCCGGTGTACCCTCAGCGTACAGGTAGCGCAGCAGGACCGCCCAGGCCGCGGCCGGGCCGTGCTTGGCCTT
>CAYVLT010000111.1:0-13144 GCA_964452405.1 uncultured Ferruginibacter sp.
GTTGAAACTCCTGCTGAAAATTACTGTCCTGCATGATGGACAGGTATTGTTCCTGCAGTTCCTTTACATTCGGGTAAAGCATTTCCGGGATGAAGGCGCCACCGAATTCACCATAATATCCATGTTCATTTACTGCGTAATGTTCCTGTATGCCTGTTCTCATTGTAGTGTTTTTTTGTAGCTGTAACTTCCTGCGGGATGGCAGCGTGAAAAAAAGGTCTCCGTTACCGTTAGGTTAATATCAATTCCATGAATATAAGATCGAGCCACCGGTTGAATTTAAAGCCCACTTCCTTAAAATGTGCCACTTCTGTGAAACCGAATTTTTTGTGCAGGGCGATACTTATTTCATTTGATGCTTCTATGCCGGCCACCATGGCATGCAGGTTCATTTTTTTTGCTGCTTCAATAATGGGCGGCATCAATGCTTTTGCGATTCCTTTTCCACGGTGTTCGGCGGAAACGTACACTGAATTCTCTACCGTGTGGCGATAGCCCGACCATGGCCGAAACGGGCCATAGGTGCTGTACCCGGCAACCACTCCATTCAACTCGGCCACAAAAACCGGGAAACCCATTTGTTGCCGCTGCTGAAACCATTCTGAACGCATGGCCAGGGTATGCTGCTCTGTATGCCATACCGCTGTAGTGTTGGCAATGATATCATTGTAGATATGGAGCATTTCCGGTAGATCCTGTTCTGTTGCTTCACGTACCTGCATGTGGTAAAATCCGTTGTTTGTTTGGATGGCCGCATAAGGGGCTGCCGTACAAGTGTGCGACGCCACCGCAGCCGAAAAAAGTTGATGTGTTGGGTACACCAAAATATCACCAGCCCAATTCCTGTTTCAGTTTCAATACCAGGGCCATATCTTTTACCCCGGGTTCTTTTTCAAATGTTTCGTTGATGTTGATGCCGTAAAAATCAGGATGCCTGATCGATTTAATGGTGTTCACATCGTTGATGCTGATACCGCCGCTGATGAAAAAAGGTTTTTCAATTTTGGCGTTGGCCAGCACTTTCCAATCGAAATTTTTGCCGGGTTCCTTTTGTATGTCGAACAAATAATAATCGCATACCTCGTCATAGCCAGCCAGCAGTTCGTCTATGCCGGTAGCCGTGGCGCTTATGCTGAAAGCTTTGATCACTTCCACTTCTTCAGAAAGATCGGCACAGGTTTCGGGGTCTTCCTCCCCGTTCAACTGGATGGCATCGAGGCCATATTCATCAATTGCATCCAGCATGTCGATCATTTCAGCATTCCTGAACACACCGGTCTTTTGTATGTCGAAATCGGCTGTTTTCAATTCTTCTTTGTCAATACGGTTGTCGAGATAACCGGCTGCGTCTTTTTCAAATACAAGTCCTGCAAAATCGATGCTCAACCCGTCCAGTTGCTGCAGTTGTTTCAACTGGGTGATACCACACACTTTGATGTTCATTTTCCTGTTTTTTTAGAGTAATTCCTGAATAAATGTCTTTACTTTTTCCATGTCTTTTACTCCCGGGCTCAGCTCAAACTTGCTGTTGATGTCTACCGCAAATAAAGCTTTCGCTTCGGGTTGTGCTGCGAAAACTTTCAGCCTGGCAGTGTCGCCGGGTTCAATGCCGCCGCTTAAAAAATAGGGCTTGCCTACGGGAACATTTTTCAATTGATCCCAATTAAATTTTTTACCGGTTCCTCCATAACCGGCCCCTTCCGTATCAAACAAAAACATATCGCATACATTCATGTATTCCTGTATGCGGTAGCCAATGTTATCGGTTTCGCTTACACGAAAAGCTTTCACCACAGAAATGTAGTCGGCTATCTTTTCACAATACTTCGGACTTTCATCACCATGTAATTGCACCATGTGCAGGCGACATTCATCCACCATGTGCAATACTTCTTCCACGGTGGCGTTTACAAAAACCCCTACCTTGTTGATGTTGTTTTCTTTTTTTATCTGGCTGGTAGTCATGTGCCGCAACACATATCTTGGTGATCTCGGGTAAAATATCAATCCACCAAAAGTGGCACCCATCCGGTACAGTGTTTCCAGTTGTTCTGTTTCAGTGATGCCGCAAACTTTTACTCTCATTTACTGATCGCATTTAATTGGTCAACAAATTCGGCAAAAGCAATCGTTGGATCCGGTTGTTTCATAAAGTTTTCTCCGATTAAAAAACCATGAAAGCCGGCATTTTTGAAGTTACAAATTGTTTCCACATTATGAATGCCGCTCTCTGCAATTTTTATTTTGTGAGCCGGTATTTTTTTACTGAGTTGGATGGACCGTTCAATATCCACAACAAATGTTTTAAGATCACGATTGTTTACGCCTACCAGTTCAGTATCGTCGCAGATATGTTCCAGTTCTTCTTCTCCATGAATTTCCAGTAATACTTCCAGTTGCAGGGAGCGGGCGAAGGAGGCGAGTTCTTTTACCCGTGTTGCGCTGAGGCATGCAGCAATGAGCAATACCACGTCGGCGCCGATCGACCTGGCTTCAATTAACTGGTATTCATCGATGATGAAATCTTTACGCAGGATCGGCACCTGGTTGATTCTTGCAGCCTGAAGATCGGTATTGCAACCACCAAAAAAATGATGATCAGTTAAAACGGAAAGCCCGCTTGCGCCATGTGCTGCATAAGCCGTTGTTACTTCCACCACACCTGCAGTTTCGTTGATACTGCCCCTGGAAGGCGACCTGCGTTTGAACTCTGCAATGATGCCTGTTTTGGCAGGATCGAGTAAAAATTGCTTCAGGGAAAGTGTATCCCTGTTAAAGTGCGCTGTTTGCTGCAGCATCGTTGCTGGAAACTCCTTTTTAGCGACTTCAACCTCTGTTCTTTTTTGATCAATGATGGTTTGCAGGATGTTCATACAATTAATTTCTGTTCAGCAATTTTTTAAAAGATCCATGTGCACGTCCTGATTCAAGACTTTCCACTGCCATTTGATAGCACTCATCGTAGCTGCTATACCTGCCTGTGCATTGCAGGGCCATCGCTGAGTTTGCCAGCACCACTGCATTTTGCGCCCAGGTACCTTTTCCTTGCAGGATGTTGGTAAAAATTTTGGCCGATTCTTCCACGCTGTTACCTCCATATATGTCTGCGGCGGCCACGGACCTTTTACCCAAGGCTTCGGCACTGAACACCTGCTCGCCCTGGTTGGTAATCACTTTGGTGTCGCCGGTCAACGATATTTCATCGTACCCATCCAGGCTGTGGATGATGGTAAAATTTCGATCGGTTTGCTGCAGGAGGTAATTATATATCCTCGCCATTTCGAGGTTATACACGCCCACCAATTGGTGTTTGGGGAAGGCGGGATTTACCATGGGACCGAGCATATTGAAAAATGTGCGCACCCCCAGTTGTTTACGCACCGGCCCCACTATTTTAAGTGCCGGATGAAAGAGCGGTGCATGTAAAAAGCAAATGCCGGCCTCTTCCACTTCTGCCCTTAAAGCAACGGGATCATTTTTAAACCGATACCCGAGCTGTTCCATCACGTTACTGCTGCCGCTTACCGAAGTAGCTCCGTAATTGCCATGCTTGGCCACTTTGTTGCCGGTGCCGGCTACGATGAAGCAGCTGAGGGTGGAAATATTAAACGTGTTTTTTCCATCGCCACCGGTGCCCACAATATCGATGAGGTCGTAGCCCGCAAGGTCAACCGGCACGCAGAGTTCCAGCAGGGCATCCCTGAAACCGGCCAGTTCATCGATGCTGATACTGCGCATAAGGTACACCGTGATGAAGGCAGCAATTTCTGTATCGTTGTACATTCCTTTCGAAATGTTGAGCAGCACTTCCTTCGCCTGCTCCCTGGATAGGTTTTTGTGTTCGAAAAGGAAGTTGAGAATTTTTTTCATGTTGTGTAATGGATATGATGCATGTAATAACAATATTTTTTCATCAGCCTGCCAGCCAGTTCCGCAGCATTTTTTCTCCATGGGGTGTGAGCACGCTTTCCGGGTGAAACTGTACACCCTGTACGTCATACTTTTTATGCTGCATGGCCATGATGTAGCCATTTGCATCCTCGGCAGTTACCTGCAGCTCATCGGCGGGAAAATTTTCTTTGGCTACAATCCAGCTATGATAACGGCCCACTTCAATACGGTTATCGATTCCCGCAAACAGGGCGGCAGAAGGATCAACAATGCTGATGGGTGTTGCCACACCATGATACACTTTATCAAGATTTACCAGGCTGCCGCCGAAGGCTTCCCCAATGGCCTGGTGGCCCAGACAAACACCGAGAATTGATTTAACCGGAGCATATCTTTTTATCAGCGGCAGTAATAGTCCTGCTTCTGACGGAATGCCCGGGCCGGGTGAAAGAATGATCTTATCATATTCCTCCACTTTATCCAGTGAAATAGCATCGTTGCGGTATACATCTACTTTGTTGCCGGTAATCTTTTCCACCAGGTGCACCAGGTTGTAGGTGAAGGAATCATAATTGTCGAATACCAATATTTTCATAATTTTTACGAATGGGTTACTGTTAGTAATGGGTGTTGGCATCATCCGATCTCCTGTGCCATCAGGATGGCCTGTTTCAGTGCATTGAGTTTATTGTTCACTTCCTGCAATTCGCTTTGGGGGTTACTGGCAGATACCACCCCTGCCCCGGCCTGGTAGATCAACGTATTGTTTTTGGAAAGAAATGTGCGGATCATGATGGCATGGTTGCAACTTCCGTTAAAGCCGATGGCACCAATAGCGCCGCCATAGAAGCTCCTTGCCACCGGTTCGTATTGGTCTATCAGTTGCATGGCCCTGAATTTGGGAGCGCCACTGAGGGTGCCTGCAGGAAAACTTACTGCCAGCAACTGAAATGGGTTAGCCCCCGCCGTTACCTTGCCTGTAACTTCGCTTACCAGATGTATCACATGGGAATAGTAGTTGATCTTTTTGTACTGTGACACTTCCACTTTGCTGCAGATCCTGCTCAGGTCGTTGCGGGCCAGGTCAACCAGCATCACGTGCTCAGCGTTTTCTTTTTCATCTTTTGCAAGTGCTGCGGCAAGCGCTTTATCGGTTTCGTCATTACCTGTTCTGCGGAATGTGCCGGCGATGGGATGCACCACTGCCACATTGTTCTGAACAATCAACTGGCTTTCCGGCGAAGACCCCATGAGTTTGTAATCGCCATAATCGAAATAAAATAAGTATGGGCTCGGGTTGATGCTGCGCAATGCACGGTACACATTGAATTCATCGCCGCTGAAGGATTGCTGAAAGCGGCGGCTGAGGACGATCTGGAATACATCGCCGCGGTTGCAACTGGCAATGCCTTTTTTCACCATTTCAATATAAGCGTCGTCAGTAATATCAGAACGCTCCTCACCCGATGCATGAAAAGGGAAAGTGGGCACATCCCTGCTCCTGATAAGACTTTCCACTACTTCCATTTCACTTTCAATACCAGCCACCTTATTTTCACAGATGTGCAGTTCATTTTTAAAATGATTGATCACAATCACATATTGGTACAATCGGTAACGCATTAATGGTACGGTGGCTAAAGGAGAACCGGATTGTTTATCGGCAGAAAGACTGATGCTGTCGAAGAACTGAACCGCATCGAATGAAGTGTAACCAAACAGCGCCTGGGCAGCAGCTACGGGAGCAGCAACAGGCGGCACCTCGAAGCGTTGCATAAAATCCCATAGCAATTGCGGTACTACCACCGGTTGGGTCAGGGCGATTTTTTCCGGTGATTGACCAGGTAATTTACATTCGATGACGTCTTTATTACGGATCTCAATTCCGGCAATGGCGTTGATACCAATAAAAGAGAAACTGTTTTCACTGGCGCTGAAATCGGCGCTTTCCAATAAGATCGTATCCCTGAACCGGTCTCTCAGGCGCAGGTAGATACCTACAGGTGTGTGTACATCGGCCAGTAATTTTTTAAAACCCGTGTTGATGATAATTTTTTTCATGCTGCTGATCGCTTTGTTGCTGTGCCCGCTTCCACAGGCACAAATAAAAAGCCCCGGCATTTGTGCCAGGGCTTACTATCGTATAAAAACAGGAACAGTATATTGGCACCATCAGTAAACTGATTGCCACCACCAACTGTTTGTATTTGTAAATTGCTTTGTCATTTTGTTATTGCAAATATGTGGCAGAATTGATTAATAAAAAAAACTTTTTTATTGAGTCCGTTCAGGAAAGAAGTGATTTCATTCAATGGCTTTGATTTTTTTCTCTCCGTTCCTGCAACACAGGATGCTGCGAACAACCTGTTTTTTTTAGTGTCCTGCAGGCCCATACGGTGATCGAACAAAATGAATGAACCGCTTTCCTGGCCTCATTTTCCACCTGTTGATAAAAAAAGCAAACGCAGATATCACTGCACAAGTGCAATAAAATGGCGACAGGCTGGTATCCGGCGCAATAGTTGTGTAACTTTATTTGAGAAATAAAATCAACCGCAATGAAATTAATTGTATTTGGAGCAACGGGTATGATGGGCAATGAACTGGTGCGACAGGCCCTGTATGACGGACATGAGGTGACTGCTTTTGGCAGGAATGTTTTTACTGAAGATCTGCCTGTGGATGATAAGCTGGTTTTGGTACAGGGTGCTTTATTTGATGAAGGCCAGGTTTTTCAGGCCATCAAAGGATGTGATGCGGTATTGTCATCGCTCGGCGGAGCAGTAAACGGCACTGACAAAACGAGGAGCCTGGGCATGAAAAATATTGTACAGCAAATGCAGAAAGCAGGTGTGAAAAGAATTGTTGCCATTGGCGGGTACGGTATCCTTGAAGGAGAGCATGAAAAGTTGTTAATGGACGAGGAGGATTTTCCTGCTGAATATGCAGCGGTTTCTGCAGAACATTTTAAAGCCTGGCAGTTCTTGGTAAAGTCTTCCCTCGACTGGACAATGGTTTGTCCCGCCACCATTCAAAAAGCAGCGCCCACTGGTGTGTTTCAGCTTGGTATCGATCACCTGCCTGCGGAAAATACAAACCGCGTTAACAGTGGTGACCTCGGGCTTTTTATGCTGAAGGAGTTAACATCGAATGAATACAGTGGCCACCGTGTTGGCATTTGCAATTAAGCATTTTTAACAGATTGAATGTAAATAAACAGGTGCATGGCATGTAATTTTCATGGTTAATAAAAAAAAAGCGGATGAAAAGACTGGTACTTACTATTCTTATTGTATCGGGTATGGCTGCCAAAGCGCAAAAGATTGACAGCATCTATGTGCACCTTTACACCGACAGTCTAAAAAAAGGCACTTACAATTATATCAATATTGACGGGTTGCTGTCGAACGGCCATTACCTGCCGCTCGATACCACCCAACTTATATTCAAAAGCTCTGCGGGAAAATTTTCCGGCAACAGTCTTTGGGTTGACCAACAGTTCAGTGGAGAAAAGATAACGATATGGGTTACACTCAAACAAAACCCGGCATTAAAAGAACAGTTTGATATGTACATCAAACAAAAGCCTGACGGCCCGCTTAAAACCGTGGATGAACTGATGAGCGAAATGAAGAGCAGGAAAAAGAAACGAATTTGAGCTCATGACTCATAAAAAAAGACTTCCAGGCAGGAAGTCTTTTTATTTAAAATACCGCATCGTTAAAATTAATATTACTGTCCAAAGCAACAAACCCAGGCTAACGAACCGCCAATAATCCCTGAATTTTCTTTGTTCATTGGCTAAAATGAAACGGGAGGAAACAAGTAGCTGTACCACCAGGAAAAATGGAAACAGCACCAGCAATATTTTGTATTTCCATGCCAGCGGCATCAGTGGGGCCCCCGAAAATCTTAGTTGCCATTCAGTGATCAATGCCTGCTTTGTTTCGGGCGACAGGTTCCTGTTTTCAAATTCACTCCTGGCGCATTGGCGTATAGCTGCCTGCAAACGTTCATCTTTAACGAGGTTGAACAATTGCTGGTTGCTTAACCGGGATGCATCCATCTTTTAAAAATGATCAGGCAAACTTTTTGGCATCCTCCAGGAATTTGGCCAGGCCTATATCTGTAAGTGGATGTTTGAGCAGTCCCATGATCGGCTCCAATGGACAGGTACAAACGTCAGCGCCTGCTTCCGCACACTTTATAATGTGATTTGGATTGCGGATGGAGGCAGCTAAAATTTCTGTTTTGTATCCCTGGATGGAAAATATCTGTCTTATTTGATGAATAAGGTCCATTCCATCCCAGCCGCTATCATCAATGCGACCAATAAATGGAGATACATAGTTTGCACCGGCTTTTGCCGCAAGGATCGCCTGCCCTGCTGAAAACACCAGCGTGCAATTGGTTTTAATGCCGTTATCGGAAAACCATTTCAAAGCCTTCACACCATCTTTGATCATCGGAACTTTTACCACGATATTGGGATGGATCGCTGCGAGCTTTTTTCCTTCCGACACGATCCCCTCAAAATCAGTAGCCACCACTTCGGCACTGATGTCGCCATCCACCATTTCGCAGATCGTTTTATAATGGTTGGTCACCGCTTCAGTTCCCTTGATGCCTTCTTTTGCCATCAATGAAGGGTTGGTGGTAACGCCGTCGAGTATCCCAAGATCGTTTGCTTCTTTTATCTGTGCCAGGTTGGCTGTATCTATAAAAAATTTCATACCAGTTTCCTCAAAAAAGGAGGAATCACTTTTTAGTTGTTAGAAAATCTGAGTTATGCAAATTTAACCAAATGAATGAACAATTAAAATGCAGTGCCGTTACTTAAACTGTGAAGGTGGATAAATGAAGGAAGGAAAATAAAAACCGGCAAGTTACTCACATCGCACCGCTCAACCATCTACCCTTGCTACCTTCCGGTCCTGGGGGAGTTCGACAGGAGCTGGTCGTATAAGACTTGCCGGGGCGCAAAAGTAAGGGGAAAATGATTGTATAAGAAAAAAATGATTGATTATTTTGTAGTGTTGCTCAACAGGTATCGCATCTTTTTTCTTTTTAGCTGGAGCAGGAATGACTGTACCAACAGGAGGATTATTTTTTAAACATTAAAATGTAAGTACTATGAATCAATTAACTGGTAAAGTTGCCTATATCACCGGTGGTACCAAGGGAATTGGCTACGGTATTGCCAAAACATTGCTTGAACAGGGTATGCGGGTGGCTATCACCGGCAGAAAACTGGCGGCAGCCAAAGAAGCTGCAGAAGCATTGAGCAGCAATCCATCAAAGATACTGGCGCTGGAATCTGATGTTAGTGCCATGAAGGATGAAATAAAAGCGGTGCAGGCAACCATCGACCACTTCGGGCAACTGGATGTGTTGGTTGCGAATGCCGGCGTAGGGCATTTTGCTTCTATTGAAAGCCTGTCGGAGGCTGACTGGAAATCGATGATCGACACCAACCTTACCGGTGTATTCAACAGTGTGAAAGCATCAATTGATCCGCTGAAGAAAACCAAAGGTTATATCATTACCATTGCCAGCCTAGCCGGTACCAATTTTTTCGCGACCGCATCCGGCTACAATGCCAGTAAGTTTGGGCTGGTTGGTTTTACACAGGCGATCATGATGGACCTGCGCCAACACGGGATCAAAGTAACCACCATCATGCCGGGGTCAGTTGCCACTCATTTCGATGGGCATGTTCCCAATGATGCCGACGCCTGGAAAATACAACCCGAAGACATCGGGCAGGTAGTGTTGAACCTGTTGCAGATGCATCCAAGAACTTTACCGAGCAAAATAGAGATCAGGCCTGCAATTCCGGGCAAATGATTTTTTCCAGGCATACTAACGTTACCCCATAACGTATTTTTACGAATGTTACTACGGTGGTGGCGGCGCATTTCCGTTCCCGTCGGTCACCAGGTGGCATTGCTGTGCATTGTAAGTTGTCCACATATTTTTCTTCGTCCGGGTTGTAAATCAAACTGTTTACAAAACAGGTGGCAGACTTATTTGCCGCGGCCTTTGCGATGGCATGATATTTATATCAATTGTAAACAGTATATCGAAACCACTTTTTTGAAAACTCAATCTTATTCTTATGGAGCGTCTCAGAAAGTACCTGGCATTTTTTTCCATTGCACACCTGTTTTTTGTAGTATTAATTTTTTTCGGCCTGGGCATCTTTACAGAGGTGGCCAGCGGCGATGATGCATTCAGCATATTTTACCTGGCCGGGCTTGCCATCGTAGCCACCCTGGCCCAAACCCTTGTGTTTACTGCAATTGCGAGGTATTTTAACATAGAAGGTGTTCCTTTTTTTGTGCTCAGTCTTTTTGTTGAATTACTGTTGTCGAACATCATCGTTGTAAATATAATGAACAGCTCCGGGGCAGCTAATGAACTTCCGGGTATCATTTTGCTCAATGCCTGCCTGATTGCTGCCTTCTTTATTTCCATGATCATTCGTGAATACAATGCAGAGTCCTTTTCCTGACCAATGCACAGCACAGGAACCAGCCCCGGTGATTTTGCAATAAAAAATACGTTTAACAGTATTTCACGGGCAAGTCTGCTATTTTTGATGATATGAATTTACCCGGACGATCCTTTATTGCAGGATTCTCTCTTTGTTCCATTTCGATGGCAGCGCAGGCACAGGTGCCGGTGACCTACGGTTGGGAAACCGGTGATGTGTTGCAGCAGCGTTTTAGTGCAGCCAGCCTTTGCACACCCTGGGCTGCCACCATTTCCGACAGTGTTGCAAGAAAGGGAAGACATTCGGTACGGTTTGAATTAAATGCCACAGACACCAATTGTGGTTATTCAAAACGGGCTGAGCTGGTACTTACTTCTACAAAAACAAAAGATATCACCTGGTATGCCTGGAGTGAATACCTGCCCGCTGATTATGCCTATGATACTTATAACGAACTGCACTTTCAATTGCATCACCAGGGTAAGGGCGGGCCACCATTGATCGGGCTTTGGGTAACTAAAGATCATTGGAAACTGGTGCACACTTTCGATACACTGGATGTAACAAGGCCCAAACCTACCATCCGGCAATACGACCTGGGCGAAGTGGTCAAGGGAAAATGGGTGGACTGGGTATTGTATGCGAAGTTTACCCTTGATGGAAATGGAACCATCAGGCTTTGGCGTAATGGTGTTCTGCTGGTTGATTTGCCGGGATCAAACTTTAATTGTGAGGACGGACTTGCGCAAAAAAATCCTTACCTTAAATTTGGTATTTATAAATGGCCCTGGCATGATTACCCGGGACCTTTCAATCCTTCAAAAAGAGTGGTGTATTTCGATGAAGTTAAAACGGGCCCGGAGGGGTTAACCGTTGATGACTTCCTGGTACAGGATGATGAAAAAGAAACTGGCAAAAAAGATCCGCCTGCTGATCATTAAAACACTTTACCTGTATAACTAAAATCCCCGGCATCAACCGGGGATTTTTATTAATGTTAACTAAAGTTATTGTTTGATAAAGCGCAGGGTACTGCTGTTGCCGTTGGCGTCTGTTACAGAAATATTGTAGTATCCTGCGGCAAGTCGGCCGCCATCTACCGGCAGCACGCTGCTTCCGGCAGGAATGGAGTGACGTTGTTGTTGCAATATTCTTCCGGTCATGTCGGTGATGCGTGTTTCCACCTGCGTAGCCTGGCTGCTGCTGAGGCTGATGGATGCACTGCTGTTAACCACGGAAGGATAAATACCTACAACGGTCAATCCTTTTTGAGCAGCATTGATCAATACCACCGGTGAATAACTGATTTTACCATCCATATCAACCAGTTTGAGACGATAGTAGTTGTAGCCGCTTAATGGCGCTGCATCAGTGAAGTCGAATGGCTGGCTGCAACGTGCCTGCGTGGCGCTGATGCTGCCGATGCTGCTGAAATTGCGGGTGTCTGCAGCACGCTCAATTTCCATGTTGATGCTGGCGCTGGTGCAGGTTAGTTTCCAGTTGAGTGCATTGCTGTTGCCGGCACGTTGTCCGCGGATGTATTCCAGTTTTACCGGTAATACATCCAGTTGGGTGGCGGCAATGGTGAATGGACTGAAAGTGCTTACACCACTGGCTTTGATACTGCCCACGGTAGTAGTGCTGCCGGGTGTAACGGTTCCGCCTATATCATCCCAGTCGGTGCCGTCAAAGTGAGCCACCCTTAATGGAGCGATGTCACTGATCTGGCTGGCCGCATCATTCCATGCGAAAGTGAGGTCAGCGCTGGCCGGGCTGGTGGCCTGGTCAACTGTCCAGTATTCATGCCTTGATACATTGTATGTTGGGAAGTTAGTGAGGGTTGTTGGGTCAATGGTGTAGTCGCCATACCCTTTCAGGAAGTAGCGGGCCGTATAACTGTTGGTTCCGCCTGATACCACCGCTATGGTAACCGGTGCATATTTGTTGTTACTGCCGAGTGGATAAATGGTGGTGCCATTGGAAGTACGCCTCATTGAACCATCCACATAGGCTGTTGCCGAACCGCCGGTAACGGAACCTCCATTTGGTATATCCAGCAAACCATCGGTATTTGGATTCACCACGATCTTTCCTTTTGTCAGCACCAGGTTTTGTACCTGCAAGGTGTCATAGAGATTGATCGTATCTCTTGCGAAAGCAGGATCAAAATTGATGTTCAGCGTATTGAGGGAAGCGTCGGAAACAAAGCGCAGGTTGCCTGCATTGCCATTGCCTGCATTTTTGTTGATATTGATGGTGCCCCCGTTACTATTGAGTGTACCTGAAGAAGAGGTGGTAAAGAAACCGGCCTGGTTGATGTTGATGGTGTTGGCGCCAATATCAAGCGTGGTGGTGTTGGCACCACTTTGATTCAGTTGCAATCCGCCGCCGGCACTCGTTCCAAGCGTGAGGGTAGTATTTGGGCCGAGGGTGATCACATCCGGTACGGTGGTGGTATCACGCTGAATGCGGAAGAGTACGAACTCAGTTCCGTTGCCGTCGAATGACTGGGTGCCCGAGGTGCCATTTAAACCGATCGTGATACGACCGGCATCGCTAGCATCAAAATGACTCGGGTTTACCACAGTGATATTACCCAACACATTGAGTTTGGAAACGGAAGTATAAGCACCGCCAAAACTTTCCACGCCATCCATGATGAAATCTCCCCTTACGGTAGCTGTACCGGTTGACAGGTATTTCAAGCCATTGGTTACTTTTAAATTGTAATAAGAAAGTGAAGGAATTTTTACGCTA
>CAYVLT010000112.1:0-13072 GCA_964452405.1 uncultured Ferruginibacter sp.
ATCAGGTTATATACATAACCAGGAGGATGATTTTGATACACTGGTGGCGGGCAACAGGGTAGTGGTAAGTATTGTTGCCAAAAACTACGATGAAAAACTGCTTCAACAACTGTTGGCAAAAAATTATTTTTTATTTGTTTACGACCGCGACGAATACAATTTATATCGCCTGCTTTTCTGGAGTACGCAGGTGGTGCAGCCGGATGCACAGGTGCTGGGCATGCCAGGGAAGAGCGGCTTTCTATCGATGGCAAATGGCTACTACGTTTGGCGAAAGCAGCAGGTGGGCAAGTTAACGGCAGTGGCGCTTATTCCTGTAAAATGGGACTATTCTATCACCAACGAGTACCTGCAAAATACTTTCGTGATCGGGTCGGGCCTCGAAACACGTTTTACCATCACTGATGACGAAACACCTTATATGGTGCGGTCGAAGGATGGGAATTTTCTTTTTTCATTGATCCATAAAAGTCCATCGGGAATACAGGAAAACAATATTGTTGCGGCATTGCTTCGCATGCTGGCTGGCATACTGGTATTGCTTTTTGTGCAGGTACTGGCTGCACATATTGTACAACGAAGTTTTTACAGGGCTGTATTTTTCCTGGCTGGAACGGTCACCCTGCTGCGATCGCTCAGTTATTTTTTACCGGTGCCTGTTAATTTACGCCAGTACGAACTGTTCGACCCGAGGATCTATGCAGCCAATACAGTTTTCAGATCATTGGGCGACCTGTTGGTGAACGTGGTCCTTTTTTTATGGGTGATACTTTTTATCCGCCACTACATGCAGGAAAAAAATATCAGCATCCGCGTAAAAAGCACATTGGCGAAATGGTTGATATTGCTGTGCGGCATTGCATTACTGCTCACCATCACCTTCATCGATGGCACCGTTATCCGTTCAATGGTGGCCGATTCGCAGATATCATTTGATGTGGTGAACTTCTTTACGCTTAACGTATATAGCGTGGTGGGCTTTGTGGTATTGGGTTGTATTGCGATCAGTTTTTTCCTGCTGTCGCAGATCATTGCTTACCTGTTGCAGCCGTTGTTTCCAAAAAGCATCATGTCGCTGATACTGATCGTTACGATCACCGGTTTGGCCTTCCTGTCGTTCCGGGTAAGTGCACCAGGGGTAATTTTTGAGTTGTACCTGTTAATCTGGTTACTGATCTACCTGTTGTTGCTGAACACCCGTACACTCTATTTCTTTGCTTCCAATATTGTATCCTCGCGGCTCATTTTCTGGTTGTTCTTTTTTTCCATTTCCATCTCCACCATTATCATGGTTGAAAACAGCAGTAAGGAAATTGAAAACAGGAAACACTATGCAGAGGCACTGTCCACCAAGGCTGATCCGGCCAGTGAAAGACTTATGAACACCGTTTTAACGGATTTCAGGAGCGAAGCCATTGCGCCTTTGTTCTCGAGGTTTTCCGATGAAAGCGCCAATAAGAAGATCAAGGACAGCCTGCTTAATAATAATTTTCCCGGTTACCTGAATAAATACGAAACCCGCATCTTTACGTTCGACGACCAGGAAAGGCCGCTCTATAACCAGGATTCATCCACCTTTACCACGCTTACCACCATCCTGCGGGCGCAGGGAAAGCCGACAGCGGTCCCTGATCTTTTTTATTACGACGTTTCCTACGACAAGTTCAGTTATATCAGTAAGAAGGATATCACGGATTCTTCGGGTAAGCTGATGGGGTATATGTTCATTCTTGCCAGTCCAAAAAAATACAAAACAGATGCGCTGTATCCTGAACTTTTTTTGAAAGGCTACAATGCATCTATTGAAAACTCACCCATCTATTCTTTTGCTGTGTACAACAAACTGCAGATGGTTACCAGTCACAACGACTACGCGTTTCCTTCGCACCTGTTGCCGAAGCAGGTGCCCCGGAGTGAGTATGAGCGACACGCAAAAGACGGGTATGATGAGCTCTGGTACAAGGCCGGCCCCGATAAAGTGGTGATCATTGCCAAAAAAGAAAATTTCGTGATCGAATCGATCACCCTGTTCTCCTATCTTTTTTGTGCTTTCCTGTTCATCACCGGTATTTTCTGGTTATTGAATTCGTTTGTGCGTTCCCGTTTGCGCTGGCGTGCCATTAAGCAATATTGGCAAATGAGTATCCGTAACCAGGTGCATGCCACCATCATCTTCATGAGCCTGTTGTCGTTTATAATTGTGGGAGTGGCCACCCTGCTCTTTTTTATTGACAGGTATTACAGCAATAACCGCGAAAGCCTCAGCCGCACCATACAGGTAATGCAGAATGAAGTGCGGATATCATTGAATGATCTTACTGTATTTGATGACGTGGTGAAACTATACGACCTCGCTTACCGCGAAAAACTGGAACAAACCATTTCAAAAATATCGGAAGTACATGCGGTTGACATCAACATGTACGACCTGGAAGGCAACCTGAAAGTTTCTTCTCTTCCTTTGCCATACAGCAAAGGAATTGTGAGTAACCTGATGGACCCGGAAGCTTATTACCACATGAACTCGCTTAAAGAGATCCAGTTTTTTAAGAATGAAAAAATCGGAAGTCTCGAATACCTGAGTAACTATGTTCCGGTACTGGATGAAAATGGTCACCAGTATGCGTACCTCAATATTCCCTATTTCACTTCACAAACAAAGCTGCGGCAGGAGATCTCCAATTTTTTGGTGGCCATCATCAATTTGAATGCGTTCATCTTTTTAATTGCGGGAATCGTGGCCCTGTTCATCACCAACCGGATCACCCGTTCATTTACTTTCATCAGCAACCGCATGAAACAGGTGAACCTGGGTAAGATCAATGAAGCGATCAGGTGGAAACGCAAAGACGAGATCGGCGAACTGGTGGAGGAGTACAATAAGATGGTGGCCAAGCTGGATCAGAGTGCCATCGCACTGGCAAAAAGTGAAAGGGAAGGCGCCTGGAGGGAAATGGCCAGGCAGGTTGCCCACGAGATAAAGAACCCGCTCACCCCGATGAAACTAAGTTTGCAATACCTGCAAAAAGCCATCGATAACCAGGCAGGAAATGTGATGGAACTGAGTAAGAGTGTTGCCCGTACTTTGGTGGAACAGATTGATCACCTGAGCCAGATTGCCGGTGAGTTTTCTCAATTTGCCAATATTGGTAATCCCCGCAACGAAACCTTTGACCTGAATGAATCACTGGATATGGTGGCGCACCTTCACGGAGCCGAAGAAAAGCTGATCATCAACTGGGAACCTGCGAATGGAGCCGTGATGATCCATGCCGACAAAACCCATATCAACCGGCTCTTCACAAATCTTATTCAGAACGGGATACAGGCCGTTCCCGCCGACCGCACTCCGCATATCAGCATCACGGAGTCGATCGAAGAAAATCGTGTGCTGGTTACCGTGAGCGATAATGGAAATGGCATCCCGGAAGCCATGCAATCAAAAATATTCACGCCAAATTTCACCACTAAAACATCCGGTACCGGTTTGGGACTGGCCATGTGCAAGGGTATTGTGGAACAAAGTCACGGGCGTATATGGTTTGAAACAAGGGAAGGCGCGGGTACTGATTTTTATGTGGAGCTCCCGGTGGTGTAGGTTTACCAACTCTTCCTATACATTCACGATCAGGATCGGTATCTGCAGTTCATGTCGCACGGTGTTAACTGTTTCGCCATACAAAATGTCTTTTAAGCCGGTGTGGCGGTGGGCGCCAAGTATCAGCATATCCGCTTCCAGTTTCTTCACCAGTTTTACAATCTCGCCGGCACGGTCTTTAAAGCCAAGATGCCCTTCAGCGGTCAGGCCTTTTTCAGCGAGTTGTTTTACATAGTTACTGAGGCGCTCCGCATCCTTCTGTGTTTCATAGTCGTTGCTTTCACGGCCGAGTATAATCGCCGACACACTTTCCACCACATGAACCAGGTAATACCGGCTTTCAGCGTTTCCCTGGCCAATCGCATACGAAATCAGCTTTTCATCATTCTCTGAAAAATCCAGCGCAATGGCAATTTTGTTAAAGCTGGGCGCTGTAAGATTTTTGATGGTATTGATATCCGCGTGAATTTTGATATTGGCCGCTTTCCGCGTGGTTGTAATAAACGGGTGCAGCGTAATATAAACCAGCAGGGCTACAAATAAAAAGCCCGCAGCGATGATCATTGATTTGGCAAAAAATCCGGCTGTTACAAATGCATCCGTTGCCTCATTCAACAACATTTTAAGGTTCAGGGTTACCAATACGGCAGCGATGAGCCAGGCCATGATCTTAGTGAATGTGTTGATCGTAAAATTGCCCATTTTGCTTCTGTCGCTTACAAAATGAATCAGCGGAATAATGGCAAAGCCCAGTTGCAGGCTTAAGATCACCTGGCTTAATACAAGCAGCGCGTCCACTTTATCATCTCCATAAATCAATATCACCAGCAAGGCCGGCACGATGGCCAGTAAACGGGTGATAAGCCGACGGGCCCAGGGGTTAATGCGTAACTGCAGGTAGCCTTCCATGATGATCTGACCTGCCAGTGTTCCGGTAATAGTACTGCTTTGGCCGGCGGCGATCAACGCAATTGCAAATAATTTAGGTGCGATGGTACTGCCGAGTAAGGGCGCCAAAAGTTGGTGGGCTTCCTTGATCTCTGCCACATGAGAATTACCGGTGGTGAAAAAAACTTTTGCTGCCAGTATGAGTATCGCGGCATTCACCAAAAAAGCAATGTTCAATGCAATGGAACTGTCGATGCGGTTAAAGCGGATGGCCTGCCGGATGCCTTCATCTGTTGGTTGTATCTTTCTTGTTTGCACCAGGGCCGAATGCAGGTAAAGGTTGTGCGGCATAACCGTAGCCCCGATGATACCGATGCCGATATAAAGCGCTTCGTCATTTTGAATGTGCGGGACAAAGCCGGAGATAATATCGCCTGCCGAAGGCTTTGCGAGCAATATTTCCACCAGGAACGAAAAGCCCACCACAGCTACCAGTCCAATGATAAAAGCCTCCATCGTCCGCATTCCCAGTCTCTGCAGGTACAACAATAAAAAAGTATCCAGTACGGTGATACATACACCCCAGATCAATGGAAGACCGGTGAGCAGGTGAATCCCGATGGCCATGCCAAGCACTTCGGCCAGGTCGCAGGCGGCAATCGCAATTTCAGCGAGCCCATACAAAATATAATTGATATTCCTGGGGTAAGCTTCCCTGTTAGCTTGTGCAAGATCACGCCCTCTTACGATGCCTAGCCGTGCAGAAAGCCCCTGCAGCAACAAAGCCATCAGGTTACTCATGAGTAATACCCAGATAAGGCTGTACCCGAATTTGCTGCCTCCCTGCAGGTCGGTGGCCCAATTGCCAGGGTCCATATAACCCACACTGATCAGGTAGGCCGGCCCAAGGAAGCTGAGAATTTTTTTCCAGCCGGTTTTGTTGCCCAGCGTGGTGTCGATACTCTGGTGTACCTCGCTCAGTGATCGTTCATTGCCTGTATGTTGAATCATTGTGAATACCTGTTTGTGCGGGACCCTCACTTGCCCGACGGATAAAGTTAATGGATAAAAAGGGTTCAATAAAAAAATAATTACTGCATTCTAAAAATATATTTAGGCAAGGCTAAATTTAGAAAATCAATTTGCAAATTGTAACTTGAATAAAAATGAAAAGCATGAGAACACAAACCGGTTCGGGGTCTCCGTGGGAAGACATCGTTGGGTATTCAAGAGCGGTGAGGGTGGGCAATATCATTGAAGTGGCGGGAACAACCGCAATGGATGGCGACCTGTTGGTGGGTGAGGGCGACGCTTTGTTGCAGGCAAGATACATCTTTCAAAAAATTGAAAAGGCATTACAGCAACTGGGTGGCAGTATGACCGATGTGGTGCGTACCCGCATATTTGTAGTAAATATCAACGATTGGGAAAAGATCGGCCAGGTACATGGAGAGTTTTTTGCAGCGATTAAACCGGTTGCCACGATGGTGGAAGTGTCAAGGCTCATCAATGAAGCGTTGCTGGTTGAAATTGAAGTAACTGCAATATTGCAGCACTAAACCACCGTTCCTTTAATTTGAAACGGATATTTATTATGAGCCCAGGGTTAAGTTTTAGTGCCTTGCGACGGCGATGTTCAGGTGTTTGCCATATCTTTGTTGTTGATTAACCTTTAACAAACCCGAAATAATGTTGACCCTGTTTACCCTCTTTCTGTGCTTTAATATTTTTTTTGTTTTCATCATCCGGCGCCGCTTCCGGAGTTGGGTGGTACAGCAAAAGAAAATAACCCTGCCGCATACGCGGAATAATATTGTAATTCGTCTTTTTCTTTTATTGATACTCGCAGGGTGTAATAAAAAATTATACGCTCAAACAATCAGCGTAACTGCATCTGATTGCGTTAACACCGGTGTGATCGCAGCGGGTGGCACAATTGGAAGTGGTGGTCCTTATCAACTTTCTTTGATCAATTATCCGGCGGCCTACACGCCGGGGGCACCCCATTTTACGAACCAGTTGCCTGATACATTCAGGGCATTGTTTCCTGGTACCTACACACTACAGGTGATTGACCAGGCAGGCACATTTTTTACCTACCCGGGTATTGTTGTAGGTGGCAGCTACACACCGCCCGGCAGTGGCGCCTACCTGCCGGTTGCTTCACCGGTTACCAACTGCGCCCTCGGGAATGGCACCATCACAGGTGTTATGACGGAAGGTAAGCCTCCGTTTACGTACCAGGTATTAGCAGGTCCGGCTCAGGCAGGAGCTATAAATTCTACTGGTACATTCACCGGGCTTCCGGCGGGCACCTACCAGCTACAGGCTGCTGATTCCTGCTACAATATTCAAACGAGGGCGGTAACCATTGCAGGCAATATTGCATATCCTTCTATTACCGGCGCCTCAGTAAGTATCGTTAACTGCAATACTTTTTCTTTAGATAGCCTGGTAACTCCACCGGCTTTTCCGCAGGGCGGCAGGTTTGAAATAATTAATCTTGATGGGATGGGAGGTAATATCACCAGGGCCTCAGGTACAAGCCTCCCGGTTAGTTTCACACTGTATTCTAAAAGCGATATTACCAATGGAAGGGTGCGGATAAAATTGTACGATGCCTGCGGCAATATTGCAGTGTATTCGCCCATAAAATATAGCAATGCCCCCAACTATAGTATATCTGATGTAGTCGTTGATAAGATTTCCTGCGATAGCCTTAGTATTGAGGGCGCCAACATTACACCGGCATTAGCGCCGGGAACAACATTGGTTTTGTTGAATTACAGTGCCGGTTCAAATCCCGTTGTGTTCCCGGTCAGTGGCTTTCCATTTCATTTCAGGGCCACGAAAGCACAACTGCTGGCCAATAAAATAAAGATTGGCATCATGGATAGTTGTGGTGACTTTGTAAAAACTTACCCGGTAACCGGCGTTTTTAATGATTGGTCATTTACGACTGACCTTCTTTATACCTGCAACGGCGTCTTTTTAAATGCCGTAGATATTACAGGTGACCTGGTGCCACCTTATATCATTAAAGTAAAAGCTTTTTTTAACAGTTTTGGTGTATCAGACTCCACCAGCGAACAACTGGTAACAAGTTTTCCTGTTACCATTGCAGGAGTACCCAATCATGCCAATCCACTGGTGGTTTCTGTTACCATTATTGATTCCTGCGGTGAAGAACGGAAGGTGCGAAATGACTTATCCTTTACCGTTAGTGTGGGGGATATTGAAAATAATAATTGTTTTAATGCAGGTGTAAGCATTCAACCCGGGGGTACCTATAGCCTGCCGGTTACTTTTTCAGTAAGCCCGGGTAACATTTCCGGCGTCAATACCAGCGGCGGGTTCCTGTTGCCAGATGGTGTCTATTCATTTACGGCAACAGATGCCTGCGGACGCCAGGATTCTACCGGTCCTGTGGAGTTGTCCCGCTCCTGGCAGCTACAGTCCGGGGAGCAATTAAAGTTATGTGCTGCCGGGTATGTCAGCAACCGGATTCCTGTACCGTCGAGGTCTGCAGGGCAACTGCAGGTGAGGCAATACCGGGGTGGAATGCCTGTTACAGATTCTTCTGTTTTATTGCAGACTGTTGTATTTACAAGCACGCTGAATAACTGTTTATCCTGCTCCGCCGATGCCAGTACCGGAGAATGGATACAATTCGATAGCACCTTGCCGGGTGATACCTATACGTATATCGTTACAGACACATGCGGTCACAGTGATACTCTGTCGCTTACCAATGATTCCCTTGGTCACCGACCATTTTATCATCATGCATCCGTAAAAAACAAATGTATCAACAAAGGTGATATCATAGCCAGTTGGCATGATGATGGACCGCAGTGGAATACGGTTATTGTTGGCGTGTTTGATACCAACCACAGCCAGATCGTGGGTTTTTACACCAGCAGCAACACAAACCTGGATGCTTACCCGAACGGGCAAACAATTTTGTCTGACTATCCGCCAGGCAGGTATTTTGTTGAATACAGTTTTTCAGATTGTAACGCTTTTTATGCTGACACTGTCTATATAGATACCTATATTCAGCCAAAAATAAATACAGTGCAGGAATTGCTGCAATGCAATGGCTCAGGTTCCGAGGTAATTGTTTCAGGTTCTGCAGGTGTATCACCCTACAGCTATCAGGTGGTGGGAACCACGCCGGGTAATTTTACAACGGGGCCGCAAAACAACCCGGTGTTTGTGTTGCCGGCTTCCCAGGTAACTGTTACGGTTAGGGTATTAGATGCCTGTTTAAATTCAATTACAAGGACCATCGCAGTTACTACTGCCGCTCCCCCGGTTATCAGGAGTAATCCCCCGGTTTTTGCTACTTGTTCATTTCCTTTTAACTACCATCTTTTTGTTGATTCAGTGTACGAGGGATCTGTATTTGAATGGAGAAAGATAACGGGCACGGGTGCAGGCCCTGTTGTAATCGGGCGCCGTCCGTCGGTTCCATTGATATATAACACTATAGCCGATACAGGCACCTACCAGGTGAGGGTAACGGTACCCAATAGTTGCTATGATATGTATGCCGAATATGATGTTGCGAATGTTGTATTAACCTGTCTGCCAGGAATATCCGGCACTATATTGGATGACGCCAATGGGCTAACCGACAATACTGTTAATGGGTTTGGTACCGATGCCGGCGGTTTATACGTTACACTGGTTAACGAAGGAGGAAACAATGTTGCCGTATCCCCGGTCAGAGCTGACGGTACCTATTATTTTCTTGACCTTGCCGCAGGCACTTATACGGCGGTTTTAAGCACAACAGCGGGCGTGCTCAATACGCCTCCTCCCGGCACATCGCTTCCTGTAAACTGGGTGAATACAGGTGAATACAACAGCAACCTACCTGGCAACGATGGGCTTGTCAACAGTATACTTACTGGTATCGTGGTAAACAGCAGTTCTGTATCGAACGCCAATTTCGGAATTGAACAGAAGCCGGTTGCCAACCCCGTCACTGGTGGGCCACAACCTAATCCAGGCGGAAATAACAGGGTATCCATACCAGCGCTGAATGGCAGTGATGCAGAAGATGGAGTCTATGATGGCGTCAGCGGCATCAATACTGTCATCATACAAACAGTGCCGTCAAATGGTTCCTTGTATTACAATAACGTATTGCTGACCCCGGCACAAATCATTCATCAATATGATCCCGCCTTACTCACACTTGACCCGGTTGATGGTTCTGTTATAGTAACATTCACCTATGCTGAAATTGATCAGGCACTGCAGGCAAGCAACCCGGAATTGGTAACCATGATATTCAAAAATCAGCCGATTGCCAACACAGATAGCATCTTCACCCCAAAAAATATCCCGGTTACCGTCCCGGTAATAAGCAATGATGATTTTGGAGGCGATGGACCTTCAATGGGCGCTATCCAGATCATCCAGCAGCCTGCGCATGGCACGGCGTCAGTTGCTACAAATAATACCTTTAATGATCCTGTTGATGATTCAATCGTATATACACCTGCAACTGATTATACGGGGCGGGATACATTGATCTACCAGATCTGCGATGCTGACGGTGATTGTGACACCGCACTTGTAATAATAGATATTGCTTATGGATTGCCCGTGCGGTTGCTGAATTTTTACGCTCAGACGGGTTCCAGTTATGTTGACCTGGTATGGAATTTTGATGCAGAAATGAATGTTGCCGGTTATGACGTGTTATTAAGCAGCGATGGAGTTCATTTCAATACCATTGGTAAGGTAAGGGCGTCGGGTGCATACCAATATAAGTGGCGACATTTGGTTCCATTGACAGGGACGAGCTATTACCGGCTTAAAACAATTGATAAAAACGGAACAAATAACTACAGTAAAATATTGCCGGTTAAATTCAACCCTGCGCCGGTGATACAAACTATTTCGCCAAATCCGTTTTCGTCATCCATCAATGTAACGATGCAGCTACAGCGGGCAACGCCGGTAGTGATGTTCATGTATGATGCCACCGGCCGGATAGTATGGCAACATCATTACAACGGAACGGCAGGCAGCAATAGCTTTCCATTGCTGTCTTTAGAAGGACTTACCACCGGGATGTACATCATTAATGTGATGGCAGATAATTATTCCATTAAAAAGTTATTATTTAAGCGTTAGTGTAGCCGCCATTTTTTACCTGCGGGTTCAACAGGTCAACTCTGTAACAACGGGTGGGTGGTTCATCCAACTTTAGCAAAACAGTTTATTGGGTTGAGGCAGCATGAAAAACCGGTTGTATCTGTTATAGATCTTTCATCCCTGCTTCATCAAAATAACGGGTAGCTAACAGGCGTTGAAGTTTTTGGGCGTTCAGGCAATGTGTACACACTACACAATATTTTGACCCAATCCCCGTTTTCATTAAAAATTCAAGTTATATTGCGCCCTCAATAATTTTATTGCTTTATGAGTTTTACCAATTTTAAGGTTCCATATGCCGTAAATGAAAATTACAGTAAAAAAGTTGCTTACTTCTCCATGGAATTCGCTGTTCATCAGCCTTTGAAAATTTACAGCGGAGGATTGGGATTTTTGTCCGGTTCACACATGCGCAGCGCTTACGAGTTAAAGCAAAACATGGTGGGCATCGGCATTTTATGGAAGTATGGTTATTACGACCAGGCACGCAATGCAGACCAGACACTGCAGGTGCAATGGAATGAAAAAATTTATAATTTTCTTGAAGATACCGGTATCAAATACCAGATCACTATTCATGATACACCTATCTGGGTAAAAGCCTGGTACCTCAATCCCGAAACATTTAAATCGGCACCGCTGTTTTTGCTGAGTACCGATTTGCCGGAGAATGATTATGTTTCCCAAACCATTACTCACCGCCTGTACGATGGCAACGTGGCTACCAAAGTGGCGCAGTTTATCCTGCTGGGCGTGGGAGGCGCAAAATTGATGGATGAATTGAATTTTAACCCCGACCTGTACCATCTCAATGAAGCACATGGTATCAGTGCTGCTTTTTACCTCTACAGGAAGTATGGCACATTGGCTGATGTGAAAAAAAGACTTGTGTTCACCACCCATACACCTGAAGAAGCAGGTAACGAAAAACATGATATTTTCCTGTGCCAGAAGATGAGTTATTTCTGCGGCATGCACATTGATGATGTTCGCAAGATAACAGGGATGACGGATGACCAGTTCAACCATTCATTGGCTGCACTTAGGTTTGCAAAGCTTGCGAATGGAGTGTCTAAACTGCATGGAGAGGTAAGTCGTAAGATGTGGGGTAAATACCAGGGTATTTGTAAAATAGAGTCTATTACGAATGCACAGAACTGGACCTACTGGGCCGACAAGCAATTATATAAGGCAGTATCCGATAAGAACGACGAATGGTTTGATGATCGCAAGCGTTTTCTTAAAAAGAGGGCGATGGATATCGTTGCCGATCAAACAGGAAAATTATTCAACCCGGATGTTTTCACGATTGTGTGGGCCAGGCGTTTCGCCGGTTACAAAAGAGCAGAATTGCTTACCCGCGATCACAGGCGTTTTGAGGCATTGCTCAGTAATACCAAACATCCTGTACAGATCATCTGGGCAGGTAAACCATACCCGCTCGACTACCCGGCCATCAACGATTTTAATCACCTGGTTCATTTAAGTAAGCAGTATAAAAATGTAGCCGTGTGCATTGGCTATGAACTGGCACTCAGCAAGCGTTTGAAACAGGCTGCCGATGTATGGTTGAATAACCCGAGGGTGCCAAGTGAAGCAAGCGGCACCAGCGGTATGACCGCAGCCATGAATGGCGCAGTAAACTTCAGTACCAATGACGGGTGGATCTGCGAATTCATCAATAATGGAAACAACGGGTTTGTTGTACCACCTATTGAATACGAAAATGTACATGTGCAGGAACAGGATGAATACGACCTGAATCAATTGTACGAAATTCTGGAAAAGCAGATTTTGCCATTGTATTATGACGACAAAGAAACCTGGAGGCATATCATGCAAAATGGCATGAGGGATGTGCAGGTGCAGTTCGACAGCAACCGAATGGCCGACGAATACTACCAGGTGCTGTATAAATAATACCTGCAAAAACTTTGATACAAGGGCCGCAACAGCGGCTCTTTTTTTTTGCAATTCCAGTTTACCAAAAACCGGTGGGTTAGTTGCGTTGGTGAATGATTTTTTACCACCTGTACAGATTGCATCTTCCGGAAGCCTTGCTTACTGCATCTTTGCAACCGATTAAACGCAACCGGCAATGACCACTACTTTCCGCAGGGTAACTCTTTTTCTCTGCGACTTCATCATCACACGCTTCAATACATCACCGCCGCAGCAGTAGGCGGAACAGCACCTGCAAATAATTTCAACGGTACGCAACAGCAACTGCAATTACCTGGTAAAGGCAATGCAGGCAAGGCATTCCTGCAAAATTCACAATCCTGTTCCTCGATGGGGTACATCTTTTACATAAACCTATTAAAGTAATTTTTACTTTCAATTTTAAACCCAACTAACATGGAATCACATGAACTGATCAAGTGGGGATTGATCATTGGTATCCCCTTATTT
>CAYVLT010000113.1:0-13049 GCA_964452405.1 uncultured Ferruginibacter sp.
CCCCCACTTCAGGTTTTACCTTTGAGATAGTGCCTGATAAATACCCGATCGCAAGATCAGACTGGCTGGTGAAAGTGGAAGAACCGTAATCAATTTTACTGGCATCAATGCTCACCGAACTCATACCTATCATAAAACCGGCGGACAAAGTGGTTCTCGGGTTCAGCCCCTTGTGATAGGCATAAGTGGCATAAGCGCCCCAGCGGTTGATGTACCCGGTTTTGTCACTCATAACAATCACGCCTACCCCATGATGTGGCTCAGGGGCTGTATACTCTTCCATGTAATTTCTACCCCTGGGGTTTTCACCCGGCACGTCAAAGGAAGTGGCATTGGTGCGGTAGTCTTTTTTTCCGATAGGTCCCTGTATCGACACATAGCTGGTAACCGGAGCCCCATCAATGCCAGCCCACTGGTTGCGGTAACTGATCTTTACATCGGTGTAGTTTTCAATACCGGTTACGGCAGGATTAATGATATAGTTATTTAAAATGTACTGCGAATAAATAGGCTTTTGCTGCGCATCCGCAACATGTGCCGCCAGTACCAGGCAAATCACAAACAATCGTTTCATCGTTATCATTTTTATTACCGGACGATGGTCACGTAACCCGTTTTAGGATTGCGACCACCACCTGTTTCAATTACATAATAATAGGTTCCAAACGGACAATCCTGTCCTTTGAATTTACCATCCCATGGAGTGTTGTATCCATAACTTTCAAACACCAGTTGACCGGTTCTCGAGAATACCCGCACACGTACATCCGGGTACAGAGAAAGATTTTCAATCTCCCATCTGTCGTGGTTACCATCATTATTGGGGGTGAACGTATTTGGAACAACATACTTTCTTACCACTTTCACGTCCACACTTTGAGATGCTTCGCAACCATAGGCAGAAGTAACTGTGAGTGTATAGGTGATATCTGCCGTTGGTATGGCTACAGGAGCCGCAACAGAGGCATTACTCAAATAATTGGCCGGGGCCCACAGGTAAGTATTGCCGTTGGTGATGGAAGGTGATAACTGCAATGCATCTCCTTCCAGTACATTGTAGGTTGACCTGCTGAAACTGATCACCGGTGTTGGATTTACCACGATATTTTGTTCAACATAATCGCTGCACCCGTTTGTGGTGGTGTAGGTAAACCTGATCGGGTAAGTTCCTGCACCTGCTGAAGACGGTGAGAATACCGGGCTGGAGACTACCCCTGCACCGCTGTATATACCGGTACCGGGTAGCCCAAAAGCATCTGATCCGCCGGTTAAGCTAAAGGAAGCTGCTTCCTGGCAAACCGGGGCCGGTATTGTAAACTGAGCTTTCGGTGCCGCCAGCAGGCTGATGTTTTGAGAATAATCTGTCGTACAACCATTACCACTATACGCCCGAATCAACACCTGGTATGTTTTTGATGGCTGGTTGCCAAATACCGGATATTGATTGTTGTAGGTATCATTCAGTGCCGGTTGACTAATGGTTGTTTTCACTGTGGGACTATTGGCATAATCCCAGAACAAATCGATTTTATCCACTGTTCCAAATCCGCTCACCACGGATTGATTAACGATGCTCACCGGCAGGTTGCTGCAAAGCGCCGTAGCGTTTGTTACATTAAACAAAGCGGTAGGACTATTGTAAGCTGAAACTGGTGAAGTCAAAGAAGCGGTACAACCACTGTCGGACGTCACCCTCAAAGTTACCTGGTAGGTGCCCCCTGTAGCGTAGATATGAGTGGCAGTCTGCCCGCTTCCGGTTGCGCCGGCATCCCCAAAATTCCAGGACCAGCCTGCGTTCTGACCCGAACTGATGCTGGCCTGCTGCGTGAAAGTGGCCTGGCCTGATGGAATACAAACTGAAGATACATTAAATGCACTTACAGGGTTAGGATTGATAACTACCGGTGTGGTGTATGCGCTGCTGCTTACACATCCATTGGCGTTTTTAACCGACAAGGAAACGTTATACACCTGCGCATTGTTGAACGTGTGGGCTACCGGACCTGCCGTTGTTTGAGTAAGAGTGCCGCTGCCACCAAAATCCCAGTTCCATTCAGTGATGCCGCCCGCAGCATTTGATACAGATGCGTCTGTGAAGGTGATCACGCTATCCTTACAACGGGTGGCCGGGTAGGTAAATGCCGCTACCGGGCTGAGGTTCACATTAATATTTGTTGTTGCCTGGGCAGAAACACAACCCACTGCTGATGTAACTGTAAGTGATACTGTTCTTGGTCCTGACCCGGTATAAGTATAAGCCGGGCTTTGCAAGGCTGAGGAGCCGGGTGAAGGCGTATCGCCAAAATCCCATTGCCAGCCTGTTACAGAACTGGCGGGTGCAGTGCTTGAGGCAGCGGAGAAACTGGCTGCGTTTCCTAAACAAACGCCTGAAGGAGCCGTGATGACCGCAACCGGTTGATCGTAAACACCATTATAGGTTTTGGTTACTGAATTGATACATCCTGCATTACTCGTTGCCGTTAGCACCACTGTGAATGGACCTACCGCCGTGTAAGCATGTGTTGGATTGCTGCTGTTAGCAGTGCCACCGTCGCCAAAACTCCAGGTATAGCCAACGGAAGTAAGGCTACCGTCGCTGATGGAAGTGGCATTGGTGAAACTTGCTGAACCAGCGGGCAGGCATACGTTGCCGGGCAGTGCAAAATCCGCCACCGGCCTTGAATTGATGAATACATTCTGACTGAAAGCCGTACTGCTCGTACAACCCTTGTCGTTAGTAACGGAAAGGGTTACTGTATGATTGCCTTCGGTGGTGAACACATGGGTTGGATTTTGTAAAGTGCTGGTACCTTCTCCCGCCCCGAAATTCCAGTTCCATTGGTTAAGCGTGCCGGACCCGGCAACAGAAATATCTGTAAACCCAACCGAACGGGTGGTACAATTTACGGTATCAGTGAAATTGCCAACCGGCAGATCGTTGACCGTGAGGTAGGCAGTATCGGTTTTGGAACTGCAACCCGCCGCTGAAAACACCGTCAACTGTACTGTTTTAACTCCTGCTGTTGTATAGGTGTGGCTGGGGTTCTGCGTGTTGTCCGTTGCCGAGCCGTCGCCAAAATCCCACAACCAACCTGTTACCGTACTGCCCGGGGCCGTGCTTGAGGCCGACGAAAAATTAACGGTGCCATTTACACAAACTTCACTCAATGCTGCGATTGCAGCCACTGGCGGTGCAAAGATGGAAGCATAAGGTTTCGTAACCGTGTTTGTACAACCATTGTTACTAATAGCGGTGAGGCTGATGGTGTATGGCCCGGTGCCTGCAAAAACATGCGTTGGACTTGCCGGGGTTGGCGGGCTGTTGAAATCGCCGGTACCATCTCCAAAATTCCAGGTATAAGTTACCTGCGCAATGGTGCCATCACTGATGGTGGTGGTATTGTTGAAAGCAGGTGAAGCACCTGGCAAACAGGTGTTACCAGGTATCGTAAAATCAGCTACCGGTGAAGCAGCGATCGTTACTGTGATCGATACCGGGGCTGCACTTCTGCAACCATTGGCGGTTGTTACAGACAATGTAACCGTGTAGGTACCAGAGGCTGCATACACGTGAGATGGATTCTGAAGCGTACTGGTGCCCCCATCACCGAAATCCCAATCCCATCCGGTGATTGCCGTACCATAACCATTTGAGGTATCCGTCACCGTCATGGTACGGGTGGTACAATTAAGGTCGTAACGGAAGCCTGGTGTTGGTAATGGATTTACGTTAATTGAATGAGTGGCGCTTGCTGCTGCCGGGCACCCTCCTGCTGAACTAACGGTGAGGGTTACTGTATGAACTCCATCGGTGGTCCATTTGTGTTTCGGATTTTGTAAAGTACTGGTGGTGCCATCGTCAAAAGACCACAACCAGCCGGTAATGGTACCGATAGCAATGGTGCTTGCATCCATGTAAGCCGCACTGTCTCCCAGGCAAACCACTGTTGGGTTTGCGTTGATCGCTGCTACCGGGGTAGCTTCCACTACTACTGTGTCTTTAAAAATACCCTGGCATCCGCTGCTGGTTTCCAGGGTTAGTGTTACCGGGAATACGCCGGCGTTATTGTACTGGTGAGATTGGTTTGGACTGCTGGCGCCATTTACCACCACGTCTGCTCCTTCGCCATAATTCCAGGTCCACTTAACCGGTGTTCCGGTAGTGGTGCCTGTTACGGTGGAAGCTGACGGATCAAAGGTTACCGATGAACCAGTGCAGATCGTATCTTTTGGAGTGATGCTGAACTTAGGACGGATGCCTCCGGAAATATCCACCAATACACTATCAGAAGAGTTACAACCGAAGGTATTAACGGTTGAAAGTTTTACCATAAATAATGTCGGTGGGGGTACAAAGGTGTGGGTAACGGTTGCGGCTGTACTGGTACTGGTGCCACCATCACCAAATTCCCACAACAGCGAATCAATTGTGCCGCCGGCCATGGGCAATGTGTTATTGGAGAAGGTGACTGTAGGGTTACCACACAATGCAGTGTACGTGAAATTGATATTGTCACGGCCCACGATCACAGGAATTTTCTGGCGATCTTCACCCGGGCAGTCGCTTGCAAATGTACCATACGCATTTGCAACAATCCGGTAAGTGCCCAATGCTTTGAATTGGTAAGTAACCGGCGATTCGTATTCATAAAAAGTACGTCCATCGATCATGTAGGAACGCACGTAATAGGCTTTATTAGTGCCCACATCTATCGCTCCTTTATTACGGGTATTTGGCGTAATACGGGGATCCAGTGCATTTTCGGGATACCATACAAGGCTATCCACCAAAAACGGGTTGTACGGAAGGGCGATCCTTAATTTCACCGGGTTATTGATACAGGTGCGTACCGCCGCGGAAGAAGAGTCCTGCCCATTTGGATTGACAGCCAATTTTACCGAGTTAAGATTTTTTACTGCCGTTCCCGCATTAAAACCATAGCTCTCTCCATTACTCATTCCATAAGCGATGGCGTTAAAGCCGCTGTCTGACTGCATCTTGTGCGTAGCGCCGGTAGACACTTTAAAACGTGCCCAGGAATAAGTACCATCAGACGTGTAAGGTTTAAACGCATTGGCAATAGGGATCAGTGTAGCTGACCCATAAGTGGTGCCGGTGTAACTGCTGCTGCCGGTATCCACCATCTGTGTAGGGTTTAAAGTTGGGTCCAGCCTGAAGGACGATACGCCACCGGTTTTGATCACCACGTTTAAATAACTTGCGCCGCTGCTTCCATTCCGGAAATTTGGTGAGTACACCGCCACTTTGTTGATGGCCTGCTGGGCGGCACTGAGGATGATCATTTCAGGGTCGCCATAACCGTTATTGCCTATTGTACTGCTGCCTCCATTTGATGCGCAATCACCTGCAGTAACAAATTGTGTTACACTGATGGGCTTGTCACTTTCAATCAGCAGAGGCTGGTTGGTTTCCCTTACATAGTAAAGATTATTTACGATACCCGTTAACGGGGTGGTATGTGTTGGATTGTTGACCCATACCTGCGTGGTGGGATCCTGTACATAAATACGGTAGAGATTATACTCCATCGATTTGGTTGGAACTGTAAAATACTTGGTACCCCATGCCACTTGTGGTATCATCTGCTGTACCAGATTATCCGAACCTGAAGTTGGATTACTGCAAAGCACCGGTGTTGATATCAGGCATCTTCCGTTTCCGCCAAACACCGCAATCTTTTTATCACAGGAAGTTCTTACCGTAGTACCGCTCAAATCAAGCCCCAGTGCCGAATTGGAGCCGGATCCCTGCACATATCCCATGGCATTGAACACCTGCCCTTTATTCAGTACAACAGTATCAGCAACACCGGCAGCATATTTGATGTCAGCAGCTGAATGTCCATCATTAAAGATCGTGTTGCTGTTTGAATCTACGATCGGTTGAGTAGGTGTGAAGATCACCTCTGTATTGTTTTCATTGGCGATCACGTAAAAGAAAGAATTTGGAGCTCCACCTACATTGCTTTTTCCGCCATAAGCCTGCACGGTATAGCTCGAGTTCCAGGTTGAGGTTGGGAATACCATGGAACCTGCAGCAGAGTTATTATCAGCATACGTGTACATCCATACAGAAACAGCGGCTCCATTTGTGCTGTACACATGAATTCCGCGATCGCTCACACCGGTATAAAATAACCTGGAATCAGGGAAATGACCTCCATTGTAATTATTATTAGGATCTCCTGTAGGGAAACCAGTAACTTCTGCCACCGTGTTGGCAGGTATGTTCACTGCCCGCGGAAAGGTAGGTGCTCCCGGGATGCCCGGTAATTCCACAATAACGGACGCAGGTTGATCACCGGCAGAAATATACACGCTTAATTTGGCTTCGCCGGAAGCGCCTGACTTCTGGCTCATTTTTTCTTCGTAGCCAAAGCCCAGCCAGAAATCTGTTCCCTGGTTGGTAATGTCATCCGGAGACTGTACCACCGAACCGGAAACAAAAACAGTATCGGCATTTGCGGCACTAACGCCACCGCCTGCCTGCGTAATGTAACCTGTATAGCTACCGAGGTTATTGGTGGGCAGCTCAACATAAATGGGGGTACTCAACACCGTTGAGTTGTTATAAGCTACCACCACGCTGGAGGTAAAACTGTTGGCGGCACCGGTTAGGGAAACCAGGAAAGGTGCCTGCGCAGTGATGGTGATATTGCCCGAAGCAGGCGTTAATAAACTCCCGGTAAGGGCATAGTTCAACACGATTGGGTTTGAACCACCCAGGTTTTCACCAAGGTCGAGTACACCCGGGATAGCCGTAAGTACTGGTGCCGGCGCCGCCGTGGTAAACTGGATCACATTGCCATATCCAACACCCACCGAATTAATGGCATAAGCCCGCATGTAATAAGTGGTATTGGGCAGCAGAGGTTTCATGATATCAGAAAAGCTGAGCGAACCACCCGTAGGGTAAATGCCTTTGTTTCCTCCCGGGTAGGTACTTACCAACGGATTGGGCGAAGTACTCCAGATCAACCCTTTTTCACTGATGATGGCACCGCTGCTGTCGATGGATGAGCCACCGGAAGTTGCTTTGTTCGACAGGATACTGGTAACGGCATTTGTGGTGATGGTTGGGATTGCCGGTGCGGATGTATTAAAGCTGATATCTGCTCCATAAAAAATCCCGAACTGTGTGATGATATAAGACCTGATGTGGTATAGGGTTCCGGCAGTTAAGCCAGTGATTGCAGAGTTGATGCTGCCGCCTGTTCCATCGGAGTTGTAACTGGAAGCAGGATATGTTGGATTGGCAGCGGTACTCCATACAAAACCACTTTGGTAAACTGTATGAAATCCTGCACCGGATTGATAAGAACCGACGGCGTTGGCAGAATAAAAGCCGGTGCCACTGGCGCTGGTGGTAGTAACCGTGGGAGCCACCGCTGGTGGAGCCGTGGTGATACCATCAAAGGTGAGGTACCTGATCCGGAAGTTATCACTCTTGTTTGACCCAGATGATGCATACACATAAAAACGGATCACGTAAGTGTGCCCGCTGTAAAACGTTTCGTTTACCGGGCCGAAATTGTAACCGGAAGGTGAAGTGGTGGAAGTAACCGTAACGGTGGAGGCACCATTGATCCTCACCCAGGCACCACCATCCACCTGGTAGAAAGGTTCGATATAAAAATTGGTGGACCCGCTTGAAAACGACTGAGCCGTATCCCGTACGCTGATGCCGGTGAAATGAATATCATTTCCTGCCACAGGAGAAATAGGAATATCAAATCCAAACCCGTCAGTGGCAACAGTTGGCCACGCCACCGTTGAGCCTGATACATTCGTACGCAGCCGGTAGCCCTGGCTGTTGTAATTATTAAGATCCATGCTGGTACCACCGATCAATGTTTGTGCATTCACATTCACACTGGTAAGCGATGCCTGCGGATCGCCCTGCGGTGTATTATTGTTGGTGGAATGCGCTGTTCGCAATGGGTATACAGCCAACTGGGCAGAAAGCGAATTACCAATAAATAAAATAAAAAACGGCAATAAAGCAATCTTAAAAAAAAGCTGCTCAACAGCTTTAGAAGAAGTATTTTTCATATAGACCAAGTGTATAAACGAGAGAACAATTTACTCACTTTTGTTGCCTGCATGGTGAAGTATTTATGCAATCGTTCTCGGTGAAATCGTCCCCGGAACAAGCTCCTGGCGCAAAAGCTGAAACTGAAGCTGGTAGTTAATTACAAATTATTTTGTATATAAAAGAAATACGCCCGGCACTGGAGATGAACGGGCGTATTTTTCATTAAAACTTTTAAATAAAACGGGCATTTACTTTCCAAAAAAATACCGCAGCGATATTTCATGTGCTGAGCTGCCGTCGTCAAAATAACTTAAGGGAGTGCTGTATTGATCAAAGGCGTACCCGATGGCAAATTTATGGTCGATCTTTACACCGGCATACGCAGAATAACTTTGGTTATGGTGGTAGTTGAAACCAACCCACAACAGGTCACGGTGCTCCAACCGCACGCCTGCTGAAATATCTGCCGGCAGGCCTGGTACAAACTGGCAAAGGAAATTTGGTACCAGTACATTATCCTCATCCGTTTGCAGGTTGTAACTGCCCATTGCATACAGGTGGCGGTATAATTTGCCCTCGGGGTTGGTGCTTGATTTGATGAAATTAAATTTCGATTGTACCAACTGTTGCACGGAGAAACCAAGGTTCAACGTATTTGACCTGTAATACACCCCTGCGGACGCATCGCCTTTCACTGAAGTTCCGGAAGCCGCCAGTAATGGATCGTTAGGAATGTACTGGGTGAATTCATCCTTGTTCACTTTATACTGGATCAACTGGCCGCCCAAACCAAACATCAGGCGTTTGTCTTTTTCAAGCTGGATGCTGTAAGAGAGGTTCACCTGCCCGCCGCTGCGACTGGTGGGCCCAGTTTTATCATCATAGATCATCACGGCCAGGCCTACCCGCTTTTTTTCAAAATAGGTATCCCCGTACAACAGGGATGTTTGCGGACCTCCAGGCATGGAAGCCCACATTTTGCGGTAAGTGGCACCAATTGAAGATTGCTCATTAGCACCGGCCGCAGCCGGGTTAATGATAAAATTATGTTGTGTAAACTGGCTCAATGTAAATATCTGCTGTGCCTTTGCCGTGCTGCTTAATACGAGCAGCAACAGGAAAGATGATATTGTTCTGATTTGCATATGACTGATTTTAATGACCGTTAATTAAACTTCCTATTTATTCTTTTTCACTTACCGCATGATGGTTACATTCCCCTTAAAGAACACCGTCTGGCCATCGAGCAGTGTGGCAGTGATGATGTAATAATAAGTGGCATCAGGAAGTGCTTTGCCTTTATAAGTACCGTCCCAGGTATTATTGTACTGGTCGTTGCTGTACACCAATCCACCCCAGCGATTGTACACGTTTACTTTCACTGATTTACTACAGGTTCCGTTGATCACCACCCACTTGTCGTAGTATCCATCGCCGTTAGGTGTAAACACATTTGGCGGATCAATACAGAGCTTTGTGATACGAACATCCACGTCATCCTTTGCAGAACAGCCAAAGCTGTTGGTGGCAGTTAAGGTATAGGTATAGGTTCCCTGGTCAACTACGGTAACCCTTGTAACCAGGCTGGTTGGATTAACAACGGTGGAAGGCGTCCACAGGTAAGTGTTAGTGGCAGCGCCGGTTCCATTAAGGGTGGCCGGGTGTCCAAACACAGCATCAACATCTGCACCTGCACTGAAATCAGAAGGCACAGGATTCACCACCACCTGTAAACCCGCCGGAACCGTACATGCATTGGAAGGAATGCTATACCCAATGGTAAAGGATCCCACCCCTGCAGCAGAAGGACTAAATACAGCACCTGAAACACCCGTTCCGGTAAACACACCGCCGGTAACACTGGGCACCAGTGTAACATCGGTGCCATTTACGCAAAGCGGCCCGATCGCATTTATGCTGAGATTCGCTGCCTGTGACACAGTAATCGTCTGGGTGGCAGCAGCCGTGCAACCAGCCTGCGTAGTGTATGTATAAGTGATGGTATGGGTTCCAACACCGGCTACGGCCGGATCGAAATTACCATTGTTTATCCCGTTACCTGAATACACACCGGTTCCCACACCGCTGACCGTGGCAGGTGAACCGCCAGATAACGCAAAGGCTGCATTGGTGTTACAAACACCCGCCAGTGTGCCAAAGCTAACTGTTGGTAAAGCTGCAATGGTGACCTGTTGACTGAATACTGAAGAAGCACAGCCGGTAGAAGACACCACCGTGAGGGTAACAGTATACACACCCGGTGTATTATATGTGTACGTTTGTGCGTTGCCGTTAGTGGCATTTACAATTGCTCCTGGTGTTCCATCACCGAAGTTCCAGTTCCATTGAGTAATGGTTCCGTTTGATATTTTGGAGCTGTCAGTAAAAGTCATTGCCACGCCGGAACAACCGTTGGCGTTTGCTGAATAGCCCGCTACAGGCACACCGGAGAATGTAAGCACTTTCGTGGTATCGGCATAACATCCTTCAGCAGTAATGGCACGGAGTTTCACAGTGAAGCTTCCACCTGCAGTATAGGTATGGGTCGGGTTCTGGATACTGTCGATCGCCGCATCACCAAAATCCCAGTTCCAGGCATTGATGGTTCCGCCATTTCCGGCAGAAGCATCTGTAAACTGAACAGGCAACAAGCAACCTGCTGTACTGGAGAAAGTGAAGTCTGCCAGTGGGCCACGACTTACATTTACCGGGAACGTGAACACTTTGTTTCCATCGCAACCATCAGGTGTGGGATTGTTGGCAGTTACTTTTACGTCAAAGCTGCCGATCGCATTGTACACGAATGGTGTTGACAATTTATAAATGTACAGTTGAACACCGTTAATGATCACACTGTCTTCCGGAACAGGGTTGGTTTCTGTAATGCTTCCGGATGGAGAAAGATCCGGGTTGGCGTTGAAATCCCAGATGATACTGGTTGCCCTGAATGCCAGGGTTACCCGCATATAAAACTCAGATCCACGACAGGCGGTTACAGAAGTACCAGATGCGTATTGATTCTGTACAGTGAACCCAGATAAGAGATCAACCAGGTTGGTGCCTGCATTGTAACCATAACTTTCGTCGCCGGCTACCCCGTAAGCGATGGCATTGAATCCGCGTGGGGAAGTTAAACTATGCGAGGTTTCACCTACCGGTATCTGTGCATAAGAATAAGTTGGATCATAAGTAACCGGGGTAAAGGCCACAGCCCCGCCATCAAGCAGGAATCCTGCAGCATCGGCTGTTTTGGTGGTTACATTGATGAAGTGTTGTCTTCCGCTCGAATTACCCAAAGGAGAAGAAACCAGTGATACAGTATCGATGGTTTGCTGCACCGAACTCAGGTAAATCATTTCAGGATCACCCACACTTGCGCTGGGGTTGCCGCACTGCCCGTGTGTGGTCATGTATTGGGCCACCATGATCGGCTTATCAGCTTCAATCACATCAACAGTGGCAGCGCTGTTGAGGTATTCGTAATATGAATTGTTCACCAGTCCTGTCAATACAACGCCATTCCTTTTTACAACTGTGGCAGGATTATCCACCAGTACACGGAAGTGATTAATGTTCATGGTGGAAGGTTGTGTAGGCACGGTGATGTATTTATAACCCCAGGCTACTTTCGGGAACATCTGCTGGAACAGGTTATCGCCAGATCCTGATACATTGCTGTTGGTGCTGCAGTCGATGGTGATCTTACCACTTCCGCAGAAAAATGCAAATGGCTTACAACCGGTGGTGCCACTGAGTGATCTTACAATCACACCGCTAAGATCAATAGCTGTTTCAGATCCGGTGCTTGCACCAAACAGGTTAAGTATCTCACCCCTGTTAAGCACTTGTGTAAAGGTGCTGCCATCAGCATGCGTTTCTGTAGAAACACCCGGAGGTAACACCACTTCAAGAAGGGTATTGTCTTCCGTGGCAATAGCAAAACAATATGAGCGGTTGGCGGAAGAACTGCTGTTAAAACGCTGTGTAAAATTCAGGGATATATATTCCCTGCCTAGTGTAGGTGTAGGGAACAGTACCGACGCTGCATATACCTGCGAGGTAACGTTGTGTGCGTAGGCAACAATCGGCTGGTCACTCACAATGTGAATTCCCGAATTAAACACACCTTCGCTTTTTAACCTTGCATCCACTCCGGGAGTGGCGCCTTCCGGAATTTCGTTGGCATTAGTGGTGATCACAGAGTTGGCAGGCACCACATAGTTGATAGGGGTAAAGCCAGATTGGTTAGGAATGGATATAGTAACGTTGGCGTCTACACTATTTGGATTATTGAAGGTGAAACGCAGGTCCTGGCTGTTATCACCGGTCATTTTTTCTGTAGCGCCATATCCTACCCAGAAATCTTTTCCTTTATTGGAGAAACCCTGTTGTCCTTGTCCACCAACCGGTTCAATGTTACCGGTCACTTTCACATTCTGGGCCGGCGCACCTCCCCCGCTGTTCGTGATCAACTTATTATAGTTGGCCAGGGATGAAGGCGCAAACTGAACATAAACAGTGGTGGCTGCCAGGGTGCTGCCTGTGTATGAAATACTCAAAGATGTACTGAAGGGTCCACACGCAGAGGTGGATATCTTATAGCCTGCAGGTGCCACAATGGTGATACTGCCGGCAGCAGGTGACAGGAAAAATCCTGACAAACTATAGGTTTGACTGGCTGAGGTGGTTCCCTGCAAAACGGTACCAAATCCAAGTGAATCCGGCACCACCAATATTGTAGGTGTTGCTGCAGGGGTGGTGAAGTTCAGTTCATTTCCATAAGCAGTGCCTACGCTGTTGATGGCATAAGCCCTTACGAAATAGGTGGTGGAAGGAGCAAGGCCGGAAAGCAAACTACTGTAAACGCCGATCCCGCTGCCGTCTGAAGTATTGCTGCTGGCAGGATATGTGGGCGTACCTGTGGTATTCCAGCACACGCCTCTTTGGGTTACCGGCACTCCCCCGTTGTCGGTGATATCACCACCGCTTGATC
>CAYVLT010000114.1:0-12826 GCA_964452405.1 uncultured Ferruginibacter sp.
AATGGTAAGCCCAAGCGGGCAGATATCTATTGGTTTGTGCATGTGGATACACTGGATGATCCATACACCTGCGAATACATCGTGGAGCATATTATTCCCAACGATATCATCCGGGTTGAGTTCAGGTTGGGATTCAGGGTGGCGCCAAGGGTAAACCTGATGTTTAAAAAGGTGGTGGAAGAACTGGTGGCCAATAAAGAAGTGAATGTTACAAGCCGGTACGAAAGCCAGCAGCGCAACAATGTGGTAGGCGATTTCCAGTTTGTGGTGATGGAAAAATTCCTGTCCACCGATCATGAATTACCGTTTACGGAAAAGCTGATCATGCAATTGTATTTCTGGATAAAAGAAATTTCTCTCAGCGAAGAAAAAGGATTTGGCCTGCAGCAGAGCAATGTGGTGGTGGAAAAATACCCGCTGATTGTGGCGCCACCGAGCAAATTGAAACTCATCCGTATTTACAACGATGAGGAAGAATTGTATAACTAAACAATAGCGCCCGAATCATGAATGGCATTACCGTACAGGAGTTGCAACAGTGGGTGGTAAATGGCGCCGATTTTCAACTCATCGATGTGCGGGAACAGGAGGAGCATGATGCCTTCAACATCGGCGGCGACTTGCTGCCACTCGGAGAAGTTGCGAGGCACCTCGAAAAAATTCATACCTCGAAACCGGTAGTTCTATATTGCCGCAAAGGTATCCGCAGCCAGGTGGCCATTCAAAAGCTGCAGGAAAAATTTCCCTTTCAAAACCTGTTCAATTTAATAGGTGGTACAGAAGCCTGGAAAAAATCGGTTGATCAATCCTGATGGATGATTACCGGCTACTGAATGCTACGGTTGAATGTTTTACATTTACAGCCGTGGATTCGATACACCGATCAAATTGCCTTCCATGTCTTCAACCATCCTGTACATCATTATTGGTTACCTGTTGCTGCTGGTACTGGTATACCTGCTGCAGGAGCGGTTTATATTTAAACCTGAAAAACTGCAACAGAATTTCCAGTATAAATATGATGCGCCCTTTAAGGAACTTTTTTTTGATGTGGAAGAAGGCGTTCGAATCAATGGGCTTCATTTCTACCTGCCGAAGCCACATGGATTGATTTTATATTTTCATGGTAACAGCCGCAGTATAAAAGGCTGGGCAAAATATGCACGTGATTTTTCGCGGTATGGGTATGATGTGGTGCTGGTGGATTACCGCGGCTTTGGCAAGGGTACCGGAAAGCGGAGTGAAAAAGATATGTTGAATGATATGCAGTTCGTGTACGATACACTGGCAGCCATGTACCACGAAAATCACATACTCGTGTACGGTAGAAGTTTGGGCAGTGGCTTCGCCACCAAAATTGCCAGTGATAACAAACCACGTTACCTGATACTGGATGCACCTTATTTTAATTTTCGTAAAACGGTGCAGCGCTTTGTGCCCGTATTACCGGTTAAATATGTACTGCGTTACCAGTTGCGTACTGATAAATGGATCACGCGGGTGAATTGCCACACCTATATCATTCACGGCACCAAAGACTGGTTGATACCGATCAGCCAGAGTGAACGCCTGCAGGCGCTGGCGCCACGTAAGATCACACTGATCAGGATCGCCGGCGGCGGGCATAATAACCTGCCCTCTTTTCCGGAGTACCATAATTTTTTAAGAGATATACTTGCTTTGTAAATTTGAAGCAAAAAAATGCGGGATCAATCACGCGATTGACCAGTTGAAAAAACAACCAGATGAAAAACGGCAGAAAGAAAATAATTTTCCGTTGGATAAAAATAATCGTATTGCTCTATGCCCTTATTGGCACCAGTTTGTATTACCTGCAGGATTATTTTCTCTTTCACCCTACTGCAATAGCACGCAGCAAACCCTGGCAATTTTCTGTTCCTTTCGAAGAATTTGATCTTCCCTATAATCAAACCGACACGATCAACGTGGTGAAATTTTTTCCAAAGGATTCATTGCGTAAAGGCGTGGTATTGTATTATCATGGCAACATGGATAATATAGGGCGTTATGCAAAGTTTGCGGCCAATTTTACAAAGCATGGATATGAAGTTTGGATGGAGGATTACCCTGGTTTTGGAAAAAGTGTGGGTACACGAAATGAAAAATTACTGTACAGTGAGGCCCTGCAATTGTATAAGCTCGCCTCATCGAAGTACCATGCGGACAGTATTTTAATTTACGGAAAGTCATTTGGAACAGGCATTGCAGCTTATGTTGCTGCCGACAGTAAAGCAAAACGACTTGTTTTAGAAACACCTTACTACAGCATACCTGACCTGTTCAGCGTGTATGCGCCGGTATACCCGGCCCAACGGATGTCGAAATACAAGATACCCACCAATGAATTTTTGCAGGAAGTAAAATTCCCTGTCAGCATTTTTCACGGCACCGATGATGGTGTGATTCCTTACCGCTGTGCAAAACAGTTAAGAACGGTGCTTAAACCCGGAGATGAGTTTATCACCATTGAAGGAGGGAATCACCATAACTTAAATGAGTTTGACCTGTTTCATCAAAAGCTGGACAGCCTGCTGAAGTAGTGTTTTCAGCTGCCACATCCCCCACAACCTCCGCCGCAACTGCTTCCACAGCTACTGCCGCAACTGCTGCCGCCATCGCTGCTGCAGGATGCGCCGGAACTCCAGTCGCCGCCGGTCCATTTTTTCCCTTGGGGGGTATATGCCGAAAACACGGCATCCAGTAACGCAAATTCAGCAAAGCCGCTGATAGCGCTGCTTCCCAGGATACTGAAGTTGTTCAGCACATTTTCGCTATACCCGTTCTTATGCTGGTTTTTCCAAAACGCATTCACTTCTTCCCGAACAGACCTGGTATAAGAATGTTGTTCTAATATAAGCAATGTAACAAGACCAAACAAAGCGATCTCTGCTATTAAAAAACCAACCGGCCTGTTATTACTGATGCCCTGCAACACCCTGGCAATGCCCATCAGCAGTACGATGCCGGGAATAATAAATTTCGGGTAGTCCACTTTGGCAGATAACCGGCTCAGCTTATCGAAACCGGCATTGGGCACTGATGTGGAGTTCACCAATCCAAGACCATCTGTATAGCTGAATGAATCATTCAGTTGATAAGTATTCAATAAAGGCTGCAACAAAGGATTGGATTCTGTTTCAGGCAGGTTTTCGGGCAGGGATACCAGTTGGTACCGGTTGTTGTTTGTTTCAAGGATGCCCCGGTTGATCAGATCCACCAACGCTGTTTGATAACACCTGTGGGGTCCATGCAAAAACCTGCTCATCTCAAACACATTGTATTGAGCAGGAAGATTATTTTGAATGATCTTTTTAAGTCTTTCTGATTTGTGAAGCTGCGTCTTCCAGGTAATCAGCACAGCCAACAAGGCGATGGCTGCATAATACTTTAAAAAGTCAGGCCCCTTACTGTGGTACAGGTTGATGTACAGGGCAAAGAGGAATACTAATATCGTAAATCCAAGTACCATTCTTGTCATGAAAGTGGGGTCATACACAGTTTCTTCTAAAGGAACTGTAACCGGCGTTTGGGCATCCGGCCAGATGTCTACCGGTGGGGGGTAGCCGAAAACAGATTGGTACATTGAAAGAGTTTCCCTGTACCAGTTAACATGCTTTTCTTTTTCGATGCTTCCTCCCCGGGAAGGATGGTGATGAATTTGCTGCTGCAGTGTTTCGGTGCAGAATTTATTCCAGTAGTTGTCAGTATAAGTAAGGTGCAGGTGCCATACTTCATCCACCACTTCAGAAGGGGATGCGCCTTTTGGAGATATACAGCATAAATAGATGAATTTTTTATATTCCCCGATGGCTTTGGCGGTGAATACGGGTGACCAATTTTTAGCGGCAGCGAGTTTTTTGGAAAAGGGATAATCTGAGTGCGGGTCGTCCAGGTTAAACTGTTGAATTTTTTCCCACAACTCCTGTTGTGAAAGTTTGTTCATTTTTCACAAAATTAGGGTGTTAGTTAAACAGGTTTCTGAAGGTGAATGTTATTAAATTGTTGCTATTGTTCGGCCAGCTTAACCGTTTTGGCGTTTACAGTTAACTGGTAAATAGCCCCCGATTTAAGTGCATAGTTTTCGTTGCAATGGCCCACCGGAAAATTAAAACACACAGGATAATCATATTCATCTATCACCTCGTGTATGGCCTGGTACACCGTTTTCCCAAAAGGTCTTTCCGTGTCCTTCATATCGGTAAAGCCGCCAATTACCAGCCCGGCCAGTTTGTTGAGTTTCCCGCTTCTTTTCAATTGGTACATCATCCTGTCAACACCATAAATATATTCGCCCACGTCTTCAATGAACAGGATCTTATTTTTTGTAACCAAATCAGAAGCTGTACCGATCATATTCACCAGTAAAGATAAATTACCGCCTACCAGTTCGCCGGTGGCGGTTCCTTTTTTATTAAAGGCAAATACGGCTGAACGGTACAGCATTTTTTTACCGGTGAGCGCCTTTCGCAAAGAACCAATATATTCATTTGTGGCGCCACCATCGTTAAATGCCGCCGCCATGGGAGCATGCAGGCTTGCTGTTTTAAGTTTGCTGTGAAGGTGGGTATGCAGTACCGTTATGTCACTGTAACCGATCACCCACTTGGGATGTTTCCTGAAATTTTTAAAATCAACCCGGTCTATGATCCGGCTTACGCCATAGCCACCGCGGCCGCACAGCACCGCATCAATTTCAGGACTGTCGAGCATTGCCTGCAATTCACATAATCTTTCATCGTCAGAAGCAGAAAAATAATTTGAAGAACTGCTACCTACAGTTTTACCAATCATCACGTGGAAGCCCCATTGTTGCAGTGTTTCCACGCAGGCCTGTATCTTTTCCCGCGCCAGGTAACCTGCGGGGCAGGTAATGCCGATCGTATCTCCCTTTTCCAGGTATGGTGGTATTTGTATCATGGTATTTGGCTTAATGTGCAATCATTGTCTGTTATGCTGAGGCGGTGTTGTACGCCGCATTTTAAAGCAACATTGTTTTTCTGATGTCCAACCGGAAAATCGAAACAAACAGGATAGCGATAGGAGCGTACTTTCTCCAGCACGATCTCCTGCAGGCTGAGCCCGAATTCCTCTGTTGGATCGTCTGCCGTTTTGGTTTTAAAGCCGCCAACGATAAGTCCGCGGAGCCGGCTGAGTTTGCCCGTCCTGGCCAGGTTCCAGAACATGCGGTCAATGCTGTACAAATATTCACCCGTGTCTTCCACAAACAAGATTTTTCCATCTGTGTTGATGTCGCTTTTTGTGCCTGCGAGTGTTTCGATTGTTTTCAGGTTACCGCCAATCAACACTCCTTCCGCCACCCCGGTCCTGTTACTGCTGCTGGAAGGAAAATGATATTTCATGCGCACTCCGGTGAGGCAATCTTTGATCGATTCTATGCTGTCTTTTTGCGAGGCCTCGGCGTTGTTCCAATCGGCAGGAAAACTGTTGCACATTTTAGAATGGATCGATGCAATGCCGATGTTTTTATTCAGGTGGGCATGCAACACGGTAACATCGCTAAAGCCCAGTATCCACTTCGGGTGTAAGGTAAATTTCGTAAAGTTGAGCCGGTCGATGATGCGTACCATACCATAGCCACCGCGGGCACAGAGGATCGCTTTTACGCCGGGATGATCGAGTTGATATTGCAGGTCTTTCAACCGTTCTTCATCCGTACCACCAAAGGTGAAATCTCTTTTTCCCACGGTATCGCCTACGAGTATTTCAAAGCCCCATTCAGCCAGTTTAGTAATTGCCGGGCGGATATCTTCGTTTTCGATATACCCTGCAGGACAAGTGATGCCAATCATATCGCCTCTTTTTAAATAGGGCGGTATTTTAGGAATCAAACCCGGGGCATTCTCTTTTCGCCCAGCCGCTTCAGCAGTTAACAACGCCCCGAGCGGCAACAAGGTTCCCAAAAATTTTTTCCGTTCCATTGCTGTAAAATAACGCAAACAATTTATAAGTGAAAACCCAGGCCGCCCTGTAACGCTTTTTTATAATTTTTTTGATCAAACCGGTAATAGCGGGGCGCTTTATGCGGCACTCCCGTTTTGGTTTCGTTGAGCTTTTTTAAAATTTTTGTTCCGAGTATCTTTCGCTGAAAATTACGCCGGTCAAGCTTCCTGTTTAAAATGGTTTCATACAGTTTTTGCAACTGCGGCATGGTGAATTTTTCCGGCAGCAGGTTATATCCTACGGGATGATAGTTCAGGTTTGTTTGCAATTGGCGCAGGGCCGTATCTAAAATGGTCCGGTGATCAAGGATCATGTCAGGTATCGATTGCAGGTTATGCCATTCGCAGGCAGTGGAAAAAACATCCGCCACCGGTGCCACCTGGGTAAAATCAACGAGGGCAGTGTATCCCACGGAGAGAAACCGCTCAAACATCCAGCTTTCTTTTATGTTAACCCCAATGTTTTTTAGGAACTGCTGGTTGGCTGCTTTGGTAGAACGCTCAGGATCGCTGAATACAAAAAACTGTTGCATAAATATGTTGGAAAGACCGGTACGGTCCTCCAGTATCCTGCGTGCGGCCTCATCCATGTGTTCATCTTTTAAAATAAATCCACCCGGCAAAGCCCATTGATTGGCGTACCTGGCGTGCAGCAATAATACTTTCAACTCATCATCATGAAACCCGAATATCACGCAGTCCACCGATATATTCCTGAGGTATAAGCGCTCGCCATGGTTAAAATGATCCTGTATCTCTTCCTGGAAACTCATATAGATAAAATTACGGTTAGCTGTAAAAATTCAAAATAAAACTTGCACAGTAATATTAAAATCAGTATCATTGTGTCTTAGTGACACAAAGAAAATTATAAACTTGCAATTATGAAAAAAATTCCGGTTACTTTTTTAGCGCTGATGTTGGGTGGTGCAGGCTTTGCACAACAGGCAGACAGCATTGCCGCCAGTGCGATGGTGGGTAAAATGACGCTGCAGCAAAAAATAGATCTTGTAGTGGGGATGGGGATGAACCTGCCGGGCATCAGCAGCCAGGGAGGCACCGGCGTGGGCATGATCAAAGACAAAGTGCCGGGAGCGGCGGGAACAACTTATGCCATTCCGGGTTTGGGTTTACCGGGTACGGTAGTGGCAGATGGACCTGCCGGTTTGCGCATTGACCCAACCCGCAGCAATGACAGCAACACTTACTATGCCACTGCCTGGCCTGTGGCCACCCTGCTTGCTTCAAGCTGGGATACCAAACTGGTTCAGCAGGTGGGAGAAGCCATGGGTAACGAAGTGAAAGAATACGGCGTGGATGTATTACTCGGTCCGGGCATGAACATTCAACGCAATCCTTTAGGAGCAAGAAATTTTGAATATTATGCTGAGGATCCGCTGCTATCAGGAAAAATGGCGGCCGCCATGGTAAAGGGTATTCAAAGCAATGGGGTAGGTACTTCCATCAAGCATTTTGTGGCGAATAACCAGGAAACAAACAGGAACTCAGTGAACGTGGTTGTCAGCGAAAGAGCCCTCAGGGAAATTTATCTGAAAGGATTTGAGATCGCGGTAAAAGAGGCGAAGCCCTGGACGGTGATGAGTTCTTACAATAAATTAAATGGCACTTATACATCAGAAGAATACGACCTGCTTACCACCATCCTTCGCAAAGAATGGGGTTTTAAAGGAATGGTGATGACGGATTGGTTTGGCGGCAGGGACGCTGTTGCGCAAATGAAAGCCGGCAACGACCTGTTGATGCCGGGTACGCCTGATCAAAAGAAAGCCATCACAGAAGCAGTAGCCACAGGCAAACTTGATACAGCCGTATTAAATGAAAATGCAGTAAGGATCGTTCGCTATGTAATGGGAGCGCCTGCTTTTAAAAAGTATACATTCAGCAATAAGCCGGATTTAAAAGCACATGCAGCCATTGCCCGCAAAGCAGCCGCAGAAGGGATGATCCTGTTAAAAAACAATGAACAGGCTATGCCCATTGCCACCAATAAAAAGATAGCCGCCTTCGGTATTACCTCCTACGATTTTGTGAGTGGTGGTACCGGCAGCGGCGATGTAAATGAAGCGTATACCATATCGCTGGTGCAGGGTTTGGCTAATGCAGGCTATAAACTCGATGAACAACTAACGGCCAGCTACCAGTCATATGTAAACGAAGAAAAGGCAAAGCAGCCTAAAAAGAATTTCTTTGAAGAATTTGTGAATCCCACACCACGGGTGAGCGAAATGTCCATTACACCTGTCACTTTTGAAAAGGCAGCAATGGCCAATGATGTGGCCCTCATCACCATTGGAAGAAATGCGGGGGAGGGTAAAGACAGGAAGGTGGAAAATGATTTTAACCTCAAAGAGTCTGAACAGGAACTACTGGAACAGGTAAGCAAAGCTTTTCATGCCCAACACAAAAAAGTGGTGGTGATCATCAATGCGGGCGGAGTGATTGAAGTGGCGAGCTGGAGAGATAAAGTGGATGCCATCTTGCTCGCCTGGCAGCCGGGCCTCGAGGCTGGTAATGCCGTGGCTGATGTATTGGATGGAAAAGTAAACCCCAGCGGCAGGCTGGCCACCACATTCCCGGTGAAATACACTGATGATATTTCAGCAAAGAATTTTCCCGGCAAAGAGTTCCCCGACAAGGCCTATCCCGGAATGTTCGGCATGAAACAGGTACCTGCAGAAGTGGTATATGATGAAGGCATATATGTAGGATACCGTTATTACAATACCTTCAATGTACAACCTGCTTACGAGTTTGGTTACGGGCTCAGTTACACAAATTTCACTTTCAGCAATATAAAATTAAGCCGCAAAGATCTTGAAGGAAGAATACTGGTTTCAGTAACCGTCACCAACACAGGAAATGTGAGCGGCAGGGAAGTGGTGCAACTTTATGTGGGTGCGCCTTCCGGGAAATTGCAACAACCTGCAGAGGAACTGAGAGGGTTTTATAAAACCCTGAACCTGCATCCCGGCCAGAAACAGATCGCAACTTTCGAAATCAATGCAGCCGATATCGCTTCCTATGATGCGGAGGGTTCTCAATGGATAACAGCGGCAGGTACCTACCAGGTTAAAGTAGGTGCATCGTCAAAAGACATCAGGCTTACAGGAGATTTCACGGTGGCAAACGACATCATTACAGAAAAATGCCATAAAGTGCTGGCGCCACAAACGGATATTAATGAATTAAAAAAATAAACGTCTTGCGTTTTGGTTGTTAAAAAAAAGCTCCCCGGTTTCGCCGGGGAGTTTTGGTTAAAGGCTGTATTTGGGTAAAACATTGCTATCCGTCTATACGTACACGGTAGCTTTCGGTATAAGCTTCTTTTCCATCGAGTGAAACCACTTTGATGCGGTAATAAACCGGGTTGGCCAAAATGATCGTATTGCTCAGAACGGCTTCATATTTTCCGTTTACGGAGGCCGGTGCTGTTCTTCTTTTTACGGTGCTGAAATTACTGTTGTCATCACTCAGCTGCAGTTCATAGCGGGCAACCTGGAACTGGTTGTGCGCTTCCCATGTAACTTTAAAACCATTTTCTGCCTGTTTGATGTCCACGTTGTCAATGGTGAGTTGTGAAATTGAGGGTGCATATGCATCTTCCTTCAGGGATACCCTGGTTTGTGCTTTGGTTGTTGCATTGAACAGCATGGTGGCCGTAGTGGCGATTGATACGATTAAAATTTTCATAAAGTAGGGGTTTGTTGTTTGATAGGTACAATTCAGGAACTGTGCCACTTCGCTGAAAGGCTTATCGGTAAAGGATTTGATCGAAATTGCTGTTCAGAGCATTTTCCGTTTTCTGGAAAAAAGACCGGTGTTTTTCCGAAACCCGTACCCACGCGTTCAAAAAACAAATCCCGTGGCCTGATAATTGCACCCCCTGGCCAGGCCTTTCAGACTGCGCCTTCACCATTGATCCTTCCCCTGGAAAAAAAATATTTTTTTTACCCAACCCTTTTGAGCATTGTACAGGTTTATGATACAAACAGGTTCACTTTTACACCCATAAGTTTTGGAAACACCGCTACATACCATCATACAGGGCTGCCGGAAGCAGGATATGCAAAGCCAGCAATTACTGTACAAGCATTTTTACCCGGCAATGATCCGCATCTGTTTCCGGTATGCAGGCGATGCAGATGGAGCCGGCAGCATTTATAACAATGCCATGCTGAGGGTTTTTAAAAGTATCCATACCTATAGCGAGGAAGGAAAATTATCCGGCTGGATAAAGGCCATCGTGGTAAACTGCTGCATTGATTTCTGCAAGAAGAAAAACATCTTTAAAAATACACTGCCGGATTTTACGGGGGAAGAAGTGAGTATAGAACCGGAAGTGTTTGACCGGGTTTCTTACAAGGAAGTGTTACAGGTGATCAATCAATTACCCGGCGCCACTGCAACCGTATTTCGCCTTTTTGTTTATGAAGGGCTTACCCATAAACAGATCGCTGAGCACCTTGCCATCAGCGAAGGAACCAGCAAATGGCATGTGAGCGAAGCAAAAAAGCTATTGAAACAGAAATTCGAACAGGTACATGAAAATAATTTTATTTTAAATGCCACACGATAATACCATAGAAGATAAACTAAGAGCGCAGGAAGCGATGCAGGAACCTGATCTCAGCCAGGTGGATGCCCACTGGCAGCAGATGCGGGAAATGTTGCAACCGGCAGCAGTTGCTCCAAAAAGGGGATGGCCTCAATGGATGCTCAATACCTTTTCCGTGTTGGCAGTGTCACTGCTGATCATCGCCGCCTACCTGTATTTATCCGTTAGTAAAAAACCTGTTGCCGCCAGTGTTGCCACACCACCACCGGCAGAAATGGTTGCACAGGAAACCGGGCCAACAGGCGTGGATATTCAAATGCCTGTTACTGCAGGTGACAGCAACGCGGTTACAAAAAAGCAGGCCTATCCTAAAGGACAGCAAACATTTTCACCCGCTGCGGATAACTTTGACGATGCCGGCTCAATTTTCGACAGCCTTACCATCAGGTTTACTCCCTGTGACGCATGTCCGCAAAAGAAACAGGGTAGCGCACTTGCCCTTTCTGCCCGGCAGGTGTTGCTAAAGGAATTACTTACCAGGTTGCAGACGGCTCCGGATGAGTACCTGGTTGATAACAGCAGGGATACCCTCCTGCAATTAAAGGAAGGCGCCGTTTTGTTGATCCCGGCCCATGGCTTTGGCGATGTAAAAGATATCAGCTTTGCAGCAACTGAATATTACAGTAACACATCCCTGGTGCTTAACCAGCTCAGCACTGCCAGTGATAAGGACCAGTTGGTATCAGGCGGCATGTTACACCTGCAGGCTACTTACAAAGGCCAGCCCCTCGATGTTCAGCCCGGCAAAGCAATACAGCTTTTTATGCCCGACAGCAGTGGCCTTGAAGGCATGCAGTTGTTTGAAGGTGTTACTCAAAATGGTTCTTTAAATTGGGTGCCACAGGGGCGTTTTTTCAACCAATTCAACCTGCAAACAGAAGTGAAAGTGCTGAACCTGGTGGATCAGCCATTAAGGGTGGTGGATACCAAAAAGGGCAGGATCGGGTATTTTATCATTGATGAAGACAGCCTGGCGGTATCAAAAGAAGAATTGGCCAGGATGCTGAGAGACAAATATGGATATTACAAAGTAAAGTTCCGCTCGGCGGAAAGAAGCTGGTTCAGCCTGCGGTCTGTGAGTACCGAACAGTTCAGTCACCTGTATGGCACCCGCATTGGTTCATCCGTCTGGATGGATAAACGCACAGCCGATATGTACAAACTTAATCCCCTGGCAGAAAGAAAGATTAATGTGCCAGCTTATTTAAACCAGCCAGGAGCAAGTGGTGGAGAAGGCTATTCAGCATTCCTGCAAACCGGGTTCAAAAAACGAGACAACAAGGGTACTAACGACAGCGCCTACCAGCATTTAATCAACGACCTTTCGGGAAGGTACGCTGTGGATATTCAAAAACTGGGCTGGATCAACTGCGACCGGTTTTACAAAGACAGCCGTCCGAAAATTAATTTTGAAGTTGACCTGCCGGACTCTGCAACGGGTTACTATACGGTATTGGTGTTTGACAACATCAAGTCGATGATGACAGGATACCTTTCCGGTAACAGGGTGATATTTCCTAACGTTCCCGCCGGCGAAAACGTGAAACTGGTTAGTGTTGGCATCGGAGACGGGGGAGAAGCAATTTATTCAGTAACCAACACAACAACCAGCATACAACCATTAACAGGCTTACGTTTCGAATCCCTCTCCGTACCCGGACTGGAAGCTTCATTGAGCAAAAAAATGGATCAATAGACTTTGAGGGTCAATGCTTCATTTCAGCCGTTTCGTCGCAAGGCGAAACGGCTTTTTTGTTGATTTTGGGAGGAGCGGGTAATTAAGGTATTTTTGCAGCCTTCCTGTTGTGACCAAACTATCGCCGATCAGGAACCGTAACAGGCACTTTACTGCCAAAAAAAACTACAATGGATACAATTGCAAGATACCTGGTAACCGCTGCTCTGCCTTATGCCAATGGCCCTGTTCACATCGGGCACCTGGCTGGTTGTTACCTGCCCGCGGATATATATGTACGTTATCTCCGTGCCCGGAAGCGGGACGTGAAATTTATCGGGGGAAGTGATGAACATGGAGTGCCGATCACCATCCGTGCCATGAAGGAAGGCATCACGCCACAGCAGGTGGTAGACAGGTACCATGCCCTCATCAAAGAAAGCATGGAACAGATGGGTATTTCATTCGATATCTATTCCCGTACTTCCAACAAAGTTCACCACGAAACTGCTTCAGCATTTTTTAAAAAATTGT
>CAYVLT010000115.1:0-12759 GCA_964452405.1 uncultured Ferruginibacter sp.
CGATCAGGGGCAGGATCAAGAGCATTGGTAATACACGGTTCGACTGGTACACTTCTTTTGATGACAAATCGATCAGTGGAAAGCTGAAAGCGGTTGATAATTTTGGCTTCACCTACTATACTTCCTTTGAAAATAATTATGGCCAGAAAGGCATGATGAAAACAGGCTTCCAGACGAAATACATCAACGGCGTGAACTACTATGTAAGAAACTAGTTAGCCGTTTACCTGAATTACAGCAGGCAGATCAGCCGGGTGTTGGTTTGTTGCTACACAAATTCTCCTTTGATCATCACTTTATCCACCAGGTTGGCTCCAAAACTGTAGGGAAGATATGCCAGGGAAGGCACGGGCCGTGTAAGAATACAATCAGCTCTCTTACCAATGGTAATACTGCCGGTTTCCTGTTCACATTCCATTGCATAAGCGCCATTTATTGTTGCAGCATTCACTGCTTCCTCCGGCAGCATCTTCATTTGAATGCAACTCAATGACACCACAAAATTCATATTACTGCTGGGTGATGAACCGGGGTTGAAATCACTGGCCAATGCTATGGCACAACCGCTGTCGATCAGTTGCCTGGCAGGCTGGTAATTCATGCGGAGAAAAAAAGCTGCAGTTGGCAATAAGGTACCGATGGTGGAAGAAGCGGCGAGGTCTGCAATATCCTGTTCTGTCATCGTTTCCAGGTGATCGACCGATAAGGCTTCACACCTGATGGCTGATTGAATACCACCGATACTGTTCAACTGGTTGATGTGCAGTTTGGGTTTTAAACCAACCTTTTTACCGGCACTGCAGATCAATTCCATCTCCCCTGGCGAAAAGAAACCGGTTTCACAAAACACGTCAATGTAATCTGCGAGTTTCTCCGCCGCGATCACCGGCAGCATTTCATTAATGATCCTGTCGATATAGGACGGATGATCGTTTTTAAACTCAGGTGGAAAGGTATGTGCTCCCAAAAAGCTGGAGCGGATGAGTAAATTCGATCTGTCTTTCAATCTTTTGATCACCCGCAGCATTTTCAGCTCCCCTTCTACCGTTAACCCATACCCGCTTTTTATTTCAATACCTGCCGTACCGCTTTTTGCCGCTGCTTCCAGCCTGTTCCAGGCAGCATTGAAAAGTTCATCTTCAGAAGTTTCATTGAGTTTCCTGGCCGAATTGAGTATGCCGCCTCCTTTTGCGGCGATCTCTGCATAAGTCAGTCCTTTGATCTTGTCAACAAATTCATGCTCCCGGCTGCCGGCAAAAACAAGATGTGTATGACTATCGCACCACGCTGGCAACAAAAGCCGCCCGGTTGCGTCCACGATATCCTTTGGCAACTGCGGCACTTTTAATTCCAGTTCATACATGTGACCATAGTCGGCGATAACGCCATCTTCCACCAGTAAAAAAGCATCCTCAATTACAGGCAGTGCAGCCAACGCCGCTCCCCGCAAAAGTTCCGGCTGATGGCGCACTCCCACCAGTTGCTGTATATTCGTAAAAAGCGTTGTCATTCGATGATTGTTTTCCCGTTCTTTGTTTCCGGCACTGATACTCACGGCAAGCATTACACGAACCAAAGCTCAACACCATAGCGCCTTGTTAAAGCTGTTCCCACACTTCTTTGGCAAATTTTTCCAGCCGTGGATCCCTGGCACCCATCAATAATAAAACGCTGTCCTGGCTAAGGTGTGGCCGGGCAGTTACTACAAAGCTGTTGCGGTCTTCCACGAAAAAAGCCTGCTTGCCCAACGCTTTAATATCCTGCACCAGGTCGTTTGCCGAGATATCCTTCACTGCAGTGCCACCAGCATAAAAAATCTCGCTCATCCAAATTTCATCAGTGTCCCGCAGCACGGCGGCTATTTCTTTTACAAAATCATGCCTTAAAAATCTTGTGGGCCCATAGCCATGCGGCTGAAACCAAGCCACTACTTTGGGAGCGATATACTGGCAGGCCGCAATGGAAGCAGCACATTTGGCCGGATTGTGCGCATAATCATCAATTAACCAAATCCCATTCTTATTGCCGATTACCTGGTGCCGGCGGTAAATACCTTCATAATTTTTTAAGGCGGCCGCACAGGTATCGAGATCAATACCCAATTGGTTGGCCACGCAGGAAGCCGCCAGCGCATTTTCCATATTGTGTTTGCCAACGGTATTTAACACAAATTCAGTATGACGGATGTAAAACGAGATGGATAGCCCCTGTTGCCTGAAAGCGCTGGCCACATAACCCGTACCCATATCCGCATTGATCGAAAAATCATTGTCGGCGTTCACTGACAACTGTTTCGAAAGGGCATTCTATTCGTTCACCACAAAAAGCCGGGTGGTATTGGTGCGGAACGTGCTGAAGATATTCATCAACTCATCAATCTCCTGGTGATCCTTATCAATATTTAACAATAAGCCCACTTCAGGATGGTACTGAACAATGGAACCATCGCTTTCATCCGCCTCTATCACCAGCCATTCACCGGCGCCCACTTTGGCATTGCCGATCTTCCCTTCTTTGATAATGTTTACAAGTCCAGCCCCGCTGATTATGCTGGGTTGCCAGCCTGCAAATTCCAGGATGGAAAATAACATAGCACTCGTGGTGCTTTTTCCAGACGTACCTCCCACGGCGATGGTGCGTTTGCTGGCCGCGATCATTGCCAGCAATTCACTTCTTTTAACAATAGGTATTTCGAGCTGCTTTGCTTTCTGCACTTCCAGCACGGTATCTTCCACAGCCGTTGAAACCACCACCAGGTCAGTGTCTTCCCTGATGCCTTCCCCATCCTGTAAAAAACACCGGATACCGGCTGCCTCTAATTTTTCCTTTGTTTCATTGGATTCACCAGGCAAAAAATACCGGTCGCTGCCGCTGACATTTTTGTGAATACCGGCCAGGTATTGGGCAATTGCGCTCATACCCGTTCCTGCCACGCCGATAAAAAAAATATGATTGAAATCGTTGAGCGCTTTTTCCATCTGTAGGTAAAATTTGGTTCGATCACCGGAAGTATCTCCAACAGGCAATACAATTATGTAGTTGCAAAATACTGCTTAATGTTCAGTGGCATAGCCTGCTCAGCCCAGTCTTTTCTTAATGTGTAAACTGCGGTAGGCAATGATAAACGCAGCCAGCAACAGCATACCACCCACCAAAAAAGGAGCACCGGGCAAAAACACGGGGGCTTCGCTGTGACTGAAATAATAAAAAAGATTATTCATGAGCAAGGGCCCGACAATGGCACAGGCAGATTGCATACTGGTGAGGGCACCCTGTAATTCGCCCTGTTCGTTGGCCGGCACCTGGCCGCTCATCACAGATTGTAAGGCCGGCTGGGCGATACCGCCGAAGCAATAGGGTATTAAAAACACGAACATCATCCATCCCTGGTTGGCTACACCAAACAAAAACATACCGATCGTGTACAGGAGCAATCCGCTGTAAATACTTTTTTCATTGCCCAGTTTTGGGTTTACATAGCGGGTTAGTCCCCCCTGCACAATCGCTACCAACAGCCCCACTACAGCCAGCGAAATGCCGACCATTTTTTCATCCCATTGAAAACGGAACATAACAAAATAACTCCAGTTGCTTTGAACGGCGTGGGACGAAAGATATACGAGGGTCATCGCAATGACCAAACCACCGAGGGCTGGAAATTTACGAAGGCGCAACAGCGAGGAAAGCGGGTTGGCTCTTTTCCAGTTAAACTCACGACGGTTTTCTTTGAGCAATGATTCGGGTAACACAAAATATCCATAGAGCCAGTTGAGCAATGCCAGAACGGCTGCTGCATAAAAGGGAACCCTTGGGCCAAAATGCCCGAGCAAGCCACCAATCAACGGACCGATGATAAAACCTAACCCGAAAGCCGCACCCACCATGCCGAAATTTTTAGCCCTGTTCTCCGGTGTGCTCACATCTGCGATATAAGCAAAGCCGGTGGTGATGCTGGCGCCAGTTAAACCACTGATCACACGACCTACGAACAACCAGCCGTAAGAAGGCGCCAGGGCCAGGAAAAGATAATCTATCCCAAAGCCGAAAAGAGAACAGAGCAATACCGGTCGCCGTCCATATTTATCACTCAGGCTTCCGAACAAAGGAGCAAATAAGAACTGCATAAATGCATACACGAACATCAACCAACTGCCATATTTGGATGCACCGCTGATGTCGACGCCTTTTAATTCAGCGATCAGCTTGGGCATTACGGGAATGATAATCCCAAAACCAATGATATCGATGAGTAAGGTGATGAAAATAAAACCTACTGCAGCATTCCTGTTGATAGCCATTCTGAAAAATTTGGATCGCAAGTTATGGAAACCGTCAGACTGTGGTAAAAATACCAGGACGGCCCTTAGCCTTTCAGGTTGGTTACAAGATTGATGTATTCCTGCATGGCAGCTTCTTTTGATTTTCCTGCCTGTGCATTCCAGGCATTGTACTTGGCCTTGGCCACAAAATCAAAAGGATTGGACGGCGCCTCGCCGGAAACATCTCCTTCTGTTGCTTGTTTGTAAAGAGAATAAAGGTTCAGCAATGTTTCATTGTCGGGCTTCTGCGAAAGGGTTTTGCTGGCTGCAACGGCCTGTTCAAATTGTTCTTTCAATTCCATGCGTTAAGTGTTTTGTTGTTGTGGTGGTAGAACTTGAGGTTGTAAAGGTAACGGGATAAAACAGAGGAATGAAAGGTATATTTTTCAACAGGACAGCCAATATTTAACACAACTGCGAAAACCTTTTTGTATGCCACTGCGTTTGTACAGAAAAAAGAGCATGAACCTGCTACGCCCCATTTTCGCATTTTGCCTTTTGTTTACGGCCTGCTCAGCATCGCAGCAAAAGGATAACAGTATCCCTTTGGCGGTTACCGGTACTGATACATCAAAAGAGAAAACCGCCTATTTCGCAGAAGGATGTTTCTGGCATACTGAGATCGTATTTCAAAGCCTGGCGGGTGTAAGTGATGCGGTATCCGGATATGCAGGCGGTGAAGGCAGCAACCCCGATTATGAATCTGTAAGTACCGGTACCACCGGCTATGCAGAAACCGTGGCGGTGCATTACGATCCATCCGTTGTAAGTTTTGAATCGCTGGTGAAAGCATTTTTTGCCAGCCACGACCCAACCTCCCTTAACCGGCAGGGTCATGATGAAGGCACCCAGTACCGGTCAATCGCATTTTACAGCAATGCTTCAGAAAAGGAAATCATCGAAAAGCAGATAGCGTTATCAGAACAGGAAAAAAAATATTCGGGCAGTATCGTGACTGAAGTATTGCCCTTAGAAAAATTTTACCCGGCAGAAGATTATCACCAGGAGTACATCAGTCACCACCCCGACAATCCTTATGTGCAGCATGTATCCATCCCCGACTTCGAAGCATTCAGGCGCACATTCAAAGGCAATTTCAAACAGTAGTCCCCGTCAGAGTTCCCGCAACATTTTGTGATAGTCATATTGCAGATCCTCATGCATGGTATCAATCGCCTTGCCTGCCTTTTTCACCTGGGCCTGGTAAAGGTTAAGCAGGGCCGTACTTTTTTGAAATGGAATACCTGATTCCTTCAGTTGCCGGCAGAACCAGATCAGCAGTTCTGCTTCAGCCTGCTTTGTACCGGTGTACTTGATGTGTTTATTGGCAATGCGTAAAATTTTACGGATCGTTTTTTTGGCGAAGTATAAATTAGTGCTGTTCACCTCTGTAAAAGCTTCCGAAATCTCCTGTTTCACAGCAGCAAGATATCCCTCCTCATCGTGGGCTTCAAACAACAGGTAATTGAGGAGTTCTTTATTTTCCTTTTTAAACTTTGCCAGTCGCAGTATGATCTCCACCATGCGTGGAGCAGGCAGGGTCTTTAGTTCTTCTTTCAGTTCATTTACACTCGCAGCTTTCATTCATGCGGATTTTGATCACTATTCAATGGTTTCGCCTGCTGCGTACAACTGCCTTTCACCGGTATCTTTCCCGGCATCTATGAATGCAATATTGGCCTTATCGCCTGGTTGCAATACGATATTAAGGGTTGAACCAACATAGTTCAACGTGGTACCGTTTTGGGAGGGCGCCAGCTTAAACCTGAACCCGTTGTTGATACGAATGGTTAGTCCTTTTACATTTTCTCCATACGCCATGATGGTACCGATCACAACTGTTCGGTTCCCCGCTTCAATATTGATCATCCCGTAATTGTGGTTGCTGCGATCGGCCGGCGAAGACATATTGAAATAAGACGGCTTCGGCCGCTGGGCCAGTGCAGGTAAGGTACAGGCAAACACAACGGCGAAGATCAGTGCAATGTATTTCATGTTTGGTGCTGATGTTTTGATAAAAGTATCAATTATTTTCCTGAATAAATGAAGGGGCATGGATTCATTGATTTATTATTGCATCAAAATAAGGCACATGAAAAAAGCGCTCTTCCTGTTTGTTGTAATCTTCACTTGTATGCAAATAACTGCACAAACCATCAAGCCCGCCAAGCCATTAAATGCGGATGCCCTTTTCAGTGAAGCGCTCAGTAAAGTGGTGCAGGACTTCACATTTAATTTTGTAAACATCCAGGGAGCCAGGATGCCTGCTGAGGTGGATGCAGATACCTATCGGTCTAAAATATGCATGCCTGCCGCACTCGGCTGCAAGATCATGCGCTACCATTCTGTAGAAGACAAATCTGCCAGCTGGCAGGCAGTATTGTATGCTGGTGAAAACTTTGAAGAGGCATTGAAAGTATATAAAAAAGCTTTTACCCAGGTTAAAAAAACAGCTGTAAAAAATATAGGCGTTTCCACAGCAGGATTTGATGGCAAGCTGGATGCGGTTGACGAAAACGTAGGCTTTGCCGTTAGTTCACTGCGGCTGAAAACAACCGACAGTCACTACAAAAACCTGGTGGCGGAAATAGAGATGGTGAGTGGCTATACCGGCTGGGAAGTACAATTGAATGTGTACACTAAAAAGCTGGTGGAAGAGAAAGAAGAGCAGGAATAACAAAAAAGAAAAAACCTCCAAACGGGAGGTTTTTCATAGACCTACATGGTTTTTGCCATGAATGTTCTTTCAACAGGTATTGGATTGGGTTTCAGAGGTATAATTGGTTATAGGTTTCAATGTTTGATTACTGCTTCAAGATAGTAATTTATTATATACAAAATCAGCATTTAAAAAAATATTTTCAGGCATACGCGACTGTTAGGTTTGCTTTTACCGAAGCAATGATACATTTCCTGAAATAAGATAGGGCTTACCGTTATCATCCAGCAACTCCACCGCATATATGTAAATATCAGCCGGCATTTTTAACCCCCTGGAAGTGCCATCCCATCCACTTGAAATATCATTGGTATAAAAATGATTTTTTTCAAATACAGTTTGTCCTTCCCTGTTCAGTATCCGAAGCCTGTTTACCTGTATATTCCTTGCGGCTCTCGGGTAAAAAATTTCGTTCACACCGTCTCCGTTAGGAGAAAACGTATTCGGAATAAACACAGAACCCTGCGTTAGTGGCGCAGTTACGGTAATGGTTACGTCGTCACCTGCTGTGCATCCTGCGGCATTTTTTACTTCTATCCTGTAAGCTGTGTTCACTGTTGGCTTCACCGTTACCGCATTGCCACTATTGCGAAAAAGGGCTGCCGTGGGCGACCAATGCAATTCTGTTACGTCGCCTGAAACCACGGGATCAAGTACGGTTGAAGAACCGGCCGTAATGGTTTTATCAGGTCCGGCGTCTACTGTCGGCAACTTGTCTACAATTATTGTTACCAGGCCTGTATCAGTAAAACAACCAGTTGCATCATAACCGATCACGGTATATACGGTGGTAACGGCAGGTGTTGCCTGCGGCGTGGAAGAGAAGGCGTCGTTTAAACCTGTTGCAGGACTCCAGGTATAATGGGCCGCACCAGTTGCTGATAACCCGGCACTCTTGCCTGCACAAATCCTTGCGGATCCGGCATACCCAAGCTGTATAGGTTGTGCCACGGCAACGCTGAATGTATCAACGGACTGGCAGCCGAAACTATTTTTTCCTGTGACCGTGTAGATTTCATCCGTAACAGGGTACACATAAGTACTTGCACATGTAGAACAGACAACTCCGGTACCGGTTGACCAGCTATAAGTGTCGGCACCCGTTGCCGTTAGTAATGTCCCGGCGCCCCTGCATACCTGTGAAACACCTGACACCTGCACGGCAGGAACCGGGAACGCTTCGATATCCTGTACAATTGTTTTGGAGCATCCTTCATCGCTGGTGATCGTGAGCGCTACACTGTATATGCCAGGCGTGTTGTATTGCTGTGATATGGGAAGCTGACTGCTGGAAAATTGTCCATTGTCAAAATCCCAATGCCAGTTAACGATGGGCGCAGCCGATGTATTGGCGGAAGCTGTAAAAGATGCCGTCAAAGGCGCACAACCGCTGGTACCTGCGTGAATGACAGCAGCCGGAACATTTACCACTTTCACAGGAACAGTGCTGGTCAAACTGTCTGTACAACCACTCTCCGTTGTAATGATCAATGAAGGGTAATACAACCCGGCAGCCTGGTAGTCGTGGGTGGGCTGGTTGGCATTACTGGCATAAAATCCATCACCAAAATTCCATTGGGTTACCGCAACCGGTTCGCTGCTGGTACTGGTATTATCAAATTCAATATGATCAGCAGCGCAGAGTATCCTGTTTGCAAATTCGAATTGAGCGTCTACGTGCACCATATTGATGGTATCAATACCGTTGATCGGCACTTTACATCCATATTGATCTGCCAGCATCAGTTTGGGCAGGTATTTGCCGTTGTTACCATAATAGTGGGTAACAACAGAGTCTGTATTGGTCACCGTGAATCCATCGTTAAAATCCCATACATAAGAGGCAGCATCACTTGTATGTGCCGTAAACGTGGCCAGTCCGGGATTACAGAAATTCAGTGGCGTATAACTGAGAGCACCTTTGGGTCCTTTAACCACGATGCGGCGTTGGAGGGTACTGCTACAGCCACCACGGCCTTTTATGGTAAGCACCACGTTGTATATTCCTGCTTCTGCATAAAAATGAGAAGGGTTATGCGTAGCCGTTATGGTGCCATCCCCGAAATCCCAGGTTTCTTCCAACACATTCCGCGATTGACTGCTGAACTGCACAGACAGTGGTGGACAACTGCGGAAAGAATCGCTCATGGTGAAGGCTGCCACCGGGTCTTCGATCCGGATATAGGCTGGCCTTACCATAGAATCAGCACATCCGGCCACATGTGAGATTTTCAGTGTAACGGTATAGTCACCTTCAGTTGTGTACACATGCGAGGGCGATTGAACGGAAGCTCCTGTTCCATCACCGAAATCCCACTGATAGCTGATGCCGGCCTCTGCATAAGGCGCCACAAACCTGGTGGAGCTGTTACTGCACTTCAACGTATCGTAGGCAATGAACAGGGCGCTTACCTTTTTGATGGTAATGGGCAGATCCTGCGTGAACTGATCAGTACAACCGTTGTTATCAGTTATTTTCAATTTAACCGGGAAGCTGCCTCCATTCGTGTAAGCATGACTGAAAGGTGCTCCTGCAAAATTCTCAATATTTCCATCGCCGAAATCCCATTGCCAGTTTTGAATACTGTTATTGCCAACGGTAAAGGAGCTGTCATAGAACAGAACCCTTGAGTTAGCACAGGCGGCAGCAGCGTCGGCGCCAAAGCCTGCCTTTAAACCATTTACCCGGATATAGCCGGTTTTTACAACAGTATCCCTGCAATTAACCAGGTTGATGGTGATAAGCGTTACGGTATAGATGCCGGGCTGTTCGTACACGTGGGTAACGGTATTTTCGAGCAGGTTATCTGAATGACCATCACCAAAATCCCAGATAAAACGACTGGCTTCCGCGGCGGAAATGGTGGCGGTGAACCTCAGGTCTTTTCCTTTGCAGGCAATAGAATCAGATGCAAAAAATGACGGGTATATTTTTGTTGCTTTCAGTTTTTTGGTGAGCAGGAATTCACAACCGGTAGTGTTGTTTGCTCCCTTCAGGCTCACGGAATATACTCCTGTGTCTGAATAGGTATGTACAGGGTTCAGTTCAGATGAAAGGCTGCCGTCTCCAAAATCCCATTGCCAGTTATCTGCACCGATGGAATAATTGTTGAAAATAAAGGTAAAGGGAGCTGCACAGGTAAATTCATATTTGAACTTTGAAACCGTTGGTTTGATATATACATAGTTATTACGGGTAAGTGTATCCGCACAACCGCCTTCAGCAGCGATCAGGCGTACCCATAAAAAACCGGTATCCGTAAATACATGCCGGGGATTTTGTTCCACCGCCTGCGAATTATCGCCAAAATCCCATTGCCATTGCGAGGGATGCCCCGTAGATAAATCGGTAAATACAATCCCGGCCTGTGCACAAGCTACCTGCGTATTGGCAGAAAAAGCAGCAACGGGCCTGTTACCCACGTGGATCGCATTTTCGAGAACAGTGGTGTCTTTACAACCTGAAACTCCGGTAGCAATCAATGATACCGGGTAATAACCAGCGGCCGTAAACAGGTGTTCCGGCGATGCTGCTGTTGAACCCTGCCCTTCTCCAAAACTCCAGCGGTATCCCACTATACTGTCGGCACTGCTGTTTGTAACAGTGATCTTTTTACGGAATGAAACACAACCGCTGTCTGGCAGGTTGTCAAAATTCACAAAAGGTTTTTGAATGTTGATGTAATTGGTCCGGGTAACTGAGTCCATACAACCATTGCTGTTGCGGATGATCAGTTTTACGGTGAAGCTGCCGGTATCTGCATAAGTATGTGCAGGCGTGGCACTAACCAGGCTGCTGTCGCCAAAATACCAATAATAATTATTACCGGCCAGCGCCTGCGTGGTAAAGTGCACTGTGGCCGGGGCTTTGCAGGGATGTGGCGTGTTGGTTGAAAAATCGGCGCTCACCGGGTTCTCAACTGAAATTTGTTTGTTGGCTATCTCACGGCAACCGAATTCATTCTGTACCTCCAGTGTGGCAGTATAAGAGCCTCCTGTACGGTAGGTATGTACAGCATCGCGGGTGACCGAGGAATCTCCATCACCAAAACGCCAGGTGAATTGCAGGTGACCGTTACCGGTAGCACTGTTTTGAAAACTTATTTTCCGCGGCTCGCAGCGGGAAGGAATATTTGTGGTAAAACCGGCATGAACAGCATTCACAGTGATATAATTCGGGCGCACCATGGAGGCGGCACAACCATCGCTGTTGATTACCTTTAAACTTACATTATAAGTTCCTGTTTGTGTATAGGTGTGGGAAGGATCAGCCGCTGTTGAAAAAATACCGTCGCCAAAATCCCATTGCCAGGCATTGCCCGGCGTGCCCTGGTTAACAAAGGAAGTGGACAAAGAACCACAGGCGGTGGTATCGCCGGCTGAAAAATTCACTACCGGTGCCGCATACACCTGTACGTAATTTGTTTTAATGAGTGAATCTTCCCCGGCTACATTTTTCACGAGTAATTTAACCGAATAAATACCGGGCGTAAAATAAGTAACAGAAGGATGTTGCAGGTAAGAGATCGTGCCATTGCCAAGGTCCCATTTCCAATAGTTGGGTGTTCCGGCAGACAGGTCGGTGAAATTCACCAGTATGGGTGCACATCCACTAAGCGCCGTACCTGAAAAAGCAGCAACGGGTCGTTGTTGAGCCCGGGTTGCCAGGCCGGCAAACAACAACGCACAGCAAAGCACGGATTTTTCAATAAAGATTTTTAGCCAGGATGTAGATTTCATTTTACCGTACCGTTATGAACAAAAAACCGGCAAAGAATTTTTTATTCTGAAAACATGGAAAAATACTGCTGGTGGAAATGCATTGATGTAGACACAGCATGTTCAGGTGAGGGCTCACCCGGCAGTTTCGGTTCACAAAAAGGCGCTTTCGTACCAGAAGCGTACAGTATTAACGCCGAAACGGTGCTATTATTATCGAAAACAGTTACAACCCGCTAAAAATCAAAAATTACCAGCATTGGCGACCAGGTTGGGAAGTACATCCTGTAAAGGGAAATTCTGAAGGAATGCCACAGCCCTGATCATGTCCTCATGCAGTACCCTGTCTGATTCATTAAATGCAATTTCCTGTCGGAAAGCTGTTGCCACGGTTTCCACTGCTGCTGAGCTTTGCATCGGCCTGCGGAAATCAAGTGCCTGTACCGCGGTGAGCAATTCAATGGCAAGTACTTTTTCCACGTTATCGATCACCCTTTTGCATTTGGTGGCTGCATTGGCGCCCATACTTACATGATCTTCCTGGTTATTGCTGGATGAAATAGAATCCACGCTCGCAGGTGTGCACAATTGTTTGTTCTCACTTACAATGCCCGCGGCCGTGTATTGTGGTATCATAAAGCCCGAGTGTAACCCCGGTTGTTTTACCAGGAACAGGGGCAGGTTGTGTTGACCACTGATCAACTGGTAGGTACGCCTTTCGGAGATATTGGCCAGTTCGCTCATGGCGATGCATAAAAAATCGAGGGCTAACGCCAACGGTTGTCCGTGAAAGTTACCTCCGCTTACCACCAGATCTTCCGCAGGAAAGATATTGGGGTTATCGGTTACAGAGTTGATCTCTTTAATAAATACACTGAGTACGTAATCGTAGGTATCGCGTGTGGCGCCATGCACCTGCGGTATGCAACGGAAAGAATACGGATCCTGCACCTGCGACTTGTGGCCATTAAGAATAGCACTTCCCTGCAGCAGCGACTGCAG
>CAYVLT010000116.1:0-12744 GCA_964452405.1 uncultured Ferruginibacter sp.
TTGTACCCTATATGATCGCGATGGCAAAGGGCCTAACCTGCGGCTACCTTCCATTCGGTTGCCTGCAGATCAGTGATAAGATCGCTGCCAAATATGATGATGCGGTATTACCACTCGGGCTTACTTACTCGGCCCACGCAGTTTGTTGTGCAGCAGCATTAGAAACCCTGAAGATATATGAAGAAGACAACCTGTTGCAGAATGCCAGGGAAATGGGAAAATACATGGAGCAGCAGGTGGAAAAATTAAAACAGCAACACCCTTCGATCGGGGACTTCCGCAATACTGGTTTGCTGGGTTGTATTGAGTTGGTTAAGAACAGAACAACCAAAGAACCCATGGCGCCTTTTAATGCAAAACCCGACGAAATGCAGGTAATGAATAAAGTGGCTGCCAAAATAAAAGAACTGGGCATGTACACTTTCGTGCGCTGGAATTTTATTTTCTGTGCTCCGCCTTTGATCGTTACCAAAGAACAGATAGATGAAGGGTTAGCCATCATCAGTGAAGCGATCAAGATCGCTGATGCACACGTGATTTAATATTTTCTAATTTATTATCATCCGGTTAAACCGGCAACAAACGGTATTGTGTACCTGTTGTCAGCTTTGTTTATTTTGCGGGTAACCATGACAGAAAACCACGAAACAGCAGCTTCTTCATTGATCAACGCAGACCTTGCGCCTGTTCCCGTATCCCGTCGTAAATGGGGTACCTGGAACTATGCGGCTTTGTGGATCAGTATGAGCCTGTGCATTCCCACCTACATGTTGGCGAGTTCGCTCATCGGGGGAGGAATGAACTGGTGGCAGGCCATTATCACCATCTTTTTAGGCAATTGTATTGTGTTGGTGCCGATGATATTGAATGGTCATGCCGGGGCAAAATATGGTATACCGTTCCCGGTTTTTGTCAGGGCCAGCTTCGGTACGAGGGGAGCCAATATTCCGGCGGTGTTGCGTGCCATTGTTGCCTGCGGCTGGTTTGGTATTCAAACCTGGATCGGTGGCGCTTCGCTCTACAACATTTTGCGTGCCTGGAATCCGTCACTGGCCGAAATTGACAGCAGTTCCCTGTTTCCGCAGTTACTACCCATGGTTTGTTTTTTAGTGTTCTGGGTACTCAACATGCTCATCATTTACCTCGGTGTGGAAAGCATCCGCAAGCTGCTGGTGTTTAAGGCCTTCTTTTTGCCCATCGCCGCTTTCGCACTGCTTGCCTGGGCCATAGTGGCAGCAAAGGGCCTGGGCCCGATATTAGAGCAACCTTCAAAATTCGCCAGCAATGCTGATTTCTGGCATTATTTCTTCCCTGCCCTTACCGGCATGGTTGGTTTTTGGGCAACGCTTTCATTGAATATTCCCGATTTCACCCGGTACGCCAAATCACAAAAGGCACAGGTGAACGGGCAGATCATCGGCCTTCCCCCTGCGATGACATTTTTTGCGTTTGTAGGCGTGATTGTTACCTCCTCCACTGTTATCATTTATGGCCAGACTGAATGGGACATTGTAAAACTTGCAGGCAAATTCGACAGCAAGCTGATGGTTACTTTTGCAATGATCGGTATCATCATTTCAACGCTGGCCACCAATATCGCTGCCAACATTGTTAGCCCGGCCAACGATTTTGCCAACCTGGCTCCTCAAAAAATAAATTTCCGGATCGGCGGATATATCACCGGTGTGATCGGTATCCTCATTTTTCCCTGGAAGCTGATCGCTGATCCAAACGGATACATATTTACCTGGCTGATCGCTTACTCAAGTTTACTTGGCCCGGTCGGTGGCATTATGATCGTGGATTATTTTTTTATCCGCCATAAAGAACTCGTGGCTGATGACCTGTACAAGCATGATGGCGTGTACCGCTACAGCAACGGATTTAATTATAATGCCATCATGGCTTTGTTACTGGGTATTTTACCCAATGTGCCGGGCTTTTTGGTCACGATAAAACTGATCAGCGCCGACGCAGTGCCACACTGGATTTCCGGATTGTACAATTATGCATGGTTTGTGGGATTTGCCATGAGTGGGATTATTTATTGGGCAGCGATGAAACCACAAAAGCGATAAATTTAAAGATTGAATGGCCCCGCCACCGGCAGCCATTTTTCAATCAACCGATAAAATATTTTTATGAGCGTATTAATTAAAAATGGCCGCATCATCACCGCTGATGCAGATTATACAGCAGATATTTTTATTGAAGATGAAACCATTTCCACCATTGGTAAAAACCTCAACGTACAGGCTGATACAGTTATTGATGCTGCAGGTAAACTGGTAATGCCGGGTGGCATCGATCCACACGTGCACCTCGATATGCCATTCATGGGTACGTACAGCAGCGACAGTTACGAAACCGGCACCCGTGCAGCATTGTACGGGGGCACCACCATGGTGATCGATTTTATTTTGCAAAAGCAAGGCCACTCACTCAATGATGCGTTAACTGAATGGAAGGGGCGTAGTGATAACAATGCGGTAGGCGACTACAGTTTTCACATGGCTGTAACCGATTTCAATGATGATACCAAAAAAGAGATCCGGCATTTTATTGAGGAAGAAGGCATCACCTCTTTCAAAACTTTTATGGCTTATAAAGGAGCATTGATGATCGACGACCGCCAGATGATCGGTTTGATGGAAGAAGTGAAAAAGCAGGGTGGATTGATCAATGTACACGCCACCAATGGCGACATGATCGACTACCTGGTGCAGAAACACCGCAGTGAAGGAAAACTTTCACCTTTGTATCATTACCTCTCGCAACCCGAGGTTACAGAAGCTGAAGCAGCCGAACGTTTTGTTGACATGGCTAACTACACCGGTTGCCCGGGATACATTGTGCATCTTACCTGCGAAGGGGCTTTGAACGCTGTGCGTAATGCCACAAAAAGAAATCAGAATGTATTTGTTGAAACCTGTATCCAGTACCTCGTAATCGATGCGTCATTATATGAAAGAGCCGACGGTGCAAAATGGGTGATGAGCCCGCCATTGCGGGAAAAGAAAGACCAGGCTACTTTGTGGGCTGGCATCAACCAGGGTCTTGTGCAGGTGGTGGCAACCGATCATTGTCCGTTTATGTGGGAACAAAAACTCATGGGCAAAGATGATTTTAGTAAAATACCCAATGGTCACCCGGCGATAGAAAACAGGATGGAATTATTGTTCAGTGAAGGTGTCAGTAAGGGCAGGATCACCTTGAATAAATATGTAGAAGTATCATCCACCAATGCTGCAAAAATATTCGGTATGTTTCCACGTAAAGGTACCATTGCAGCAGGCAGCGATGCGGATATTGTTATCATCGATCCAACGGAAAAACATACGCTCTCCGCTGCTACCCATCACATGAATGTTGATTACAGTGGTTATGAAGGATGGGAACTTACAGGCAAGGTGAAAACAGTGTTACTGAGAGGGGCCGTAGCCATCGATAACAACGAATGCAAACTGCAAAAAGGATATGGTAAGTTTATCAAACGCAATAAAGTGAAACAGGTCATCTGATAATGGCCACCGTTTTAAAAAATTGTAAAGCAGTTCCTAAAACAGGCGTTACGCAGGCTCAGCAAAGCGAACCTGTTGCTGAGCTGCCGGATCATTGCTCAACAGTACAAATGAAAATATTATGGCAAGAATAATAAAGTCAGGTCTCATACAGGTATCACTGCCGGTAACAGAAGGCGAGGGCACGATTCCCGAAATCATGGAGGCCATGGTGCAAAAGCACATTCCTTTTATTGAAGAAGCCGGTAGGCAGGGTGTGCAGATACTTTGCTTCCAGGAAATTTTCAACACACCTTATTTCTGCCCCGGGCAGGATGCCGCATGGTATGCCTCGGCGGAAACAGTGCCGGGTCCAACTACCGACCGCGTGGCCGCCTACGCCAAAAAATACAATATGGTCATCATAGTACCAGTGTATGAAAAAGAACAGTCAGGGGTATTGTATAACACAGCTGCAGTGATTGATGCAGATGGAACTTACCTCGGCAAGTACCGGAAAAATCACATACCGCACACCGGTGGTTTTTAGGAAAAGTTTTTCTTCAAACCGGGCAATCTTGGTTACCCGGTATTCCAAACCAAATACGCAAAAGTAGGAGTGTACATTTGTTACGACCGCCATTTCCCCGACGGCGCAAGATGCCTCGGCTTAAACGGGGCAGAGATCGTGTACAATCCTTCCGCCACCACGGTGGGGCAATCGCAATACTTATGGAAACTCGAGCAGCCGGCGCATGCTGTTGCCAACGGGTATTTCATGGGCTGCATCAACCGGGTGGGTACCGAGGCTCCCTGGAACCTCGGAAAATTTTACGGCACTTCTTATTTCGTAAATCCCCTGGGGCAGATCATTGCAACTGCCTCGGAAGACAAAGATGAATTGCTGGTGGCAGAATTCGATCTTGACCTGATCGACCAGGTGCGAAGCAAGTGGCAGTTTTTCAGGGACAGGAGGCCGGAAACTTATAAAGAAATCACCCAACTATAATTTGAATGAAACAATAAAAATGGCAGTACTGGTAGCTGGTACCAGACAGTGGTTTTTCAATGAAACATCGTTGTGTCACTCACTTGTACTTTTTCAGCTTTGAGCAGCCGGCTCCGCCATTCAGAATTCAAAAATTTTAAAAATGATCAACGCCAACCGCTTAACCACTGAGCAATACAAACAAAACTTCAGCGACATTCATCCGCCATTCGAAACAGCAGATGCTGCACTGGTGGAAGCCAACCGCTGTTTGTTTTGTTACGATGCACCCTGTACCAAAAGTTGTCCCACCAGCATTGACGTGCCGAAGTTCATCAAGCAGATAACCACTGATAATATCAAGGGATCGGCGCATACCATCTTCAGCAGTAATATCATGGGCGCAGGCTGCAGCAAGGTTTGCCCGGTGGAAAAATTATGCGAAGGCTCCTGTGTGTACAACCTGATGCACGAGGAGCCCATCCCGATCGCAAAGCTGCAACGCTACAGCACGGAGGCTGCAATGAAAAAGCAATGGCAGTTATTTCCACGCAAAGCTTCCACCGGTAAAAAAGTAGCCGTGGTAGGTGCCGGGCCCGCCGGCCTCAGTTGTGCGCATATGCTTAGCCGTGAGGGTGTGGATGTAACCATTTACGAAAAAGAAAGTAAGGGTGGTGGACTGATGACCTACGGTATCGCCGCTTATAAAGTAACCCCGCAGTTCTGTGCAGATGAAGTGGATTATATTACCGGCATAGGGGGCATTGAGATCAGGTATAACCAGGAACTCGGAAAAGACATCATGCTGGAAGAACTGCAAAAAAGTTTTGACGCAGTGTACCTCGGTATCGGCGTTGGGCTGGCGAGGCAACTGGACATACCCGGCGAACAACTGCCGGGCGTGGAAGATGCGATCAGCTTTATTTACAACCTCCGTGAAAAAGGATATCCTGCCGTTCCGGTAGGCGATAAAGTAGCTGTGATCGGCATGGGCATGACGGCCATTGACGCAGCCACGCAGGCAAAAAGACTGGGCGCTAAAGAAGTGACCATGGTGTACCGCCGCACAGAACATGAAAAACCCTGTACACAGGTGGAACTTGATATTGCCAAACTGGATGGTTGCGAGATCATCTGGCTAGCAGCACCAAAGGAAATCAAAGGCAACGGAAAAGTGGAGCAACTGGTGTGCAGTGTGATGGAACTGGGCGAACCGGATGCCAGCGGCAGGCGTTCACCGGTGGATACCGGGAAAACATTTACCCTCGAAGTGGATATGGTGATCAAAGCAGCAGGGCAAATGCCTTTTGAAAACCTGGTCAGCAGCACCGGCCTTGATAACCGGGGAGGTAAGATAACAGTAACAGGTGGGGCAGCCACCAGTATCAGCGGCGTATTTGCCGGCGGCGATGCGGTAAATGGCGGTAAGGAAGTGGTGGATGCCGTGCAGGCGGGAAAAGATGGCGCTAAAGCCATCCTGGAATTTATTTCAAAAAATATATAAATAAAACAGGTTGTCCTGTACCGTTAGGTGCAGATTACCACATCAAAATATCAATTTCAGTTCATTCAACGCCCTGCAACAGCATCGGGTGTTCAAAAGCAATATTTATGGCAGACATTTCCTGTAACTTCCTCGGCATTAAATCTCCCAATCCTTTCTGGTTGGCGAGTGCACCGCCTACCGATAAAAAGTACAATGTGATCCGTGCTTATGAAGCAGGGTGGGGTGGCGTGGTCTGGAAAACACTTGGCAGCCAGGTGAAAAATGTATCGTCGAGGTATTCGGCGGTGAATTACGGCGGGCACCGCGTGATGGGACTGAATAATATTGAATTGATCAGCGACCGGCCGCTCGAGATCAACCTGAAAGAAATTACCGAAGTAGTGAAGCTATTCCCTGACAGGGCAACCATCGTGTCGCTGATGGCTGATAACAACAGGGAAAGCTGGCATGAGCTGATAAAGAAGTGTGAAGATGCAGGCGCCATGGGCTTTGAGTTGAATTTCGGATGCCCGCATGGAATGACGGAAAGGGGCATGGGCGCTGCGGTTGGGCAGGATCCGGAGATTGCAAGGATGGTGGTGGAATGGGTGATGGAAAAAGCAACCATTCCTGTGATCACCAAACTTACGCCCAATGTACACTCCGTGGTGCCTACCGGTAAGGCGGTGGTGGAAGCAGGTACCAATGCACTCTCACTCATCAATACCATACAGTCTGTTACCGGTGTTGACCTGGATACTTTTGTCCCCAATCCTTATGTGGCAGGTAAAAGTGTATATGGCGGTTATTGTGGTCCTGCAGTAAAACCCATTGCCTTGAAATTTTTAACCTCAATTGCGCAGAATGCGGTCACCCAAAAAGTGCCTGTTTCCGGCATTGGAGGCGTAAGTACCTGGCGGGATGCAGTGGAGTTTATGTTGCTGGGTTCCACCAGCGTGCAGGTTTGCACCGCTGCAATGAAACATGGATTCCGCATCGTGGAGGATATGTGCGAAGGCTTGAATAACTGGATGGATGAAAAAGGTTTCAAAACCATTTATGATTTTATCGGTAAGTCGGTGCCCACCATCACGCATTGGGAAGACCTTGATATCAACTATCATCATATTGCCAACATCAACCAGGACAAATGTATTCACTGCGGCCTTTGTTACATTGCATGTGAAGACACTTCTCACCAGTCGATCAATTTAACCTACGGTAAACCATACAACACTTATATTATTAAAGAAGAGGAGTGTGTGGGTTGTAATCTTTGCCAGTTGGTATGCCCGGTTAATAACTGCATCACCATGGAGGAACACCGGGTGGCACCTGACTATGTGAATTGGAAAATGTGGCAGGCCGAGGGAAGGCCGCTGAATGATCATTAAAACCAAAGATCAAACACCGAACAAAACGCGGAGATTTCTTATTCAGTCTTTGAAAAAAAATGTAAGTTCGGGTTTCATTACCAATAACACCTTAAACACTGACATGAAGAAAATTATCTACCTGCTGCTGGCAGCCTGCTGCTTTTCCGTAGTATCATTTGCAAAAGACCCAAAGAAGAAACAGAAAGAGGAAATGGATTCCGCCACAGCGGAACTGGTTAAACAGGCGCTGTTCATCGACTCTGTAAACAGAGCCATGAAGTATGAAACAGGTGTGATCAAATTGCCGAACAACTTTGCCACACTGAACGTACCCGATGGTTTTAAATACCTCAACGCAGATCAGGCAAATTACATCCTGACCACGCTTTGGGGAAACCCCAAACAGCAGGGTGTGCTCGGAATGCTCTTTCCCAAAAATGGTGGACCATATGCGGACAGTAATTATGCTTTTATTATTACTTACGATGAAATGGGCTACGTGAAAGATGATGATGCGGACAAGATCAGCTACGATGAAATGCTGAGCAATATTCAAAAGGAAGAGCTGGAAGACAATAAGCAAAGAACTGCTGAGGGCTACAGCCCGATACACATGGTGGGCTGGGCTTCAACACCTTTTTATGATAAGAAAAACAAAGTATTACACTGGGCAAAAAATTTAAAATTTGGTAACGAAGAGGTAAACACCCTTAATTACGAAGTAAGAATATTAGTCAGAAAAGGTGTGTTATCGCTGAATGCGGTTGCCACCATGAATGAACTTGACCTTGTAAAAAGTGACATTGATAAAGTGTTGAAAATAGCTTCTTTCAATGATGGATTTGCCTACAAAGATTTTGATTCAAATGTTGACAAGGTTGCGGCCTGGACGATTGGCGGACTGGTTGCCGGTAAAGTGTTGCTGAAAGTGGGCTTCTGGGGAATCATTGTTAAGTTTTTGGCTGCCGCCTGGAAATTTATTTTAATTGGAATCGCTGCTATCGGTGGAGCAGTTAAAAAGTTTTTTGGTAGAAAAGGTGGAGGCGATGAGCAGGCAACGGATATTGCTTAACGGGAAATAATATTACTGGCCGGCCGGTTTATCACTGCGCCGGCCTTTTTTTACCCCTTATTTATTCTTCCTCTGATTGCGTGAAAGTTAGTGGTTGCCGCCGGTAAGCTTTGATCCTGCGATTGTGATCGATGGCCGGTTTCCAGGCCGGGCATTTTTTCAAGGCATCCAGCGCAACCGCATCTAATAATGGATGGAAAGGCACTTCTACAAAATAATCAACTACTTTTCCATCTTCATCCACGGTGAAAACCGTCATCACTTTCGCTGTATCGGTATGCGTTAATTTATATTGACTGGGCCAGTAAATTTTACCTGAAAGATAATTCGACCAGTCTTTAATGCCATTTCTAAAACTTGCCTCCTGGTTGGCCTTTGAAGTATCAGGTTGCACCGATCCGTCTTCGTTGAAATAGGTTACCTCCAGCACCTTGCCACGCTCATTGATCTCAACCGCTGCCGTTTGCCCGTTCTTATGAAAGTACATCCATTTGCCCTGTTTCTTTTTATTGATAAAATAGCCATAGTCAGATGGGTTTCCATTGTCAAACCAACGTACAGAAACCAGGGTGCTGTCGTTTTTAGCAAAACTTGAATCTGACATAAAGCCGTTTGGGAACCAGGAAATAGCTACACCCTCCAGTTTACCATTTTTATAATAGGCGGAGTCTTCCATCATGCCATTGTAGTGGTAACCCAGGTACAACCCTTCTTTCCTGCCATCCACATAATTACCTATCGACTTTAATTGTCCATTGGCGTAAAAATAGATGGCCATACCATTGTGTATCCTGAATAGACTGTCTTTGAAAAGGGCACTCATCTGCAAGGTTTTTGTGCTGATGTAATAATCGTTCCTGAACCAGCCACTGTCAGTTTTTTCTATCGTTGAGTAAAACCTGGCATTCGGCAGGCTGCATTCTTTCCAGTTTACATCGTAAAACTTTGTCGAAATATTCTGTGCTTTGATCGATGAGATGAGCAGGAAGAGAAGGGAAAACTGGAAGAGGTATTTCATAAAGGTTAATGAAGTATTTCACCAAAATAAATATTAAGTTGCAAGACGAACAAATAAATGTAAGCTATGCATATCAACAGCACGCGCCTCCAGCAACATTTCGAAGCCATGAGCCTCATTGGTAAAATTGGTGAAACAGGTACCAACCGGCCCGCACATTCCCCTGAAGAAAAAAAAGCATTTCAACTTGCTGCTTCCTGGATGGAAGAAGCAGGCATGAAAACACATATCGATCATTTTGGAAACCTGGTAGGGCGGCTAGAAGGCACAGATCCATCCCTGCCGGTATTGATGATGGGTTCGCATCTTGACAGCCAGCCTTATGGTGGCCGTTTTGACGGGGTTGCAGGCGTGCTGAGCGCAATCGAAGTGGTGAAGGCACTCACTGAAAATGGCGTTCATCCAAAAAGAAGTATTGATGTGATCTCTTTTGCTGATGAAGAAGGATGGCGTTTCAACAAAGGATTATATGGTTCCAAAGGGATTTTAGGAAGGCTGGACCCTGAAGACATTGAACGCAAGGATAAAGCTGGCATCAGCAGAAGACAGGCGTTGATTGATTTTGGTTGCGATCCTTCACAATCAAAATCGTCGGAATACAAACCCGGTAGTATATTTTGTTTTCTCGAGCTGCACATTGAACAAGGGCCTGTGCTTGATAATATGAAAAAGCCCGTTGCAGTGGTGTCAGGCATTTCAGGCCCCATCTGGTGGACGGTAAAATTGAAAGGCATGGCCGGGCATGCCGGTTCAGTTCCGATGCCCATGCGTAAAGATGCCTTATTAGGCGCTGCAGAAATGGTGGTGGCATTGAACACCATCGCCACACAGGAACAAGGCGCGCCAACTGTGGCTACTGTTGGTACCATGCAGGTTTTTCCTGCCAGTAGAAATATTATCGCTGAAGAAGTGAGTTTTACTGTTGATCTCAGGGATATCGATATTGACAGACGCAACCGCTACGAACAACAATTGCGGGAAGAAATAGAACGCATCAGTAAAAAACATTCACTGGAGTACAGCATCTCCGAAGATTTTGTAAGTGAGCCAAGGTACTGTGCAGACTGGATCAAAAAAATTATTCATGAACAATGCGCCACACTTGGGCTCGATGCACCCGAGATCATGAGTGGCCCTTTTCATGATGCGATGGCGCTATCTTATGCCTGCGACTACGGGATGATATTCGTGCGTTGCAAAGATGGTATCAGCCATAACCCGCTGGAGTATTCATCGTACGAGGACCTTTCATTGGGTGCCGAAGTGATGTATGGAACAGTATTGGATCTGTTAAAAAAATAAATGGAGAACAGCGGGGTGAGCTGGAATGCGAAGATTGCAAACCGGCAGGGCAGGCGTTTAAAAAATCAGTTTATTTTTTTGCCGTAGTTTGTTAACTTCATAGTCAGGGCATTCGCATAATTGCCGCCATATTCCTCACCACTAAATCTTGCTTATGAAAGTATCGGACATCCTGCAAAAGAAAGGCACAGTTATTTATGCTGTCACCGGAAGCACCACCGTGCTTGACGCTCTTAAACTGCTCGGCGAAAAAAACATCGGCGCATTACCGGTAATCGAAGACGGAAAATTACTCGGTATCCTATCTGAAAGAGACTATGCCCGTAAAATCATCTTAAAAGGTAAAGCATCACATGATACAGCCGTAAGCGAGATCATGACCCAGAATCCCTACACCATCACCCCGGGAGATACCATCGATGCCTGCATGACGATCATGAGCGACAAGCACATCCGTCACCTGCCGGTAGTGAACAATGGAGTGGTGGAAGGAATGATCTCCATCGGCGACGTGGTTACAGCTATCATACAGTCGCAAAAAGAAACCATCGACCATTTAAAAAATTATATTTCACAATAACACCCGTTAACGGTCAGGCAACAAAAAAGCAATGTTTGTGCAACATTGCTTTTTTTATGAACCCGTTAGTTGTATTGATCCTGTCAATACAACATCCGCACTTTAATGGTGGCCTTCACTTTTTTCAATAACTCCACTGCATTTTTGCTGAGGCTCTTATCAATATCCAACACAACATAACCGATATTTTCGTTGGTGGTGAGGTATTGCGCCAGGATGTTGATTTTGTTTTTCGACAACTGGGTATTGATCTCACTCAACACACCCGGCACGTTGTTGTGAATATGCAGGATACGATGGGTATTTTCCTGTGGCGGCAAACTCAATGCCGGTACGGTATGCGAGCCAAAGCTCACACCTTTTTCAAGATAGTTGAACAGTTTGGCGCTCACATCCACTCCAATATTGTTCTGTGCTTCCTGCGTACTTCCGCCAATATGAGGCGTAAGCAATACATTACTCAGGCCCTGCAAAGGGGTGGTGAAAGTATCCCCGTTTTTTTCAGGCTCCCATGGAAACACATCAATGGCAGCACCACTCAGTTGCCCATCAGCAAGCGATTTGGCCAATGCATCCAGTTCCACCACTTCGCCCCTTGCATAGTTGATCAGTATGCTGCCTTTCTTAAATGACTTCAACAGTGTTTTGTTGATAAGGTTTTTGGTGGTGGGCAATTCAGGCACATGCAGCGATACCACATCAGCTTTGCTCACCAGTTCCTTTAATGTTTTTAAAGAGCTGGCATTGCCCAAGGGTAATTTTGTTTCCGTATCATAAAAGATCACTTTCATCCCGAGGCTTTCTGCCAGCACGCTCAACTGGCTGCCTATATTTCCATAACCGATAATGCCCAGGGTTTTGCCACGTAGTTCGTAACTGCCAGCTGCATCTTTCAGCCATACGCCTTTATGCGCCGCCGCATTTTTATCTACAATCTTCCTGATGAGCATGATGGAAGCACCGATCACCAGTTCTGCCACACTGCGGGTATTGCTGTAAGGTGCATTGAACACCGCCACGCCTTTGTGGGTGGCCGCAGCAAGATCAACCTGGTTTACACCGATGCAAAAGCAACCAATGGCCTGCAGTTTTTCAGCGGCATCAAGCACCCGCTGCGTGATTTTGGTTTTACTCCTGATGCCAAGCAGGTGCACATTTTTAATTTCTTTCACCAACTGTTCTTCACTTAATGCGCCGGATAATTTTTTAACATTACTATAACCTGCGTCCTTAAAGTGTTGTACAGCTACATCACTGATATTTTCCAGGAAAAGGATATTGATCTTTTCTTTGGGATAGCTGGTTCTTTTTTTGTCTGACATTCTCTTTATTTTGCACAAATATATTTCATAGTTTTAATTATATCATGTTACATACAAAAGGAACCTTGTGCAACAGCGTTGTGTCACTCACTTGTACCGT
>CAYVLT010000117.1:0-12703 GCA_964452405.1 uncultured Ferruginibacter sp.
GGATGGAAGCAGTCATAAAATGTTTATCGAAGCTGATCCGCAATTCAAAAAAGTAAACCTGTATGATTCCAATATGAAAATGGTGACAAAGGAATCTTTAGACCAGTATAAAACAGGAATAGACAAGGGAGCCAAAGCAGTAAAGGAGGATGTAGCAGATGATAAAAAAAAAGAAGTGAAACAGGACATCAAGCCTGAAAAGGAAAAAGTAGTTAAGAAAAATGACAAAAGCCTTTTACCTAAAAAAAGGGAAGGCAACAAGAAAGGTTTGGGAGTTTCATAAACTCCTAAACCTGATTTTTTATTATTAAAAGTATAATGATGGATATTCAAAATATTACAGCACTATCCGGTAAACTTGAAGCATTAGGATTTGAGCACTTAGGATATCTGCTGTTAAAAAAGATTTCATTCAGGCTACAGAACTTTTGGCTTCTGTCAAAGGCTAATCATCTGAATAGTGATTTGAACTTTCAATTATTTATTCAAAAGAATGTTGTAACTGATAATTATGAGCTATTGTATTATGATGCCATACTTCAAGTAAGTTCAGATACGAATGAGCAATTTATTAATGGTATTGATATTGGCGAAGTCAAAATAGCAATGGCAAAGATAGACTGGAAAAATGCTTTTGATTTAACAACGGGGCGGAACTTGCCAGTAAATGAAAAATCTGAGTGGAAAAAAGAAGAGGAAATAGAGTTGGTGCTCGAAAAATTAGAGGCATTAGAGAAATCAGAAAATGGTAAATCAGTTGCTACTGCCCTGAAATTGGAATTTTGGGCTGGCTTGCCGTATCAGGATTTGTTTGGCAATATTGCACCAGTCAAAACTAAATATGAAATCTCCCAGCGATTCTATTGTGCAACAGGACAGCCTGGTATTTCAGTTGATGAAGCATACAGGTTTTTGCAAAACAGGTTGTTGGAAAAGCAAATTTTGCTTCGAAAAAAACAGCCGGAAAATTCGGAGGTGGCTGACGATGCAGTTGATAGCCAGCCTTCATCAGGTAGTGGTTTATTAAAGAAGAAAAGAATCAGTGGTAAACGAAATGCAAAGAAACCGCATCAATAAATTAGATTAAGATTATGGAACTAGTTCCAGCGTTGATTAGATTTTATGAAACCATTGAACAAGATTCAAGAATTAATAGTACTCATATAAGTCTGTACATGGCTTTATTGAGACATTGTAATATTAATGGTGGCAAAAACCCCTTTCCAATTGAAAGAAGTGTCATTATGAGAATTGCCAAAATAAATGCCAGATATACTTACAGCAAGTGTATAAATAACCTGAAGGACTTTGGTTACGTGCAATACAAGCCCTCTACGAACGCTGTCAACTGCAGCACGATATATTTAATTGAGTTGTAAAATATTTTTACACAGAGAATGATTTGTGAAGAATGATTAAAAAGTGAGGTGTAAGATGGAAAAATTAAAACCAGAAAAAGCATTAGAAATACTAAGGAAAAAAGGTGTGGATATTTCTTTAGAGCAAGCTGCTCAAGTTCTGGAATTACTTCGGAAATTTGCTAATATCATGGTTTCACAATATTTAGAAAGCCAAAGAAGGGCGTAAGTGAAACATTAAGTAACCTTCAATTTATGATCTATGAAAATAGCAGATTTATATATTCGGGTTAGTACAGATGAACAGGCCGACAAAGGCTACAGCCAACGAAGTCAGGAAGAATTTTTAAGGAAATATTGCGAAATCAACGGTCTATCAATTAGGAAAGTAATTTTCGAAGATCATTCAGCCAAAACATTTAATCGACCTGAGTGGAAAAGATATCTGGTCGAACTTCGCAAACATAAATGCCAGGCAGATTTCGTCCTTTTTCTGAAATGGGATCGCTTTAGTCGAAACGCAGGTGATGCATATCAAATGATAAATCTGCTACGGAAATTGGGTGTGGAACCACAAGCTATAGAGCAGCCTTTGGATCTATCGATACCAGAAAACAAAATGATGCTGGCATTTTATTTAGCAGCCCCTGAAGTGGAAAATGACCGGCGGGCATTGAATGTTATCCATGGGATGCGTAGGGCAAGAAAAGAAGGTCGCTATATGGGTTTAGCTCCCATCGGTTATAGTAATAAAACTGATGAGGCCGGAAGAAAATATATAGCTCCCGAAGAAAAGCAAGCAAAAATTTTGCAGTGGGCATTTAGTCAAATAGCTGAAGGCGTTTTTAATACCGAGCAGGTTTACAAAATGGCAAAAGAAAAAGGCTTTTCTGGTACAAAAGGGCTGTTTTGGTTTGCCATACGCAATCCTGTGTATTGTGGCAAAATATTTATTCCAAAATACAAGGATGAAGAAAGTTGCTTCGTCAAGGGATTGCATGAACCCATTATTTCAGAAGCTTTATATTATCAGGTTCAGGACGTACTGGATGGCAGAAAAAGGCATTATCGCCTTAAAGTGGTCTCTAATGCGTCATTACCATTACGGGGGTTTTTAATCTGCCCTAAATGCAATAAATTATTAACGGGTAGTGCTTCCAAAGGAATGACAAAATATTATTCATATTATCATTGCACAGATGGTTGTTCATGCAGGTATAGGGCCGATAATGTCAATACTATTTTTACTACCGAGCTCAAAAAGTATATTCCACGCCCGGAAATGATAGAATTGTTTAAAATAACGTTATCTGAAGCATGGTACGACCAGACCAATCATTTGCAGGATGATAGCAAGCAGTTGCAATTACAAATTAAAGAATATGAGGACAAGCTTTCTTACATCAGGGAATTACTTTCCTCAAGGCAATTAGAGCCTGCTGATTTCAGGGAAATGAAAGCAGAGTATACCACTAAGCTTGAAAAACTAGAGGCGAAATTAAGCGCCACTAATCATGATAAGTTAGACTTTAATGGTCTGTTAACTAAGGGAGTGAATAACCTCTTAAAGCTCGATTATGTTTATGAAACTGGCGATATAGAAAAGAAAAGGGAGGTAATTAGTTCGATGTACCCCGAAAAAATGACTTTTGACGGATTTTCAGTTCGAACTAATCGCATCAATGAAGTGGCAAGGCTAATATACAGTATGGACGTGGGTTCCAGCGAAAATAAAAACAGGACAAGTGGAAATAATTCCAGCTTGTCCTGTGAAGTCGGGATGGCAGGATTCGAACCTGCGACCTCCTGGTCCCAAACCAGGCGCGATACCGGGCTACGCTACATCCCGAACTAAAACCTAAAAGGTATCGCTATACATTTTTAAAAGAACTGGTAAGAACTTGCTGCGGAGAGGGTGGGATTCGAACCCACGGTACAGTGTTACCCGTACGACGATTTAGCAAACCGTTCCTTTCGGCCACTCAGGCACCTCTCCTACCTTCCCTTATTTTTTTAAGGGGTGGCAAAAATACAATTCCGCATCTATACTCCCAAAACAAAATAAAAAAAACCGGGATTTTTTTTCCCGGCTCTTATTTTGAATCGTAAATATCTTTTTACATGGCAGCTAACTGCACTTTTTGCTGCAGTTCGAGAACACTTTCTTTAAACATGGCATCTGTATCCATCAGGTCTTTTACCGTTTGGCAACTATGGATTACCGTGGTATGATCGCGGCCCCCAAAATGTTCACCAATTGTTTTCAGCGAATTTTTAGTAAATGACTTTGAAAGGTACATAGTGATCTGCCTGGCCTGTACAATTTCCCTTTTTCTTGTTTTCTGAAGGAGTTTATCGTACGGCACATCAAAGTACTCACACACCATTTTCTGAATGGCTTCGATCGTGATTTCCTTGCTGGATGATTTGACAAAGTTTCGTAACACTTTCTTAGCTAATTCGAGGTCTATCTCCCTCTTGTTAAGCGAAGATTGTGCCAACAATGATATCAAAGCGCCTTCCAGTTCCCGTACATTGCTGTTGATATTATAGGCAATGTACTTTACCACTTCCTTCGGCATTTCGAGGCCGTCGTTCTTCATCTTCTTTTCCAGTATCTCGATCTTGGTTTCGTAATCGGGTGATTGAAGATCGGCACTGAGTCCCCAACGGAAACGGCTGAGCAAACGTTCCTGCACCCCTTCCAGGTCTTTCGGGGGTTTATCACTTGTTAAGATCAGTTGTTTACCGCTTTGATGCAGGTGATTGAAGATGGAAAAAAAAGCATCCTGGCTTTTCTCTGCCCGGTTGAAAAACTGTACGTCATCGATAATGAGCACATCTATCAACTGGTAAAAATGAATAAAGTCATTGATGGCTCCGTTGCGGCCATGATCGATGAACTGGTTGATGAATTTTTCAGAGCTTACATACAATACCACTTTGTTGCTCTGCAGGCGTTTTACTTCATTACCGATGGCCTGGGCGAGGTGCGTTTTACCCAATCCCACGCCACCATAAATCACCAGCGGGTTAAAAGAAGTGGTGCCCGGCTTTTCTGCTACGGTTTTTCCTGCCCTTCGTGCCACCCGGTTGCAATCGCCTTCGATAAAACTATCAAAAGTGTATGCATGATTCAGTTGTGGATCGATCTGCATCTTTTTAAGACCAGGGATCACAAAAGGGTTTTTAACCGGGTTATTTATCACTAAAGGAAAATCCATTTCGTTGTTTGAAAATGTTTTGTAACCGTTGCCGGGAACATCCATTGTAAGCGGTTTGTTTTTACTGTTACCGCTGTCTACCATGATACGGTATTCAAGCCTCGCCTCTTTACCCAATTCCCGCTTTAATGTTTTTGCCAACAGGCTTACATAATGCTCTTCAAGATACTCAAAAAAGAACTGGCTCGGAACCTGTATGGTTAATACTTTTTCTTTTAATCCAACTGGCTTAATCGGCTCAAACCAGGTTTTGTAATGCTGCCATTCCACGATGTCTTTGATTATCTCCAGGCAATTGATCCATACCTTTTCAAAATCTTTAACCATTACTCCTTAAGCAATTTATATAATGAGTTAATCTATTAAAACCAGATGCAAAAAACGTTCTTCACGTACGAATAAAATAATTTTGTGCAGGAAGGCGAATATCAATAGAAATTGTGAAAAAAAAAATTTTTATTCACTTGTTTTTTTTCCTACGGACACAGTATGAGATTTTACTAAATTATTCTTCCCTAATTTGGAAAATCCGAAGTCCAGCCTGCCTAAAACGATGCCGGCCCATCCCACCTGGTTGATCAAAACATCACTGCCGGATTTGTTTTTTTCCACAGCCGGAGCGTCCATAAAAGTGTGCGTATGTCCCCCGATAACCAGGTCAACATTCTCAGATTCTTTGGCCAGGATGATGTCGCACATTTTGTTTGGATCTTCCTTGTATTTATAGCCGAGATGACTGAGGCAGATCACCATGTCGCAGCCTTTTTCTTTTTTCAACATCGCTGCCACCCGGTTCATGTTTTCAACAGGGTCGAGGTACTTTGTGTTACCGGCAAGGTTATCAGGTACCAGGCCTTTCATTTCAATGCCCACACCGGTTACCCCAATTTTCAATTTCCCTTTCCTGAATATTTTATACGGCTGCGATTTAAACTCCATGGGTGTGGAAGTGAAATCATAGTTGCACAACAAAATAGGAAAACTGGCATGCTGCAATTGGGTGGCAAAGTTTTCAAGGCCTGCATCAAAGTCGTGGTTGCCCATGGTAGCTGCCTCGTATCCCAATGCACTCATCGCTTTTATTTCGGGCTCTCCTTTGTACAGATTAAAATAAGGGGTTCCCTGGAAAATATCCCCGGCATCCAGCAGCAGCACACGGCTGGCATCGGGATCTTTAAAAATATCATTGGTCACCAGCTTACCATCCACTTCTGCCTTTATCTTTTTTATAAGATCAGCCCGTGCCGCCACGCCACCGAGGCCCTGGTTTTTGCCCCCATCCATGGGGAAAGGCTCCAACCGGCTGTGCACATCATTGGTATGTAAAATGGTAAGGTTGGTCATGTCGCCGCTGTTATTAACGGACTGGCCAAATACAGACTGGGCGGCGAGTAAGGAGCCGGCCGCCAACGCTGATTGCTGCAAAAATTTTCTTCTACTCTGCATTTGTAACACGGTTTTCTATTGTACCATTAATTTGCTTTCCCTGCCGTTGCAGGTCGGAGAAATACTCAATCACGGCATCCCTGAAAAGATAGCCATTGTTTTGCTGGGGTATGCCCCGCAACATGTCACAATTATCTCCGCCATTGGCAACATAATCCACCAATGCAACCGTATATTCTGCTGCTGCATCAAGCGGCTTGCCGCCAATAACGATGTTTATCCCTTTTTTATTTCTTATCTGGTAACGGATGCCTGCACAGGGCCACCCTCCTTTTAAAGCAGCCACATCAATCAATTGCTGCAGCACCGCACCTTTAATGGAGATCAGCACGAGGATATTATCAAAAGGAGACAATTCATAAATTTTTCCACGGGTAATATCACCGGCTGCAATAGACGGCAGCCGGATACCACCTGCATTCATGATGGCCAGGTCAACCGGTACTTTATACTTTTCCTTTGCTTTGGACAGCATCGCATCTGCCAGTACATTTCCGAGGGTTCCCTCGGGTTGTTTTTTTTCAAGCGTCATACCTGCCACCGCAATCACGTCACTCATATTCCTGTTTACGCTATCGGCATAAGGTTGAAGCATTGAACTGATCTCCGGGCTATTGGTTTGCGCAGAATGTATGCGGTAATCATTGTATTGAACTGTAGCCGGCTGGTAAGTGGTGGCGCAGGACAGCAATGCCAATACAGCCCCGAAAAGAACACTATGTAAAACTGATCTGTACATGCGAAAGATGAATTTTGAAAAGGCGGACAAGGTAGCATTTTTTTCCTGTGCCGGGTGAAAAAAGAAAGGATAAAAATTTTTGAACCCAAATAAGATTATTTTTACCGCTCAAATTAAACTTTATGAGCTACGAATTAACGGGCAAGCTGGTTGCCAAATACGACGAGGTACAGCGTACCGCAACATTTAAGACAAGGGAATTTGCAGTGGAGAAAACGGATGACATCGGTGGCAGAACCGTTACCAACTACGTAAAGTTTCAATCGGTGCAGGACAAAACTGCGATCATTGACCGGGTGAATATCGGAGATGAAATAAAAGTGTATTTTAATATTAAGGGATCCAAGTGGGAGAAGGATGGTAAAACAAATTACATTACCAACCTGGATGCGTGGCGGATTGAACAGGTGTTAAAACCCGGAGCTGACAAAGGCGGTACCGACAACGAGTACATGGAGCCGCTGGATACTTTCAGCGCCACCCCACCTGATGCCATCGACGATCTGCCGTTTTAAGCACTGCAATAAATCATTACACGACCTGCCACTAAAATACGGCAGGTCGTTTTTGTTCCTGTACTTTTGCCATCCAATTAGTTTTTAGGATCAATACCTAACACAATGCAACAAAAAATCAACCTCCGCTTACAACCGGCGGCTGCCGCAAGTGATGCTGCCATCAAAGCCCGCATCGCCGAAAGCCTTGGCAAAAAAACTTCTTCTGTCACCGGCTTTCACCTGCTGAAAAAATCCATCGATGCACGCAGTAAAAATACCTGGATCAATCTTACCGTACAGGCCTTTATCGACGAGCCTTTCCGCGAAAGTGAGCCGCAACAGTTCGCTTTTAAAGACGTACAGCATGCTGCGAAAAGGGTGATCATCATCGGCGCAGGACCCGCAGGTTTGTTTGCAGCACTGCAGTTGATCGAAGCCGGGATTCAGCCGGTGATACTGGAAAGAGGTAAAGATGTTCGGTCGCGGCGGAGAGACCTTGCCGCTCTGAACAAAGAAGGAGTAGTAAATCCTGAAAGTAACTATTGCTTCGGGGAAGGAGGCGCCGGCACGTACAGCGATGGTAAACTATACACGAGGAGCAACAAACGCGGCGACATCGACAGGATCCTTCACCTGTTTGTTCATTTCGGCGCTGCACAAAACATCGCCTGGGAATCACATCCGCATATCGGCACCAATAAACTGCCACACATCATTACCGCCATGCGTGAACGGATACAGGACTGCGGCGGTTTATTTTTATTTGAACAGAAGGTAACGGGTTTTACCGTGGAAGGCGATGAGCTGAGATCCGTGATAACCGCAACGGGAGAGCGTTTCAGCGCTGATGCGGTGATACTGGCCACCGGCCATTCGGCAAGGGATATCTTTGAGTTGCTCCACCGGCAGCAGTTGTTGATTGAGGCCAAGCCTTTTGCGCTGGGTGTACGGGTGGAGCACCCGCAGGAATTGATAGACCAGGTGCAATACCATTGTGACACGCGGAGCGAATTTTTACCACCGGCTTCTTACTCGCTGGTAGAGCAGGTGGATGGCCGCGGTGTATTTTCTTTTTGTATGTGCCCTGGTGGCATCATTGCACCTGCAGCCACTGCCCCCGGCGAGTTGGTAGTAAATGGCTGGAGCCCGAGCAAAAGAAATAACCCCTACGCCAACAGCGGTATGGTGGTGAGTGTGGAGCTGGCAGATGTAATTGAAATCGAAAAAAAACAAACAGGCAAATCCATCCTGCAGGAAGCAGACAATCCTTTGCGGATGATGCATTTTCAACAATTGGTGGAACAGCAATGCTTTGCAGCAGGAGGAGGTAAATTAGTAGCCCCGGCACAACGCATGGTCGACTTCAGCAATAAAAAACAGTCAGCCAGCCTGCCGCCCTGCAGCTACCAGCCCGGGTTACAGTCGTACCCACTTAATGAAGTATTGCCACCTTTCGTTTATCACTGTCTTGCTAAAGGCTTCCAGGCTTTCGGAAAAAAAATGAAAGGCTACTACAGTAACGATGCCATCGTGGTGGCAACAGAAAGCCGCACTTCATCGCCGGTGCGCATTCCAAGGGTGCCTGAAGCATTGCATCACCCGCAACTGAAAAATCTCTATCCCTGCGGCGAGGGTGCCGGTTATGCCGGTGGAATAGTGAGTGCAGCGATGGATGGGGAGCGGGTTGCCCGGCAAATTGCTGTGGTGTTGGGTGCGTAAACTAAAAATACAGCACCTATAATTTGTTGCCCGGCGGCGCATGTACAAAGTTGCAATCCACTCAACTGCCGTTTATAAAATCTTTTTCCGGCATCCACCTGAACCTTTATACATTTACGTTTCTTACCGATTAATTTTATACCATGAACATTTTAGAACTGCACAACCTCCGGAAATATTTTGCCACCCAAAAAGCGGTATCCGACATCAGCTTCAACATCAAAGAGGGATGTATTTTTGGATTGCTCGGTCCGAATGGCGCCGGTAAAACTACTTTGTTGCGGATGATCACCGGTATCTTTTACCCCGATGAAGGCCAGATCATCTTCAACGGAAAAAAATTCGACCCAGAGAATGATGTGCGTTATATCGGATACATGCCCGAGGAAAGAGGCTTGTATAAAAAGATGAAGATCGGCGAGCAGGCTTTGTACCTGGCGCAATTAAAAGGACTGAGCCGTTCAGATGCGATGAGTAAATTAAAAGAGTGGTTCGTAAAATTTGAAATGCAAAGCTGGTGGAATAAGAAAGTGGAAGACCTCAGCAAAGGCATGGGACAAAAACTACAGTTTGTAACCACGGTGCTGCATGAACCTAAACTGATCATACTCGATGAGCCTTTCAGCGGCCTTGACCCCGTGAATGCCAACCTGATCAAAGATGAGATATTCAAGCTGGCACAAAAAGGCTGCACAATCATTTTCAGCACCCACCGGATGGAGCAGGTGGAAGAGATTTGTGACCACATTGTACTGGTGAACAAAGGCCAAAAAATACTCGACGGCACCGTCACCAATATTAAGAACGATTTCAAGGAGAACATCTTTCAACTGGGTGCCAAAACAGATGCGCATCACCTGGCAACTTTCATCTTTGAAGTGATCAAACATCAACCCGAAAAATTATTACTGAAACTGCAACATGACAGCACTCCCAATGACGTGTTGAAATATTTCATCAACCAGAACATCCAGGTGAATGCTTTTAATGAAGTACTTCCCTCTCTCAATGAAATATTTATCAAGCTGGTGGAAGGCACGCCGGAAGCAAGGCAGTTTCAAGCCATGTAACTTTATTAACCTGCACCGCCTCCACCATTGACAATTTATTAAACCAGGAATCATGAATAAAATTTCACTCATTATAAAAAGAGAATACATCACCCGGGTAAAAAACAAAACCTTTTTAATATCCACTTTTTTACTACCGATCGTGATGATCCTGTTTATTTTCGGCGCTGCCTTTTTCGCAGCCAGTTCAAAAAACAAATTCAAGAAAATAGCCGTCATTAACGACCCCGGGTATTTTAAACCCAACCTCAAAACAGACAGCACCCGCCTGAGTTTTGATTTTGTGAGTGGAATCGACAGCAACAATTATATTTCGAAAGGATATGACGCGGTGCTCGACCTGCAGAAAGACAGTTCTGTCAGGAAGTTCACGATCTATTCTGAAAAACAGATCGGTGGTGATACGAAGGATGCGATTGAGTCAAGGCTTGACAATGCCTATGAAACGTTCAGGCTGCAGCAGAAAGGCATCCGCAAAGAAGTGCTGGACAGCATCAGCAAAATCTCATCCGGTGCTTTTACCATCAACAACAAACAAACGGATGCACAGGGTAAATCAAAAGAAGTGAATGCGGAAATGAATGCCGGCGTTGGCTTTGGCAGTGGCATTCTCATTTACATCACCATGTTCATTTTTGGCGCCATGGTGATGCGGGGCGTGATGGAAGAAAAAACCAACCGCATTGCCGAGGTAATGATCAGCAGTGTAAAACCCTTTGAGTTAATGATGGGAAAGATATTGGGTATTGCAGCCGTAGGCCTTACCCAGTTATTACTTTGGATGGCGTTGGTGATGATCTTAACCACCGTGATCGGTCCTTTTTTACCGCATACGATGATCGAACAGGCAGATGCTGCCAGTAAAGCGATGCCGGTAGGCGCCGGCAATGCACAGATGGCTTCAAAATTGGGCGCACTGGGAGAAGCGTTCAGCCAGGTAAACTGGTTGCAGGTGTTGAGCTGTTTCCTGTTTTATTTTTTAGGAGGGTATTTATTTTATGCATCCCTGTTTGCAGCCATTGGCAGCGTGATCAACGAAGACCCACAGGAAGCACAATCGCTGATGCTGCCGATCACCATGCCCATCATTTTTGGTTTTATCATTCTATCGAGCAATATCAACAATCCTGACAGCCCGGCGATGTTCTGGGGAAGTATGGTACCTTTTACTTCGCCGATTGTAATGATGGGGCGTATACCCAGCGGTGATGTGCCCTGGTACGAGATCCTGATCTCCATGGCACTGCTTGTAGCGGGTTTTGTGTTTACCACCTGGCTGGCCGGGAAGATATACCGGACGGGCATATTGATGTATGGCAAAAAAGCTTCCTGGAAGGAAATGTTCAAATGGGCTTTCAAAAAATCTTAAATACCTTTGACGGATTAAAATATTCACCATGGTTAAAACATGCTTGTCCGCTTTGCTGATCGCCACCGTGCTGGTTTCCTGCGGATCCAATGACGCTAAAACCGAACCTGCTGCCGCTGCTGCCACTGAACCAACAATGGAACACATGCACGACAGCACAGCCGCTCCTGCTGCAGATTATTCAAATGTGAGTTTTGACGCCACCAAAGATTTTGTTTGTGGCATGCCGATCAAGGCCGGCGTGGAAGATACCGCACACTATAACGGTAAAGTGTATGGTTTTTGTTCAAAAGAATGTAAAGACGAGTTTGCAAAATCTCCTGAATCATTCCTGGCGAAGAAATAAAATCATTTTTCCCCGAAAATACTCTTGTGCACTTCTGCCTTTCCAAAGCGGTACAATAAACCGCTTACCAGGCCGATTGCGCCAAGAATGCACCCCAGGATGAAACCGATGAGCGTAAGCAGTATCGTGGGCTGGGAGGTTTCATCAAAAGGAGCCGTGGGCTTATCCAGCACCGCGATGATAGGTGTTACTTTTTGTAATCGCCAAACCGCTTCGTCCCTGTTGTTGATGTACATATCCCGTTGACGCAGTATCCTCGATTTTTCGGAACTCACGTTCTCCTTCGGAATGGAATATTCTAGCAGGTCGGGCGGCGTAAACAAAGTGCGTTGCTGCATGCCGATCGCTTCCCTGTCAACCTTATTGATCATACGTTGCAATGAATCGATCTTATCAAGGGTGAAATTATAATCATCCTGCGCTTTGCGCTTTTTCAGATCAACATAAAACTTCGAAAGTTTATCAATCATCACATTGGATACCGGGGTGATGTATGCTTCCACGGTGCCGGTGTAATACAATTCCAGCACACCGTTCTTACTCATTTTTGCTTCAATGGCGGGCTTCAGCAACTCGCTGCCTTTTACAGAAAGCTCAATACTGTCTGCAGGAAGACCGATCTTTTTAGCCCAGAAAGGCAGGTGGCTGTTTACGTCATCGATCAACAACTCACCGATCATTTTATTTCCGAACTGCGGCAGGCGGGTGAGTGCGATAGATTCCCGCATCCTGCGGCTGTAAGCCAGTTCAATGATGTTGATGGTGGCCTCATTACTGAAAGTTTTTGGCACATCACTCAAACCAAGAATGCCGTTCAGCATGCTGTTGGAAATGGCATTATCGGTAGGTGAGGTAAGCGGGAACACCGTTGCCTTTGAGGTATAGGTGGTGCGTTTGCTCCTGGCATACAACAAAGCCAGTACGCCTACCAACAG
>CAYVLT010000118.1:0-12627 GCA_964452405.1 uncultured Ferruginibacter sp.
TATTTCCTGGATGATCACATTGTATTCAAAATAACTCAGCCCGGCACCCCCATAGGCTTCGGGAACCAGTACCCCCATCATCCCTGATTTCCCCAGCTCTTTAAAAACGGCAACCGGGAATTCCTGGCTTTCGTCCCATTCCATTACATGAGGCCTGATGTGTTGATTGGCAAAATCGCGGGCAGTCTGCGCCACCTGTGTTGTGAGTTCACTTTGTACAAAATTCATATAGCAATATTCAGCTTGCAATATAAAGCATATTTTCAAAAGCTAACAACTGTTAGTATAATATGCTTTAGTTAATTCTCAGGTAGGGAGCTGCTTTTGAAAAAGCTTCTTCGGTTATAATCATGATCTTTTTTAAATCGGTAACTGCTGCAAACTGGCCATGCTGCGCCCGGTATTGAACAATGGCATTGGCAAGTGCGTAACGCAGGTAGGGATGAATTTTCAGGTCGTCGAGGGTGGCGGTGTTGATGTTGATCTGTTTGATAGCAGCGGGGTTGAGGGTAAGCCGGTCTTTTATTTTTTGAAAAACGGAATCCGGCAGTCCAAAGGTTTCGCCCACCTGGTTGATATTGTAGAAGCCTCCCAGCTTGTCCCTGAAATTGATGATGCGCTGCGATAATTTGGTGCCGATGCCGGGCAGTGTGATGAGCGCTGTGCTGTCGGCGCTGTTGATCTCTACCTGGCTGGCTGGATAATGCTGTTTTTCAAAGGTTGGTTTTTGTTCAGCAAAAAATTTCTGTTGTGGTGCTGAGGTGCTCTCAATTTGTACATAAGGCAATAACTTATCAGCAAGGCTGGGATTAAGTCCCCATATTTTTTTAATGTCTTCCGGCTCCCGGAACTTACCGCCTTTTGACAGGTATTTTTTTATGGTGACGATCAGTTTGTCGTGCAGGCCTAATTTTTTCCAGCCATTTTCTGAAAGGGTGTTGGGATCGAAGCTGAAAAGAGTGCCGGGTTCACTAGCAGTATTGGCAAAGGTTTTTCCCGGGGCATCGGCCGCCGCGTAATAATCGTATTGTTTCCGGTGATTGCGTGAGCTGCTGTCTGCCTGTTGGATTGAAAGGGTTGCCAACTCTTTTTTAAACTCATCCGCCGGGTAATTTTTTTTGTGCCGAAGCAGGGGGAATAATAAAGGAACCATCAGCAGGAGCGCAATCAACAAAAGCAGCGCCCTAGTTCCATTGCGTTCCTTTTTTGTAAAGCTGAGATACTGTTCAATGAAAGTCCTGCTCATACCGGGCCGTTTAGGTTTGATAAAAGGCGGGCCGGGTTGCCTGTACCAATGCCGGTGTATGCATACGGCATAAGCCGGAATTGTAGCGCAGTAGGTTCAACCCCTGCCCGCTTGCCTGGTCAAATGGTATGATAAAAACAGGGTGCGTAAAAGTAGCCAGCCATCTCATGGTGTACAAAAGGAAAATCACCCGGAAAAATGGGATTTTTCTTTTGCTTTTAAGAAGGCGATGATGTATGAGATTTTTTTAAACAGTCAATTGGCCAGCAGTTGCAGGCCATCGTAGGCAAGATGAATGCCCGGGGGAAGGGCTGCATTCACCTCTTCGTACAGGCCTAACTGGTGGCTGATATGGGTGAAATAAGCCGACGGTACTTTTAATTCATGCACCAGTTCAACTGCCTCGTTCAATGAAAAATGTGAGATGTGATGCTGGTGCCGGAGTGCATTCAACACAATGGTTCCACTGCCTTTGATCTTTTCTTTTTCCGCTTCATCAATGCGGTTGGCATCTGTGATATAAGTAAAGTTACCCATCCGGAATCCCAGCACCGGCATCTTGAGGTGCCAAACGAGGATAGGCGTAACCGGTATATCCCCGATCATAAAAGGAGTACCCGTAACGGGATGCACTTTTACCTCAGGTACGCCCGGGTATTTATTTTCTTCAAACACATACATGAATTCCCGGCGCAGGGCTTTCTCCGTTATATCGTTGGCATATACATCCATCGGCTTGCCGCTGAAATAACAAAAAGCCTTTACATCATCCAGCCCCGCAATATGATCTTTATGCGGGTGAGTGAACAACACTGCATCAAGTTTTTTTACCTGTTCCCTTAACATCTGGTAACGGAAATCGGGGGTGGTATCGATCACGAAACTGGTGTTGTGGCTTTGTACAAGAATACTGCTGCGTAGGCGCTTATCGTGCGGATCGGCCGACGTGCATACTTCGCAATTGCAGGCTACCATGGGAACACCGGTACTGGTGCCGGTACCGAGAAAAGTTATTTTTAGTGGAGGACAGATCATGCCGTTAAAATCTTATGCAAATTAACCAATGCAGCACGGTTTGCCAAAACGCGGTGTGTAGTGAAGAAAAGTTAGTGCAGGAATCATCAGATATGCTTAGAATGTTCTTCCAGCAATTCTCTTTCTTTTTTACTGAGGCTGTTGATGCCCGACCGGTTGATCTTGTCGAGTATGCGGTCGATCTCTTTTTTGCGGTTCGTTTTTTCGAGGTTATAACGATGATCGATGGAGTAATGATCGGGGTGGGTTTTGTAAAAAAGATTTTCTACCAGTAATGTTTGCGGCCTTAAATAAATGAGGCAGATAAATATAACAATGGGAACTGCGAGGAGGAGAATGGTCAAACTGTTTTCGTACAAGGCTGAAGGCCGGAAAAGAAGTGCCAGCACCATTCCCATAAGAGCGCCGCCAAGATGCGATTCATGCCCGATATTATCTCTTTTAGAGCGTACGCCATAAATGGAAAAAGCCACGTACAGGATGCCGTATAACCAGGCCGGCAGTGAAATGATGAATAGCCCGATGCTCATACCGGGAAAAACTGCAATGGAGGCGAAAATAATACCACTCACCGCTCCTGATGCACCGATAGAACTGTAATCGCCATGCTGGCGGTGAACAAGCAAGGTGAATAATTTGCTTCCGAGAATACTGCCGAAATAGATCACCAGGTACGCCACAGCGCCAAGGTACAGTAATATACCATCGCTGAAGAACCAAAGACTCAGAATGTTTAACAACAGGTGGGTCCAGTTGGCATGAAGAAAAGCTCCTGTAAAAATTCTTTTATAATCATGCTTAATAAGTACCTGGTCTACCTGGAACTTATAACCATCAAAAAATTGCTGGTTGCTGAAGCCTTTGTAGGAAACGGCTATGTTCAGTAAAATGAGTAGTATGGGAATGATTCCTGCGTAGGTCATCCGCTACATAATTGAAGAGATAAATACAGGGTTATTGAAAAAAAACGACTATTTCTCACTGGCTACAGTCATCACTTCATCGTACATTTTCTGGCTCTCGTGGGTGAGTGCATCAAAATTGATCTCCAGTTGTGGCATCAGGTCAACCAATGTATTGATGCGTCCTTCAGCCTGGAAAAATTTATTGATAACGATTACTTTTTTCGATTGTAAAATGCAATAGCCGCTTTGAAAAGTGCCACGCTCGTACCTGATCACGTAACCGCTTTCTTCGGCAATCCTTTCAATTTTATCTAATGTGTGTTGGTTGTACTTCATTCTTACTCTTTTTCACCGGCTTTTTCAAGCCTTTTACTGCTGTAATGAGCTGCAACTTCAATCAATGATAAGGATTATCAAAATAAGTTTCTCCACAAACTGTGGATTAAAGTAGGTGCCGGTGCAGCCATTGCTGTACGATATCCACAACAGTAAACCCGTTTATTTGTTCGTCATCCGTACCACGGGTACAATCATCTCTTCCAGGCTGATGCCGCCATGCTGGAAAGTATTGCGGTAATAGTTTACAAAATGATTGTAGTTATTGGGGTAACACAAAAAAATATCTTCTTTGGCAAATACAAAGGCTGAATTAACATTTGGCACCGGGAGCCCTGCCTCTCTCGGGTCGCGGAAGGCCAGCACATCTCTTGCTTCATAATTGAGGTTGCGCCCGTGTTTATACCGGAGGTTGGCCGTGGTTTGTTTGTCGCCGATCACTTTTGCCGGTGTTTTCACCCGCACACTACCATGATCGGTACCAACGATGACGGTGATCTGTTTTTCGGCAATTTTTTTAAGCGCCTGGTGCAGGGGAGAGTGTTCAAACCAGCTCTGCGTTATGCTCCTGTAACTGGTTTCATCACCGGCCAGTTCCTTTAATACCTCCATTTCTGTGCGGGCATGGCTGAGCATGTCTACAAAATTGTACACAATAATATTTATGTCATTGTGCATCAGGTCCTGGATATTGTCCACCAGTTTTTGCCCGTCGTTGTTGTTGGTGATTTTTGTATAGGAAAACTTCAGATCAGCTTTCCCCAGCCGCTTCAATTGGGCCCTGAAAAATTCTTCTTCATGCAGGTTTTTACCACCTTCCTCATCATCATTTTTCCATTGTGATGGAAATTGTTTTTCAATATCCACCGGCATCAACCCGGCAAAGATCGCATTGCGGGCATATTGCGTGGCGGTGGGCAATATGGCGTAAAAGCTGTCTTCTTCATGAATGCGGAAACTCTCAGCAAAGATGGGCTGAATCATTTTCCATTGATCAAAGCGCAGGTTATCGATGAGCACAAAAAACAAAGGTGTGCCTTTTTCAACATGGGGCAACACTTTAAACTTCATCATATTGTGGCTCATGATGGGCGCCGAACTGCTTTTGGGATGCACCCAGGAAGCATAGTTTTTAGAAATGAATTTAAAAAACTCAGTGTTCGCTTCTGCTTTTTGTGTTTGAAATACTTCCTGCATTTCCGGGCTGTCGCTCTTCTTCATTTCCAGTTCCCAATACACCAGTTTTTTATAAATATCCATCCATTGGTTGTAATCGGGATTGTCGTTCAGGGCCATAAACAGGCTCCTGAATTCCTGCTGGTAGGCAGACGTGGTTTTTTCAGCCACCAGTCGTTTATTATCGATCAGTTTTTTCAGGCTCAGCCATACCTGGTTGGGGTTTACCGGCTTAATAAGGTAATCGCTGATTTGCGATCCAATGGCTTCGTCCATCAGGTTTTCCGCCTCATTTTTTGTAATGAGCACCACGGGCAACGTGCTGTTCACCTCTTTTATCTGCTGCAGTGTTTGTAACCCGCTGATGCCTGGCATGGTTTCATCCATCAACACCACATCCACAATATTTCCTTTCACATATTCCACTGCATCAAACCCGTTGGTTTTTGTCTGCACCTCGTACCCTTTGTTTTCCAGGAACATTATCTGCGACTTAAGGGTGTCGATCTCATCATCTACCCATAAAATTTTTGCTACGTTCATAATGGACTTGATTAAAATATTACGCAATAAAGATACCGGTGATCAAATGCTGGTCAAAGTATTTTACCATAAAAAATCTCCTGCTCCATCGTCTGCCGGTTTGCAGTAACACCTGCATAGTTAACACCGGTACCCACGCTGCCTGGTTTGGAGGCAGCTGCCAGGCGGAATTTTCGTTCGTTTAATTGCTGCATTGCCACCTGCTTTGGCTTTGTCACAGCGCCCTGTTCTGTGAAATTAAATTTGAATGTAAGGGCAGTGGGTGTGGCTGCAAATTCAGGAATCGTGTACTCGTAACTGTCAGTTGAATTCGGCGCTTTTACCGAGTAGCTTTCTGATACCGGTAATTTACATTGTCCCAGGCCATCTTTATTGGTGGCACAACTGGTCACCTTGTGCGTTCTCAGGTTTTCGAACAATACCTTTCCCTGCACTTTTTTGCCGGAAAAATCTTCCAGTGTTATATTCAGCACCACGGTATCGTCGGTTATTTGTGGCGCCTGTCCAACAACGTTGAGCAGGGTCAACATGCAGGCAACATTTAAAATAATGAACTTCATTGGTTGTTTTTTTTGGGTTAAGACAACGGGTAGTTATTGTGTCATAAGCGGCAGCGGCTGGTGCAGTGTGAACTGGTACAAATATAATTTTTTAACGAGCCGATAAATTGCTTTATTTGGCTTTGTATATCTTTTAACATCTCACAACAATTGATAGTACCGCCCATGATACCGATATTACACATTCATCACGTTGCGATCATCTGTTCCGATTATGAAAGGTCGAAACAGTTTTACCAACACATACTCGGTTTACAATTGTTGAATGAGCAATACAGGGAGCACCGCCGTTCGTGGAAAGCTGACCTTGGTTTGAATGGCAACTATATCATCGAATTGTTTTCCTTCCCCGATCCACCGGCGAGGGTGTCACGTCCTGAAGCTGCAGGCCTGCGTCACCTGGCCTTTGCTGTAAACGATATTCAGGCCACTGTTCTTTCATTACAACAGCATGTGGCGGTAGAGCCGGTAAGAACAGACGAAACAACGGGTAAACGGTTCACCTTTATCGCCGACCCCGACGGCCTGCCCATCGAATTTTACGAAGTTTAATGTTGAATCACCTATCTTGGTAACAGATATTGAACGCATGGCAACCAGAAAGATCATTAACGACCCGGTACATGGATTTATAACGGTGGATGATGAACTCATCCTGCAGTTGATCGCACATCCTTATTACCAGCGCCTCAGGCGCATTCACCAGATGGCGATGGCACATCTGGTGTATCCCGGTGCCGTTCATACCAGGTTGCACCATTCCCTGGGAGCTTATCATCTCATGTGTAATGCACTTACCGAATTAAAACGAAAAGGTGTTGACATCACGGGCGAAGAGGAACAGGCGGCAAAGATTGCCATCCTGCTGCACGATATTGGTCATGGTCCGTTTAGTCATGCATTGGAAAATGTGTTGATAGAAGGTATGCATCACGAAGCCATCTCTTTATTGCTGATGAAGGAACTGAACCGTCAGTTTGATGGCCGGCTACAGGTAACCTTAGATATCTTTACCAACACCTATCCCAAAAAGTTCCTGCACCAGTTGATCAGCGGGCAACTGGATGTGGACCGAATGGACTACCTGTCGAGGGATAGTTTTTTTTCCGGTGTAAGTGAGGGCGTGATCGGGTACGACCGGATCATTAAAATGTTGACAGTTCATAAAGGCGAGTTAATGGTGGAAGAAAAAGCCATTTATTCCATTGAGAAATTTATTGTGGCAAGACGCTTGATGTATTGGCAGGTGTACCTGCACAAAACCGTACTGTGTGCAGAGCAAATGCTGAAGCAACTCATACGCAGGGCAAAGCAGATCAAGGCATTTACCCATTCGCCGCTCAATAAACTCATCAATGAACCGGTGGAAACGGTGAGTCTTGATGAATTTTGCAGTCTGGATGATTATGATGTGCTGGGAGCCATCAAAGAATGGTGCCACCATCCCGATACTGTCCTGTCTCTGTTGTGCAAAGGCATCATCAACCGGGAGCTTTTAAAAGTCAAATACTTTCCGCACCCGGTGGATGAGGCCCTGTTGGCGGAGAAACGGGCAGCAGCGCAAAAAAAATTAAACCTGTGCAACGGCGGGGAAGAATGGGTTGTCTTTACCGGCGAAGCAAGCAGCAGAACCTATGATTTTAACGAGGAAAAGATCCACATTCTTTTTAAGGATGGCGTGGTGAAAGATATTTCAGAAGTGGATGATGCTTTAATCAATGCCAACCTGAGCGGCAAGATTAAAAAATATTACATTTGTTATTTAAGGGAGTAACCGGCATGGGTAAGTAACCAGCCGGTTTCCATAACACCAACTATAGTACGAGAATATATGCAGTTTACGGCAGCACAAATAGCGATGATGATCAATGGACGCGTGGAAGGAAATGCCGAGGCTGCGGCTTCCTCTTTTGGAAAGATTGAAGAAGCAGGAGAAGGCCAGCTGGCATTTCTTTCCAACCCCAAATACGAAGAATACCTGTATGTTACTGCGGCTACCATTGTGATCGTGAACCAGGCGCTTGAACTGAAAAAGCAGGTGTCTGCCACCTTGATCAGGGTGCAGGATGCCTATGTTGCTTTTGCCACGCTGCTCGAAAAATACCAGCAACTTAAATCGCAGCAGTTATCCGGCATTCAGCAACCGGTGTACATGGATGCATCGGTCACCACCGGAGCAGATGTGTTTATCGGGGCTTTTGCCTACCTCGGTAAAAACGTGGTGTTGGGTAACGGCGTAAAGATTTATCCCAATGTTTTCATCGGTGATAATACCGTAATTGGTGATCACAGCAGCATTCATCCCGGTGTCACCATCTATCATGATGTGGTGATCGGTAAAAATGTGGCCATTCATGCCGGTTCGGTGATTGGCAGTGACGGTTACGGTTATGCGCCGCAGGCGGATGGCAGTTATAAAAAAATCCCGCAGATGGGCAACGTGATCATTGAGGACAATGTGGAGGTCGGCGCCAATACGATCATCGACCGTGCCACCATGGGCAGTACGCTCATCAGGAGCGGCAGCAAACTCGATAACCTGCTGCAGATCGCACACAATGTGGAGATCGGGCACAATGCCATCATTGCTGCACAGGCCGGCATCAGCGGCAGTGCTAAAATCGGCAATAATGTGATGATTGGCGGGCAGGCTGGTATTGTGGGGCATATACAGATAGCCGATGGCAGTAAAATAAACGCACAAAGCGGCGTCAGCAAATCCATTAAAACTCCCAATACAAGTGTTACCGGTTCGCCGGCATTCGATTATACCGCTGCACTCCGCAGCCAGGCCCTCGCTAAAAATCTTCCCTTACTCGAACAAAGGGTAAAAGAACTTGAAAAATTATTGCAGGAACTGATGACCAGGGTCTGACCGGTTTTTTTAGGCCCGCACAATCCTGTTCCATTTCATTCGCAGGCAGATTCATCCACGCTGTACAGAATTATGCCGGCAGGGCATTAAACCTGCAGCTATGATCATATCACCGCATCACTATTTTGTTTACTGCCATTACAGAACCGCTGCCGCTAATTCGTGCAACAAAAAAAATTCAAATATCTTTGCCCCTCTCTACTAAAAAAATATAACATGGGCGCAAGGTTCAATCCGGATAAACAACATACATTAAATGCAGCAGTGAGTATTTCAGGAACGGGACTTCATACCGGCGTAAAGGTTGATATGACTTTGCTTCCGGCCAATCCAGGCTTCGGATTCCAGTTTCAGCGCATTGATATTCCCGGGATGCCCATCATCAAAGCCGATTGCGACCTGGTGACTGATACTTCAAGAGGCACCACGCTCGAGCAGGGAGATGTAAGGGTAAGTACCGTGGAGCATATCCTCGCTGCCCTGGTGGGTATGGGGGTTGATAACTGCCTTATTGAAATCAACGGTCCGGAAATTCCCATCATGGATGGCAGCAGCGAACCTTTCGTGGAAATGATCGAAGAGGCTGGCGTGCTGGAACAGGATGCCACCAAAACATGGTACAGCATCGATACCAATATTTCTTTTTATGATGATGTGAAGCGGGTGGAAATGACGGTAATGCCCTCCACTGATTATAAGATCACCACACTGATTGATTTTAATTCACCGGTACTCGGTACGCAGCATGCCAGTATCAAAACCATGCAGGAGTTTAAGGCGGAGATAGCGCCTTGCCGAACTTTTTGCTTTTTACATGAACTGGAAGCCCTGCTCGATCACAACCTCATCAAAGGGGGCGACATCAACAATGCCATCGTGGTGGTGGATAAGGTGGTAACCGATGAGGAGATGGCCCGGCTGGCCACCGCCTTTGGCAGGGAAAAAATTGAAGTGAAGAGTGAAGGCTACCTGAACAACCTGGAACTGCGTTTCCCCAATGAACCGGCGAGGCATAAGCTGCTGGATGTGATCGGAGACCTGGCGTTGATCGGCTACCCCATCAAAGGACATATCATGGCCAACAGGCCCGGCCACAGTACCAACGTGGAGTTCGCAAAAAAGATCAAGCAGTACATAAAAAAGAACAAACACACCAAAGACATACCGATCTACGATCCCAACCAGGCACCGGTATTCAACCTGCAGCAGATAGAAAAAACACTGCCACACCGGTACCCGTTTTTACTCATCGACAAGATCATCGAACTTACAGACAAACACATTGTGGGCGTTAAAAATGTTACGTTCAACGAATTTTACTTCCAGGGTCATTTTCCCGGGAACCCGGTGATGCCGGGCGTATTGCAGATTGAAGCACTGGCACAAACCGGCGGACTGCTTTGCATCAACGCCATGCCCGAAGGACAATACGACACTTATTTTCTTAAGATCGACAATTGTAAGTTCAAACAAAAAGTGGTGCCTGGCGATACCATGCTACTGAAGATGGAATTGATAGAGCCCATTCGAAGGGGTATTTGTGTAATGCGGGGCAGCGTATTCGTAGGCAACAAGCTTTGCACCGAAGCTGATCTTACAGCCCAGTTGGTAAAAAGAAATTAACCGGGCATTGGTATGTTCACAATAAGTATAACACGATTGACCTATCTTTAAAAATTGCGCCACCAAAATATTTCAAACCTTCATCTTTTTTCATGATTCACCCACACACTTACATTCATCCCAACGCCAAACTGGCCACCAATGTTAAGGTGGATCCTTTCAGCGTGATCCATCAAAACGTGGAAATCGGCGAAGGCACCTGGATCGGCAGCAATGTTACCATTATGGAAGGCGCCCGTATCGGGAAAAACTGCCGCATCTTCCCGGGAGCAGTGATCGCTGCCATCCCGCAGGACCTGAAGTATGAAGGAGAAGTAACAACAGTGGAGATCGGCGACAACACCACCATCCGCGAGTTTGTAACCGTGAACCGGGGCAGTAAGGACAGGTGGACAACCAAGGTGGGCAGTAACTGCCTGCTGATGGCTTACAGCCATATTGCGCACGACTGCATCATCGGGAATAATTGCATCCTCAGCAACAATACACAAATGGCCGGGCACGTAATTGTAGGTGACCACGCCATTCTCGGCGGTATGTGTGCCATCCACCAGTTTGTGCAGGTGGGGCAGCATGCATTCATCAGCGGCGGCTCGCTGGTAAGCAAAGATGTACCTCCTTACATCAAGGCCGGCCGTACCCCATTGAGCTATGCAGGTGTAAATTCTGTGGGCTTGAAACGCCGGGGATTTTCACTCGACAGAATCAATCATATTCTCGATATCTACCGGATCATTTACAATAAATCAATGAACACTTCCCAGGCATTGAATTATATTGAAGAAGAAATTTCGGCTACTGATGAACGTGATGAGATTGTAACCTTTATCCGCGACAGTGGCCGGGGCATCATAAAGCGGTTCATCAAAGGAAGCATGGAGGATGAATAAAAGCAGGGAAGATGTTTGAACCCGGCATTTCCGCACCTGTCAACATCGTTGCGTCGCACACTTGTACAGGATACCATTACTGAACCACAACACCTATTATTTCAGCTCCAGGCATGCAGATCACACTCAGCAATACCGGCAAAAGATTTAACCGTGAATGGATCTTTCGGGGCGTGAATTACGAGTTCACAACCCCAAAGAAATATGCCATCACCGGCTCTAACGGTTCCGGCAAATCAACCCTGCTGCAGGTGATCTCCGGGGCGCTTACTTTTAACGAAGGGCAAATTCTTTTTTCAAACGGGTCCGGGCCGGTGAGCAACGACCGGCTATTTCAATACATTTCGGTGGCTGCCCCTTATCTCGAACTGATAGAAGAGATGACTGCGAATGAAATGCTTGATTTTCACAGCCGTTTCAAATCACTCACAGTAGAAAAACAGGAGGCCCTCAGGATCGTAAACCTGTCCAGGGCTGCCGACAGGCAGATACGGTATTACAGCAGCGGCATGAAACAACGTCTCAAACTGGCCCAGGCTTTTTTAAGCAATACACCCATCCTGTTGCTCGACGAACCCACCACCAATTTAGATGCAGAAGGCGCTGCCCTTTATCACCAGCTCATCAAGGAGCATAGCAGCAACCGGCTGGTGATCATCAGCAGTAACGACCGGCAGGAATATAATTTTTGTGATGAAGTGATCGCCATCGGCGATTATAAATAGCCGGTTTCTCCATTACCAAACTTCGCCACCACTCCGCACGGTCGCCATCCACTATCTCCTGCTGGCGATGAGTAAATTAAGATCAGTGAATTTAAGATCGAACCGTTCGCTTAAATGAAAATTGGTTAAACTACCTTTAAAGAGGTAGATGCCGCTGCGTATATTGATCTTGTGCCAAACAATATTATCAATGCCTCCTTCATCGGCAGTTTCCAGCAACAACGGCATTAATACATTGCTGATGGCCTGCGAGGCGGTACGGGCAAAACCACTGGGTATATTAGGTACGCAGTAATGGATAACATCATATTTTTTAAATGTGGGATGTTCGTGCGTGGTTACTTCACTGGTTTCGAAACATCCGCCCCTGTCGATGCTTACATCTACGATCACGGTACCGGGTCGCATGTTACTTACCATGGCTTCTGTAACAATAATCGGCGTTCGGCCACCGGTGCTGCTCAAAGCACCCACCGCAACATCACAGGTTTTTAACTGCTTGGCCAATATCTTGGGTTCAAGCACTGAAGTCCACAACCTGCCGCCAATATTGTTTTGCAGTCTTTTTAACCGGTAAATACTGTTGTCGAATATTTTAACGCTGGCGCCCATGGCCAGTGCGGTACGGGCAGCATATTCACCCACGATACCGGCGCCAATGATGATCACTTTTGTGGGGGGGATACCACTGATGCCGCCAACCAATACGCCCT
>CAYVLT010000119.1:0-12580 GCA_964452405.1 uncultured Ferruginibacter sp.
TTGTACTCGACGGCGTATTTATCGAGTGCAGTGTACATGTGACGCATTACTGATTCGTCACGTAAAAGTTGAGTTTTCAACTTTTCATTGAAGCTGGATGGCGCAGTATACTCCATTACCCAGTAAAGACCTGTGGTCTTTTTAGCAATGGGATAGGCCAGCGATTTTAATCCCCAGGGATTAGAGTGCAATACATCTCCGCCATTTTCTTTTACGAGGGCGGCGTATTTGCTCTGAGCGGCTTTAAATTCCTCTTCAGAGAGCACAGGGGTAAAAATCACCATCAATTCGTAGTTGTTCATTTCCCTGATTTTTGTTTAAAAAATATTGTTTATTTCCCGTCAAATTTTATAACGGGCAGCAAAGGTAGGGGTTTACAGCTAAAAATCAAGGTCGGTTCGGAAGAATTTTACGTTCGCCCCCCGGTTTACATCTTTGCCGGCAGCACCGGCTGGCAGTTTTGAAAATTCCTGCAATTGAAATCGGGGGCTAACCTTTGGTAATTGAGTTTGCCTTGCCCGGGGTGCCTTCGTTCAGGTAACTCATAATCAATCGTTAACGATAAGGCTAATAGCCGGGGCAAGCGGCACCAGTACTCATCCAATCACCCGTAGCGGCTTTCCATTACAACTCCGGCGCCGGCCACCACACTCACCCTCACCGGGGTTTTCATTGCAATCCGCCTGCCCATCAGAAATTCAGCAGCCATCAGCTGTAATATGCCCGGCTGCAGGTGCAGGCTGCATCAGAGAGCCAACACTTCCACCCGTATCCCTTCGCTGTGACTCGTAAATTCAGGAGCGTACATACATTGAATGCTGGTAATACCATTACTGAAATTGCCCGCATGGGTTACAAAAACAGGATATTCAAAAACATAGGTGCCCTTGTTGAGCCAGTTAAAAAAGAAATTGGTACTCGCATCCCTGGTGCTTTCGTAATACCCTAGCCCACCCTGGTATTTATACCCGCTCAATACATTCACCGGCTCCATGCAAGAAGCCCTCATATCTTTCATTTGCACATACTCCATATCGCGGTCCACTTTTAAAATGATCCTCACTTTTATCTTGTCGCCCACTTTTAACCGGGCTCCATCTTCCAGTGCATCCAGTACCGGTCCTTTGTCAGTGTTTCTCTCCAGGTATAATTTTTTCTGCAGGCTAAGCGGCGTGGCGGCAGCGGTTATTTTATCCAGGTCTTCAAAATATTGCCAATACACAGCTCCCCAGCCTGAAACATTTTTTGAATTGCCGTCAGTACTCACTGTGATATTCCCCATGGCAGGAGTTACGGTATTTCCTTCAATTCTTTTTTTGAAGTACCCCGTGCCGGCTTCAGCAGGCTGGTCAGTGCTTTTTACAACTGTGTTTCCCAGCCTGATGTTTATCGTCGGCTCCTGTTGCAACCAACTGCTGCCGGTTAGCAGTAATGCATAGCACGCTTCTGCTGTTGCCCGGGTGGTTCCCCAGTTTTGCGTTTGTTTTTGTTTCAACAGCCAGGTCTTTAAGTCATCCACCCTTGCTGTGTTTTTGTCTATGGCGGCAAAGGCTTCAATCATCAGCGCCTGGCTTTCTATGGGCGCCTGGTACCAAAACCAGCCTCGGTTATTCCAATCTTTCCAATACATGCCCGTTTCATCGTTGTTGATGGCATTTTCTTTCAGTGACCGTATGATCAACGGTGGTGTTTTATGATCGTCCCATTGGTCAAGCGCCAAAGCGATCATGGCCTGCATGTACCTGCTGTTGCTCAACCAGTATTGCTGCGCCTGTTTCCGGTAATAGGCAAAAGCTGTGTTGCATTTTTCACTAACGGCAATATTGGTAAAGAAACCACGCATGTACAGGTACTGGATGATGCTGTAGTTAAGGTTGTTTTCTTTCAGGTTGGCTTTGTGTTTCACCAGCCATTCATAGTCATCCTTCATTTTTGAATCAAGGTAAGGTATGGCTATTTGTACCATTGCATTGAGGTCGTTCGCCTGCTGCTGGTCATTTGCTGCCAGGGCCTGCAGTTTTTTTAAATGACCAATACCTGTGAGTATGTACTGCGTCATATAACGATCATCCGGACCGCCTTTGAACCAGGTGAAACCGCCATTGCTGCTTTGCATCTCCTTTAATTTGGCAAGTGCTTTACCGGTTTCATTGCTCATACGCACCATGTCAAAAAGCAGGGCAATATTTTTCTTTTGCTGCGTTTCGTCCCGGGCATCCAGTACCCAGGGTGTTTCCTGCAACAACAGTGATTTTAATTCTTCGTTTTTCTGCAGGTTGCTCAGCAGTGCGGCCGTATCCGCTGTTTTCCATTTTTCAAAAACCGCCTTTATTTTTTCGCTCGAATTTGTAATATAAGAGGCCAGCGTGTTGGCATAATAACGGTTGAATGTTTGTTCAGCGCATTCGTAAGGGTATTCCATCAAATAAGGCAGTGCCTGTACCGCATACCAGGCCGGGTTGCTGGTATACTCCACCGTTAGTGCATGGTTGCTGATGGAATGACTGTTGGCACTGCTGATCAGTTTTTCAAACCTGAAGTCTTTTTTTGCCGTATTACGCATATTCAGCGGAAGGCTCTCGGTTACGAGTGTTCTGTTGGTGAGTACCGGCACCACCATCTCTTCCCCATCACTGAAGTCGCCTGCCGTTGCGATCACCCGGTAGGTGAGGGCACTGTTAAAGTTGAGCGGTATCTTCAGCGGATATTTCAATACAGTACTTTGCCCGGCGCCAACAGTGAATTTTTGTATGGTGGATTGGTTACCGAACAGCTCATTCACCAGCTTATTGTCTGCAGCATCCATCAATTGTAAAGAGGCTGTTCCTTCCAGGGCGCTGTCGCTCAGGTTCACCACTTTCACACTGAATTCAAGCTGGTCACTTTCCCGCATGAACCGCGGTGCGTTGGGTTGTACCATCAGTGGTTTTTGTGTGACCAGTGTTTTTTCGGCATAGCCGCTTTTGAGGTCTTTGGTATGCACGAGGGTCATCAGCTTCCATTGGGTGAGTGCTTCGGGCAGGGTACTCCTGAAGGAAACATTTCCTTCTTCGTCGGTGGTAAGGTCAGGGAAGAAAAAAGCTGTTTCATTAAAGTTTTTCCGCACCGGGTTTTCATCCGCACCTTCCTGGATCGTTACTCCATTGGCATCTACTTTATTTCCTTTTGGCGTGTTGGGTTCACGGTCGATATTATCCGGCACCCCATCAGCGTCGGTATCATCGAATCCCGGCTTGGAAAGTTTCATGTGTTTAACAGTGTCTTCGTTAAAGTCACCCATTTCACGTTCACTTACGTCTGCCGCAGCTCCGGGTGCGCCGGAAGTCATCCGGTAAAGTGTGGCGTCTTTCCTGCCGTATCCAACTACCACTACATCCTGCAAATAATTCTCCCTAAAATTCAATAGCTGGTCATAGCTTTTTACCAGGTTACCAGTATTCACATCAAAATTTCCTGGATGCAGGTCGGCGCTTTGACTGTTGAAACTATTGTGGCTCCAGGCAGGTACATTGAAAAGCCCGGGCCAGATGTTGAGCCTGCCCCAGCCATGCTGCCTGAATTGATCAAGACTGGCATCATACATAGCCGCCAGCATTTCAGCCGAAACTTTTTCACCTTTACTGCCGCTGATCTTAACCGTCCATTTTTCTTCACCGCCGGGTAATAATTTATCCCTGAAACTTGCATAGGTAATCGTCAATTCTTTATTGGTCCAGGGTACCTGGAAATTTTCCTTGCCACTATATGCACGGTTATGTTTCACAAAAGCATAACTCATACCGATACCTCCACGATCGCTCTCCTGCACAGCAAGGGTGTTGTCAAAACCATTTGTTGGAGCAATGTTGAGGTACTGTACGGCAACCGAACTGTCCATCCGGGTAAGGCTGTGTATGAGCCATATTTTTTCAAAACCGGTTTTAATGGTGTAACGGATGTTGCCACCAGGTTCCGCGGTTGCAATTTTTGTTTCAACTATAACGGGAACGGATGGCCTGTTTTTATCGCCCGTGAGTTCAATATATTTTTCCGCCCTTACATCTTCGCCATATTTATCTTTGGCCGTTACCACCACTTTGTACCAGCCTGGTAAAAGTTTTCCTTCCGCCGTTCCTTTACGGATGGGCAGGTTTATAAACAACCGTTCACTGGTTGAATCGTTCACTTCCAGCACAGCGTTTCCCGCTTGCCAATTGCTCACCTTGTCTTCATCCTTATACACATCGAAAGGAAAGTAGCGGTAGTACTCATCCCGGCTCATCACAAACTGGTCGGGAACCTGCCAGTATCTTTCCCTGAAAATGCGGCCTGGCTCCCGGAGTTTATAGAGATGAACAGCCACAGCCGTTTTTTCGAAAATATCATTCAGGTTGGTGGAACTTACTGGTAGCCGGTAGAGGCTGTCAGCATTCATTTTTTCTTTGCTGGTAATTTGTAGTTGCAATGCCTGGTAGGCAACTGCAATTTCTGTTTGCCCGCTGCGGGTTTCCCCGTTAAGATCGGTCACATCCGCACTCACTTCAAAGTAAAATGTTGGCTGGTCTTTTTTATCGGTTGTTTCATCAGGAATGGCTTTAAAAACGATGTGGAATTTTCCGGAGGCATCTGTTACCGTGTTGCCATTGATGATCTCTACCTGCTCATTCCGCCCGGGTGGATAAATGGGGCGGTACCTGCTGTAGGTATTCCTGTAACCCCACCAAACCGGGTAACTTAGTTTTCTAACCACCCTGTATTTAACGGCCGCACCATCTATATTATTCCCGGCATAGGCCTTCGCAAAACCGGTAACAACAATACTGTCATTAACCCGGTAGGTGCCGGCGGGCTTTTGTATCTCAGTGAAAAATTTAGGCCGCTTGTATTCTTCCACGCTGAAATAACTGTTACCATTACACGCAGAATCGTACAGGCTGAATTGGCCGGTTACGCCCTCCTCCGGAATTTTGAACGAACCATGGTATGATCCAAACTCATTGGTGGTAACCTTCAATTCTCCCACCTTCTGGCGGTTGGCATCCATCAACTGTATAGTGGAACTATGGCCAGACACTACTTTACTTTCAACTGCCTTTCCAGTTTTGTTCAACACAATGCCTTTAAAATACACGGTTTGCCCGGGCCTGTAGATTGACCGGTCTGTAAAAAGAAACGTTTGTAACACCGCACCTGCCGGCTCATAGTAATTATAATGGTAGTCCGGAATGTTTTCATCCATGAACAATTCATCAGGTCCGTAAGTCACCTGGAGTTGAACCTGGCGGTAATCTTTTATTTTTTTCATTTTAAAGAAGCCGTTCTTATCGCTGCTGTACTGTTCTGCTTTTATATCGATATAATTGCCTTTGTTGTAATCATAGGTTGATTGCCATACCTGTATTTTGCTGCCCGCCAGCGGTTCGCCGCTGTTCCTGTTTAGCACGTAATAATCGTTCTGATCGTTGTGGATAAAACTGATGTTGCTTACATAAGTGATTTGCCTCACCAGGATATTTTTCTCAAGCCCGAAGTCCTCATCCAGGCTGGCAAGAATAATATACACACCAATGCCCAGCGCATCAACCTTTACTTCTACGGAATGATCCTGGTAATCGAGCGGGTCAGGCAATGCAATGCTCCAGTTTCTCAAAGGCTTCAGGGCTGCATAAGATTGCCATAGTTTGTTATAATCTCTCCGGTCGGCATTTTTAAGTTCACCGCGATTGGTTTTAATAATGCGGAAATAAACTTTCTGTACATTTTTATATTTCACCAACGTCCGGAATGGTTGTCCCGGAACATTTACTTTTTCAGTCTCGAGCGTAAGCGACGGACGCAGTACCTGGTTCAACAAATTTTGCGCATTGATGCTTCCCTCGCTGCCTGGAAATTTTTTAATGGCTGCTTCACACAGTTCCCAGGCACGTTTAATTTCGTATTGGTTGGTGGTATTGGTAACGGGATCGTAGTTCTGCCCCTTTTGATTGTACAAGGCAGCCCTTAAATACATTGCCTGTGCAGTAGCTTCGTACCTGGGAAAAGTTTCTTCGAGGTTAAGAAGTGCATTTTCATACAGGTTCATTTTATCAGGGTTCACCGATTGTGCATATACAAATGATAACCGGATGAGGTCTGCATCAAGTAATGCCTCCTTTCGTTCATCTGTTAAATGAAATTGCTCAATTTGCTGCAGCAGTACCAGTGCATTGTATTGTGTTGCGCTGCTGTCTTCCGTGGCAAAGGGGTATTGTACAAATTCTTCAACAGGCGCAAAGGCAGCAGGCTCTTTGAGTACAAAGCGGTAGGCAGGTTTGGTGAGTTCGCTTTCACCGGTTTTGAAATAATCCAGGGCCCTGAAGGCGAGAAAATCGTATAGGGTAGGTCGTAGGTTGCGGGTGTTTTTTCCTTTTACCAGTATGTCATCAAACCCATCCAGCCTGCTGTGTTGTAACTGCTCCTTTTCCTGTAGCGAAGCCTCGTACAATCCCCCGATTGTACGGTACAGTTTATTCAACGTCCATGTGCTGATATCGCTGCTGCTGTCATTTGATAGTTGGGTTCGATTGTAGAGTTTCCAACGGTTATTCTGAAGGTAATGCCAGTACATTTCAGCCTCCATACTCAGCAGTATATTCTTTGCCGGTGATAGTGCATGCTTAGCCAGGCTGTCAACAAAATCAATATTATTTTCCTGGCTGTTTTCCTCGGTCATGCCGCGGTACCTGATTTGGTAGATGCTGCTTTTTATCTGCTGGGTTTCGTTACCATCCTTTTTGGCCCGCTGGTAAATTCCAACCACTGCCTTGAGGGCTGAAGCGGTGAGTCCTTTTTTTTCTAATGCAGCCACCTGCTTCCATTCCGCTGTATAACTGCTGTCTTTCTGCGCCAGCACTGTTCCCGAAATGGTTACGAGTAACAGTGCCATGTATACCTTTTTGATCATTCGTTAAAATTTACAGTACAAGATACAATTTGTTGATCCTCTTATCAACTGGTACCGGCGAACCGGGTTGTTGCAGAACAGATGAAAGAGCCTGTAATTTTACACAAATAGCCTGCCTTATTTTCCCGGTATAAGATGTTGAATGGTAAAACTAACTGCTGGTAAATATGTAGCTTGTGAAAAAAAATGGGATGAGGAAAATCTTTCTCTTTGTGAACTGCTTCTTAATGTGCCTTGCTGTTTTCCCGCAGCAGTCAACTTTTGAAAAGTCGGGGGGAACCCGGTCGGCAACCTACGCTGAAGTGATTGAATGGTACAAACAGCTTGACCGGCAATCGAACAAGGTGTTGGTGAAAGCTACCGGTACTACCGATGCCGGCTACCCGATTCACCTAGTGCTGGTAAGCGACGATGGCAACTTTGATCCTGCAAAATGGTATGCATCCAATAAAGTGGTGATCCTGATCAACAATGGCATACACCCCGGCGAGCCTGATGGGATAGATGCCAGTATGATGCTGGTGAGGGACATTGTAAAAGGGAAACTGTTGTTGCCCGCCAATGTGGTGCTGGCGATCATCCCGGTGTACAACATCGGCGGCTGCCTGAATCGTGGAAGCTTTTCAAGGGTCAATCAAAATGGTCCTTTGGAATACGGCTTCAGGGGAAATGCACAAAACCTCGACCTGAACAGGGATTTCACCAAATGCGACAGTAAAAATGCAAGAACATTTACAAAAATATTCCAATGGTCAGGCCCTGATATTTTGATCGATAACCATGTGAGTGATGGCGCGGATTACCAACATACATTTACGCTGCTTACCACCCAGTATGATAAATTAGGTACCAATGGAGTATGGTTGAAAGAAATATTTGAACCGGCATTGTACAAAGGCATGGCGGAAAAAAAATGGGATATCTGTCCTTATGTGAATTTTGAAACGGCCAGCCCGGATAACGGCATGGAAATATTTTATGATCCGCCCCGCTACTCCTCCGGCTATGCCGCATTGTTTGGCACCATCGGGTTTGTACCCGAAACACATATGCTCAAGCCTTTTAAAGACAGGGTGCAGGCAACCTATGCCTTTATGCAAACGGTAATAGAACAGGCTTCCACACATGCGGCGGCTCTCATCCGGCAACATGAACAGGCCCGGGACAACATGATGGCACAACAACAGTTTGCCCTGAATTGGCGGGTGGATTCGGCCAGATATTCAACCATCACCTTCAAAGGATATGATACTGTTCATACCCGGAGCACCGTAACCGGGATGGATAGGTTTTTTTTTGATCACAACCGTCCTTTTGTAAAACAGGTAAAGTTTTATGATGTATTTGTACCGACGCTTACCATTCAAAGGCCCAAGGCCTACATCATACCCCAGGGATGGTGGCAGGTGATTGAATTGCTCCGGTTGAACGGGGTGCAATTGACTCCATTCCGTAAAGATACCGTGATGCAGGTAGAGGCTTACCATATTGATGAGTACAAAACTTTGCAGCGGCCTTATGAAAAACACCATAAGAATTACGGGTTGAAGCTGACCAGTTCCCTGCAACAAATTAAATTTTTAAAAGGCGATTTTTTGGTGGCGCTCAACCAACCAGCCGCACGATATATCATAGAAATGCTGGAACCACAAGGTGACGATAGTTTTTTCAGCTGGAATTTTTTCGATGCTGTTTTGCAGCAGAAAGAAGGTTACAGCGACTACCGGTGGGAGGATATCGCAGCCGGAGTGCTGAAAAATGATCCCTTGCTGCAACAGGCACTCAATGATAAAAAACAGCAGGATACTGCTTTCGCAGCAAATGCTGGCGCACAATTAAATTTTGTGTACAAACATTCACCCTACTACGAACCTGCCCATCTCCGGTACCCGGTGTATCGCTTGATCAACTGATGGAACAGGAGGGTTAACCCGGGATAAACAGGGAATGGTTCACCACAGTATATTTGTTGCAAAAACTATTATGGCGAATGATGTGTATTCAATACCCTTGCGGTACCGCAAAATGGAAAACCTGCACATACTTTTCTGGCTGCTGAAAGATATCAGTTGGTGCATGATCTGGAGACCATTGGGTATTGCGATGATCTTTCCCACCCTCATCATCGCTATTGTAATCGCAGTGAGAACCCGCCGGTATATGAGTGAACTCTGTCACAATATCGCCATCGTGGCATGGATAGCAGCCAATTCATATTGGATGATCAGTGAATTCCTGCATTTTGATTCTGATGTTATTTTCGGTACCTACACCTACAAGCATCTTGCTCTCATTCCATTTGTAACCGGGCTTTGTTTCCTGCTTTTTTATTACCTGTGGTGGAAGCCCCGTCACCGGGAAGAGTTGGAAACGATGTAATAAAAAACCAGTACCTGCCGGTGACGGGTAAACGAAAATGGCGGCCGAAGTTGGAGGTGAACGCCTGGTCAGAATTGAACGATGCCGTTTCTTGCGGCAAACATGGCCAATCCCACCCTTGTTTTTATCTGTAGTTTTTCAAAAAGACTGTCGCGGTAATTGTCAACCGTACGCGGGCTCACTTTTAATTTATCGGCGATCTCTTTATAGGTAAGTTCTGTGCAGATCAGTTTTAAAAATTCAGTTTCTTTTTCGGATATCTGCACAAGGTTTTTGATACTGCTGTTATCATTGTCAAAATTATTGAATGCATGCATCAGCTTGCTGTTTACCAGCTCCGTGTAATAATATCCTTTGGCCAGCAGTGATTCTATGGCTTCTTTCAATTCGCCGGGGTGACTATCTTTTAAAATATATCCTTTGGCGCCACACTTCATCATGCGGATGATGGAGCTTTCATTGTCATACATACTCAGGGCAATCACTTTGATGCCGGGATGATGCTGTTTCAGCCAAAGCGTTGTTTCAAAGCCGTCCATCAGGGGCATATTAATATCCATCAACACAATTTCAGGTGCCTGCTCAGCATTGAATTTGCTGATAAAGTCTTTTCCATTGTCTGCCTCAAATAAAACCGTGTGGCCGAGACTTTTCACCAAAGAGGCTAAACCATTTCTCAGTAATACATGATCATCTGTTAACGCAATTGTTGCCATTCTATAAATATTTATCTGTTAGGTTTCAGGATTGGCAATGGTCACTGCTATAGCGGTGCCTTCGCCCGGTGCTGCCTTCAGTACAAAATTACCTCCGATCAGTGATGCCCTGTCCTGCATGTTTTTCAAACCAATTCCGGTATCTGCCACCTTAAGTTGGGCCGGGTCAAATCCTTCCCCGTCATCTGTGATCAACATTTTAAATTGTGCAGGATTGTAACTTAGTTCAACCCCTATATTTTTTGGCTTGGCGTGCTTCAGTGCATTGTGCAAAGATTCCTGTACAATGCGGAAAAGCACGATCTCTTTTTGCGGGGAAAGTTTGAATTTATTGCCGGTAATTTGAAAGGCTGTCTGGCATAATCCTGTATTCTGAATTATTTTCAATTCATTGGCAATTGAATCCGGCAATCCGGCCTGGGCCATTTTTTCACCATGTAAACTTTTACTCAGGTCGCGAAGATCGCTGATGGCCTTCCCCACAAGATTACGGGTGTCGTCCACCTTCGTCTCCGCTTCCGCATCCTGTAAGGGTGGAAAAGTGTTGAGGTTTAATTTTGCCAGGATCAGTATCTGGCCGATGTTATCATGAATTTCCTGGGCAACATTTTTTAGGGTTTGCTCCTGTATTTCGATCTGGGTCTGGAGGATGGTCGATTGAAAATTCGCCTGCATCAACTGTTTTTCTTCAAAATGTTTGTTCTTCCTTTTTTGATAAGCGAGAGCGTACATAATGATGAGGAACGCAAAAAAAAGTATCAACGCAGTGGAGGCAACTGCAACGATTATGATTTTTTCGAGTTCACCGGACATAAGAAGGCGATTATATACATACAATATAATACAAGATTAAGATAATGATTGATCATGAGCAACTGCTCAGCCAGATTTTTATCCCGCTGGTGCAGTGAAAAGTAAAGGCCCATCACCACTACACAGCCGGCGAAAAAAAGAAGGTTGCCGGCGTTGATCCAGAATGCCGGGTAGCGGATCAGGTTAAAATCTTCTTCTGAATGCAGCAATTGCACAAAAAACACGATGATCCAGGTACAGATAAAAACGCTTTCAATGCAAAAATCAACAAAGTCTGCACCATAGAACGATTGGTGGTTGCCGGTATAATAGATCACTGAAAATAATAACAGGGCAGGAATGGAAAAAAGGATCGCTTTTTTTACACGATTGGTTTGTAACAACGAGTAATAAAAAAGGGATAACAGCGAATACTCGGCAGGGATGTAGATATGAAAGATAAAACTGTTGCCGGCGATGTTGTAAGTTTTGAGTACGTCACCGAATACCTGTACTGAGATCGACAGGATGATCAAAGGAATGAACCAGTAATAAGGTTTACCCAACTTTTTCAGGTTAAACAAAAGGGTTAACAGGCTCAGGCCCATTAACCCATAATATAATAGCTTCAAAAAATCCATTCAGTGTCTTTAAGGCTTAAGGAAGGTATTGATCACATCCGATACCTTGTCTGGTGTGTATAACAATGGCCATGTCTGGCGGGGGGTTACCGTCGATTTTGGTTTTCCTTCAGCATCTACTGAAACCAGTATTACGGTCAGCGATTCACTGTCAGATTCATACCCAAGAATGCCCACAACCCGGTCACTTACCATCACCGCCTCAAGATCGTCTTTTGAAATTTCAAAAGCAAATTTTTGCGTGCTGTACACATCCTGGGGAACGGGATTGGCAGGATTTTCAATGTAATTGGAAAGTTTTTTCAGCCAATCTGCAGATTTGATGGTCATACTTTGTGCCGTTTCGAAACTAATGTTTGCCATAGTAAAGATTTTTTAGGTTTAGAATTTTATTGGATGCAAAGTCAATATTCAACAGTATAACCGCAAGGGTATTTTAACCCTTTTTTGCAGGGTGTTTTAACCGCTGCAATGTAGTGCATCTACTACACAAATGCCGGTGCATGGCTGGCTCTTTGGCCGCCAGCCCGAAATACCCTCGGTAATTTATGGCAAGGGAAGTATATTTGCAGCCGTTTCAGTAAAACGCTGTGTGGTGCGGCTACCCATTAGCTGGTGGGGAAAAGCAGTTCCGACGCTCATTTGCCTGGAGCCTCCATTTTATTTTCAAATTAAAGATATGTATCGTTCTCATACCTGCGGCGAACTCAGAATGGCCGATGTAAATAAGGAAGTCACCCTCAGCGGCTGGGTGCAAACAGTACGTAAGTTCGGCAGCATCACTTTTGTTGATCTGCGTGATCGTTATGGTATTACGCAGTTGTTGTTTTCCGAAAGCCTGAATGCCCGGCTCGAAGCAAATCCCCTGGGAAGGGAGTTTGTGTTACAAGCCCGGGGAACGGTAAACGAGCGCAGCAGTAAAAATGCGAATATTCCTACTGGTGATATTGAGATACTGGTTACCGATTTTACCATTTTAAATAAATCGGCCGTACCGCCTTTTTCAATACAGGATGATACGGATGGCGGTGACGAGTTGCGGATGAAATTCCGCTTCCTCGATCTTCGCCGTAATATGGTAAAGAAGAATCTTGAATTGCGGTATGCCGTGGGGCGCAGCACCCGTAACT
>CAYVLT010000120.1:0-12525 GCA_964452405.1 uncultured Ferruginibacter sp.
TGTTAAATCTTTTTCTTCCGTTTCCTCCTGGTTACCATCCCCGGGAATGATCTCCACCCGCCGGTTCAGGTACATTTCCCACTCACCGTGATTGCGGTTAAGCGGGCGTCGTTTGCCAAAACCTCTCTCTTCAATGATATCTGCTTCTTTCCATCCTTTGCCCAGCAGGTATTGCTTCACGGCGTGTGTTCTTTTTAATGAAAGCGCATCATTGTAATCATAACCGGCCATGATATCGGTATGCCCGAATAATCTCAAAGCGGTACCGGGGGCGGTGGTGGTCACAAAGCTATCCAGGCTGCTCGTGGCATCCTGCGTAAGGTTGAACCTGTCAAGATCAAAATGCACAGAAAAGGAGCGGGGATGTTGCGCATAACTAACGGTAAGGGATACCAGCAAAAGAGGCAATAATAATTTTTTCATACATAGTTGTTTTTATGTATAAACTTCATAGTGGCTTCAAACGGTTGGGTAAGTTAGTGAAATGATTATTTTGATACTGTTAGCAAAATGCAAATCCCCACGATTATTGCATACATTTTCCAGGCCTTCTTTTCAGTAAACAACCTGCCCATTGCGGAAGCCTATTTTTACAATCCTGCGGTATTTAAGTCACCTGCCCGGCGGGCAATCACAACGCCACCGCAAAATGAATCCGTTTTTTTAAGCTTCAGGCCTTATCTTTGCGCCCGTTTAAAATTATGATCAGTGTAAATAACGTCACCCTGGCCTACGGCAAAAGGGTGCTCTTCGACGAAGTAAACATCAGTTTCACCAAGGGAAATTGTTATGGTGTCATCGGTGCCAATGGTGCCGGAAAATCAACCTTTATCAAGATACTTAGTGGTGAAATAGAACCCAATAAAGGTACCGTTACCATCACCCCCGGTGAGCGGCTGGCCATGCTGCGGCAGGACCATTTTGAGTTTGACCAGGTATCAGTATTGCATACCGTGATGATGGGTCACAAGAAATTGTGGGACCTCATGCTCGAAAAAGATGCGATTTACCTGAAGGAGGATTTCAGCGAAGCAGATGGTATGAGGGCCGGTGAACTGGAGCATGAATTTGGCGAAATGGGCGGTTATACCGCAGAAAGTGATGCAGCACAATTGCTCACAGAACTGGGTGTAAAGGATGAAATGCACCAGCAGTTAATGACGGACATTCCTGCCAACGTAAAAGTGAGGGTGTTGCTGGCGCAGGCCCTTTTCGGTAACCCGGATATCCTGCTGCTGGATGAGCCTACCAATAACCTGGATGTGGAAACCATCAAATGGCTTGAGAACTTTTTAGCCGATTATGAAAATATTGTACTGGTGGTGAGTCACGACAGGCATTTTCTTGACGCCGTGTGTACACATGTGGCTGATGTTGACAAGCAGAAGATAAAGGTATATACCGGTAACTATAGTTTCTGGTACGAGAGTTCTCAACTGGCGGCAAGGCAGGCTAGTGATAAGAATAAGAAGATGGAGGAGAAGAAGAAAGACCTGTTGGAATTTATCGCCCGGTTTAGTGCCAATGCATCTAAAAGTAAGCAGGCAACCAGCCGGAAGAAAGCACTTGATAAACTGGTGTTTGAAGACATCACGCCGAGCAACCGTAAATATCCCGGTATCATATTTAAACCAGACCGGGAAGTGGGTAACCAGATACTGAACGTAGAAAAATTAAAGGCATCTGTAGATGGAAAAGTATTGTTCAGCAATGTTTCCTTTGATATTGTGAAGGGACAGAAGATCGGTATTGTAAGCCGCAACCCGCTCGCCACCACCACTTTTTTCGAGATCATCAATGGTAAGTTAAAAGCTGATGAAGGTAAGTATGAATGGGGTAGCACCATTACACCAGCCTACCTGCCCAACGACAACACTGAGTATTTTGTTCAGTCAGACAACCTTATGGATTGGTTGCGCCAGTTTGTGCCGGCCAACACCAAGGAAACGGTGGATGAAGATTTTCTGCGTGGCTTCCTGGGAAAAATGTTGTTCAGTGGCGATGAAATAAAGAAACAAACCAATGTACTGAGCGGAGGAGAGAAAGTGCGTTGCATGATCAGTAAGATGATGCTGCAAAATCCTAACCTCGTGATGTTGGATGAACCTACCAACCACCTCGACCTGGAAAGCATCACCGCGTTTAACGACGGCTGTATTGCCTTCCCTGGAATTGTGCTCATCGCAACACACGATCACCAGTTTATGCAAACCGTTGTGGATCGCATCATTGAGCTCACGCCCAAAGGGATCATCGACCGCCTCACCACCTATGATGAGTACATTGAGGATGGCCGCGTAAAAGAACTGCAGGAACAGTTGTATAATTGATGCGGTTGCTGTAACCGGAAGTGCGGGCTCATCAACCCGGGAACCTGTTTTGCAGGTACCTGAGTACCTGCAGTAAGTGTGCGTCAGCCATTTCGTGCCAGTCAATATCCTCCATTGATCCCGGGTAGTATTAACACCTTCGTTGCAAACAAATTGGTTACTTAGTGTTTGCGTTGAACTGGATTAGCCGGGACACTACGATAAAAAATGCATTTTAATAAAACAACAAAATCAACAATATGAAAAAGATAACGCTGATACTTAGCCTTGCGCTCGCAGCAACCACCGGTTTAAAAGCTCAAAAAAGCAGCCTTGCTTACAACGAAGGCGACAAATTGCTCAACATCGGTGTAGGTGTTAACTCTTACTATTCCGGTGGCATTCCTTTATCCGCCTCTTTTGAATTGGGAATTACCGATGCTATCAGTGTAGGTGGCAATATTGATTATTTGTCCAAAACCTACAATGGTGCCAACGAAAAATTTACAGCCGTTTATTTCGGTGGAAGGGGGTCTTATCATTTTAATGAACTGCTGAACCTGGATATTGAGAATCTCGACCTGTATGCAGGTGCCGGCCTTGGTTTCCGTACTTTCCGGTGGAGTAACAGCAATTACAGCTACAGCTACGGTCCCTATGGAAATGGTTTATACCTGAGCTTGTTTGCAGGAGGTAAATATTATTTTGCGCCGAATGTGGGCGGTTTTTTAGAGTTGGGCGCCGTGGGTTCCACTAATGCCAAACTCGGACTTGCCTTCCGGTTTTAATCTTTGGGAGAGATGTAATGGTATTACAACAAGGTTAATCAACAAAAATATTCTTTTGGAAAAAGATGTTCCATTGCGGCACATCTTTTTTTATTTTATTAACTGCAAGCGGGTTAAATATTTTTTTATCATTAATTTTTTGGCATGAATTTCTGCTTATACAGGGTGAACTAAAAATGAAAATCATGAGAAAGGCAATTATCACAACCCTCTTCATCACCTTGTTTGGAACTGCATCCGTGTTTGCTCAAAAAAGAAGTTCCAGTTTTTCTTCCACCAGTTATCAAACGGCCCTGGGGGTAAAGTTTTATCCAGGCGCTATTTCCATTAAACACTTTGTGGGGGGCAACAATGCCCTGGAAGGACTGGGTTATTTTTGGGAAAAAGGATTCAGGATCACCGGCCTGTATGAAATCCACGGCAATATCAACGGAGCGCCGGGATTGAAATGGTACATTGGTCCGGGTGCACACATCGGCTTCTACAACAACAAATACGGCGGAGCCTCCTCCGTGGGTGTGGATGGGGTGTTGGGACTTGATTACAAAATCAATACAGCGCCGATCAATCTTTCGCTCGACTGGCAACCTTCCTTCGAATTTGGAAACAAATACGGAAACGGGTTCTCGGGCAACTGGGGTGGTTTTGCTGTACGATATACTTTTTAACCTGGTTGTAAAACCGATCCCGCCCTTTAAACGGGGGCGGGATTTTTTATGCCTGGCCCTGGTGTAGACGTTTAACCCCGGAAAAACGAGAGTATATTTGCACACTTTTTTAAAATGAAGAACGGGCTTACCTCTATAATTGACTTTTTTTATCCGCCCTTTAAAAGGATCATGCCGCTGCAAACATTCAGGTACGCTGCCTGCGGCGGTGGTAATATGGTACTGGGTTTCCTGGTATTTACGGGCGTATTTCACCTGATCGTGGCGCAGCAGGCCGTTCAGCTCGGCATGCTCTCGTTTAAAGTAATGGCAGCCCGGCTGGGGAACAGCGATATGATGATGATGGATTTTGGTTTCACTGCTTTTAAAGTGCACAGTTTTGCGCTGTCGGTTTCCTCCACTGTTGTTTTTTTTGCCGGTTTCCTGCTGAATAAGTACGTTGTATTTACGGCATCCAACCTCCGGGGCCGCATCCAGTTTTTCAGGTATTTCCTGGCTTCGGTATCCAGCTTTTGTATCAATTACTTTCTCCTCAATGCCATGGTGCAATACCTGCATGTGTACCCGGTACTGGCACAGATCATCGTAACTGCCATCGTGGTCACCATCAGTTTTTTCATGCAGCAATACTTCACATTTAAAGTGAAAGAAACCGCCTGATCTGCCAGGTTTTAATAGGGTCACTCTTTTGGCAATCCGGTCAGCCCGTCATTCAACCTGCTGGTACACCGCTATTTAGTCACAATGCTTTTAGTTGAAAAGCCCCTCATTCCCCGGCATGCTGCCAATTTTTCACCTGTAGCCGCATGGCACAATCATTGACTACCAATTATGAACAAAAAAAAATATTAATCATGGGAAAAATTATAGGTATAGACTTAGGAACCACCAATAGTTGTGTTGCCGTAATGGAAGGTAACGAGCCGGTGGTGATAGCCAACGACGAAGGAAGGCGTACAACCCCGTCCATCGTGGCTTTCCTGAAAAACGGCGAGCGTAAAGTGGGCGATCCTGCAAAAAGGCAGGCAATTACCAATCCGCAAAATACCATCATGAGTGTGAAGCGTTTTATGGGCCGTCGCTTTGATGAAATTTCAGAGGAAAAAACACACTGGAGCTATAAAGTGGCACAGGGTGACAATAATACCGTTCGTATTGACATAGATGGCAGGTTATACACGCCACAGGAAATATCAGCAATGGTATTGCAAAAAATGAAGAAAACAGCCGAAGATTACCTCGGCCAGGAAGTAACAGAAGCGGTGATCACTGTTCCGGCTTATTTTAACGACAGTCAGCGCCAGGCTACCAAAGAAGCAGGTGAAATTGCCGGTTTAAATGTACGCCGTATCGTGAACGAGCCTACTGCTGCAGCTCTTGCATATGGATTGGACAAAGACAAGCACGATCATAAAATCGCCGTGTTCGACCTCGGTGGTGGTACTTTTGATATATCTGTGCTCGAATTGGGTGAAGGGGTGTTTGAAGTAAAATCTACCAATGGTGATACTCACCTGGGTGGTGATGACTTTGACAAAGTGATCATGGATTGGCTGGCTGATGAATTCAAAACCCAGGAAGCCATCGACCTGCGTAAAGATCCGATGGCATTACAACGTTTGAAAGAAGCTGCTGAAAAAGCAAAAGTTGAACTGTCTTCTTCAACAGAAACAGAGATCAACCTGCCTTATATCACAGCAGTGGATGGTGTTCCCAAACACCTCGTACTCAAACTGACCCGGGCAAAATTTGAACAACTCGCCGATAAATTATTCGAGCGTTGCCTCCGCCCTTGCGAAGCTGCCTTAAAAGATGCCGGTTACAGCACTTCCCAGATTGATGAAGTGATACTGGTAGGTGGTAGCACCCGTATTCCTAAAGTACAGGAGATCGTTGAGAAATTCTTTGGTAAAAAACCACACCGTGGTGTAAACCCTGATGAAGTGGTGGCCATTGGTGCTGCTATCCAGGGTGGTGTGTTAACCGGGGAAGTAAAAGATGTATTGCTGCTCGACGTTACTCCTTTAACATTGGGTATCGAAACAGCAGGTGGTGTAATGACTCCGTTGATTGAATCAAATACCACCATTCCTTCTAAAAAATCACAGGTGTTTTCTACCTATGCTGATAACCAGCCAGGCGTACAGATCAATGTACTGCAGGGTGAACGTTCAATGGCCAAGGATAACAAAACCCTCGGTATTTTCAACCTCGATGGTATTCCACCAGCCCCGCGTGGTGTGCCCCAGATCGAAGTGATCTTTGATATTGATGCCAATGGTATTTTGCATGTAACTGCAAAAGACAAAGGCACCGGCAAAGAACAACGCATCACCATCCAGGGTGGTAGTGGTTTGGATAAGGCTGAAGTGGAGAAAATGAAAGCAGAAGCGAAGGCCCACGAAGCAGAAGATAAAGCGGCCCGTGAAAAAGTGGATAAAGTGAACCAGGCTGACAGCCTCATCTTCCAGACAGAAAAACAATTGAAAGAATTTGGCGACAAAATACCGGCTGATAAAAAAGGCCCGATTGAAGCAGCTTTGAGTAAATTGAAAGATGCACACAAAGCACAGGATATCGCAGGTATCGACAGTTCTTTGGCTGAAATGAATGCAGCCTGGACGGCAGCCAGCGAAGAGATCTACAAAGCACAGGCGGCAGCCGGTGCACAACCAGATCAACAAGCCGGAGCCGCAGGTGCTGAACAATCTCAGCCAAATGCCGGCGGAAGCGATCATGTGGAAGACGCCCAGTTCGAAGAAGTTAAATAAGCGTAGGAATACAAGTTGTAAAGTCCCCTGCAGCACAATGCAGGGGATTTTTTTGTGGGCCTGTGTACGCCGGGCAACATCGTTGTGTCACTCACTTGTACAGCAGGTACAAGGCTGATCGGACAGGCGCTGTAGTAAGTATCCGGCCACACTACCTGGTTTCTCACTTCGTTAATTCAGTGGATTTGCGGGCATAAAAAACTCCGGAGGTTCGTTCCCGGAGTTTCAATAATGTCAACTGCTATTTCTTACAAGGTTTTCAGTAAGTCGTTTGCCATCTTTACATAATCGGCATTCGGTGCTTTGGTAGCTATTTCAATTACGGTGTTGGCCGCTGCTTTAGCTCCTGCCTTATCACCTTGTTTCGCCAGTATGCGTGCTTTCAGCATATACATCCAAAATGCATCTTTATTTGTTTCAAGCGCTTTATTTACCCAGGTCAATGCCTGTGAAAGGTCTTTGTTATTATCGTAATAATATTGTGCGGCGCTGAAATAAGGTTTATTGTCTTTATTGATCACTTCGTCAATCTGCTTCATTACCCTTGCTTCCGTATTGGTGGTGATGGGAAAAGCTACGTAAACGTTGTCCCACATCAGTCCGAGATTCAGGCTGTTGCCGGTAACATCACCAAAATTGATGGTGAAAGTTTCTACAGAGAAGGGCATTGTTATTGGGGACGCTGCCAGCCTTACCACATCATTTTCTTCTTTGTAGGCCGCAGGGTTGGTTACATTCAGGTCTTTGGTAATAATGATGGTCCATTTGTCAGCGCCTGGTATGGTGAGCAATCCGTACTTGCCGGCTTTTACTTCAGTGCCACCGATGGTTACGTCATCTGAAAAATTGAGCGTGGTGGCGCCGTTGGCGCCGGTACGCCAAACCTTTCCGTAAGGCACCAGGTCGCCGAAAATGGTACGACCTTTTTTTCCGGGGCGGCTGTAACTCAGTTCAATACTGCCCGTGCTGAAATTCTGTTTCACTGTTTGAGTGGGACTTGGCTGGGGAGTGCTCAGGTTCTGGGCATTTACCTGGCAAAAAAATGCTGCTGCCAAAGCCATCATCGTTAGTCGTTTCATACTGTTATTTTTATTTTAAAAGTAAATAAACCAACGGGCCGGCAAATGGTTGTTTTTCGGTTGGATATTTTCCTGTTTAAACGGTTATTGCTTCGGAAAGCAATGCTGTTTTGGCGAACCTTACCGTTATGGATATCCGAAAACGGGGCTTACATAAAGGCGCACAAAAGCCCACCCATCAACGCAAGGGTGAGCATCCAGTAGCCGGTGTGGATCGCAATGTATTTGAAGCCTTTCCGTTCAAACAATGCAGCGGTTCCGATGATCGGCATGGCAATAAACAACCCCGAAATGGTACCATGAAAAGCGCCGTGCTTAAAGGTTCTGAACCGGTTACCATAGGTGTCGAAAAAATGCTGCATGTATGCGGCGGATGTTGAAGATGTATCGCCCTGGAAGATAGAATTGAAGCCAAATTGATGAATAACGATCGTCATCAAAGCCGAAGCAAGGATACAACCAAACAGATAACAAAGTCCAAAGATCAATCCCATATTAGCGCCTTTCATTTTTTCCTCATCAAGCCCGGTGGATTTCATCCACGCATTGCCGAATACTTTCGGGTTGTACCAGATAAAACCGGTGAAAAGCGGCACAAGGCCGGCAACTAAGATCATCCAGAAATTAAATTGCATTGTGTACAGGTTAGCTTGGTTTAAAATATTAATGACAAGGTGAATATAATAAAATAGTTTGTTGTTTTTCAAAAATGCTCAAGCGTAAAACTTCCTTATATTTATGAACGAACGTAACCAGCCAGCTAACCAACAGAAAACGACACTGAACTTATGACTACTGCGATCATCCTTACCATTTGCATCTTGCTGCTGATTGCCTATGTGTTTGATCTAACCGCATCAAAAACAAAAGTACCCGCAGTAATATTATTGCTGGTGCTGGGGTGGGTGTTCCGGCAACTGGCGGGTTTGCTGGGCTTCACCATTCCCGATCTTACGCCCTTGCTTCCCATATTGGGAACCGTTGGCCTTATCCTGATCGTATTGGAAGGTTCGCTTGAACTGGAATTGAATAAATCAAAAGCCCCCCTGATAAAAAAATCCATTATCGTTGCACTGTTCCCAATGCTTTTGGTGGCCTTCGTGCTGGCATTCGCCTTCCAGTATTTTGGTGGTGGCAGCTTCAAGAACTGCCTTGCGAATGCAGTGCCACTCTGCCTCATCAGCAGTGCGATCGCCATACCCAGTGTAAAATCACTTGATTCTTACAACAAAGAATTCGTGATCTACGAAAGCAGTCTCTCAGATGTGGTGGGCGTGTTGTTTTTCAATTTTGTGACGTTGAACGACAGCTTTGGGTTGCGCTCGCTGGGTCACTTCGGACTGGAAATGCTCATCATCACAGTGGTATCATTTATCGCAACGATCGGCCTGGCTTTCCTGCTGAGCAAGATCGATCATCATATAAAATTTGCTCCCATCATCCTGTTCATCATTCTCATTTATTCGGTATCGAAAGTGTACCATTTACCCGGGTTGATCTTTATCCTCTTCTTTGGCCTTTTTCTCGGCAACCTGGATGAGCTAAAGCAGATAGCTTGGATACAAAAACTGAAACCGCAGGAGCTGAACAAAGAAGTGCTGAAGTTCAGGGAGCTTACCGGTGAGGCGGCCTTTTTGGTGCGGGCGCTGTTTTTTTTACTCTTTGGTTACCTGATAGAGACAAACGAAATATTGAATACCGACACCCTGATCTGGGCGGTTGCTATTGTAGCAGTGGGTTTCCTGGTGAGGGGCATTCAACTCAAGGTATCCAAACTGCCGCTCTCTCCCTTACTGTTCATCGCACCGCGGGGCCTCATTACCATCCTGCTGTTTTTAACGCTCGAACCGGGTGAGAACATTCCCCTGGTAACCCGCCCGCTGATCATCCAGGTAATTGTACTGACAGCCCTGGTGATGATGTTTGGATTGATGACACATAAAGCCGAACCCGGGTCACAGAAAGTAGAGGATATGAATCCGCTGAGTTTTAAAAAAGAAGATGCCGCATTATAGTTTTTCGATGATCATACCCGGTGTGATATTTTGCATGCACGCGTGATCGCCCCGCCAGCAGGGTTTGTTGCCAAATACGGAGCAGGGCCTGCAGGAAAGATCGACAGACACAACCCGGTCTGCCGACTGATTCCAGCCATTAAAGCCGGCAAAAGGGTGGGTGGCGCCCCAAATGCTGATCACAGGGATATTGAACAGGGATGCCAGGTGCATGTTTGCCGAATCCATACTGATCATTACATCGAGGTTGCTGATGATATGAAGTTCTTCCCGGAATGAATATTTACCGGCCATACTGTGTACCTCCGGCATATCGTTGGCCCATTGCTGTAAAAGGCTGGTCTCTTTTGTGCCACCGCCAAACAAAAAGACCGTACTGTGCCGGGAAATTGTTGCCACCACTTCTTTCATTTTTTCAAGAGGGTACATTTTCTCCGGGTGTTGTGCAAATGGCGCAATCCCGATCAAACGCCTGCCGGTTTTTACCAGTGTTGCAGCCGGTAAGGGCATTGTTTGTTTATTGTAAACGGGCAGCGCCGTATCAAGGGTAAGCTCCCAATTTAATTTCCTGAACACGTTGGCATAGCGTTCATGCGTAGCCGTGAGTGGCATTAAAATTTTATCATCCTTCCGGGTAAGTGCTTTTTTCTCTTTACGGCCTTTATCAATGGTGGCAGTTGAATAACCGGCCATCGAAAAAAAACGGGTAAGCAGGGTGGAGCGTAAAACACCGTGCAGGTCTGCCACAGCGGTAAACCTGTTAGCTTTTACCAGTTCCCTGAAAAGCCGGTATATGCCCATCGCTCCTTTATGAGTGATTTTGAGCGATGCAGGATGAAAATTACAACGGCCGATCCCGTCGAACATCGGCGCAAATTGTGCATTGGATACCACGGTTACCTGCAGGCCGGGGTGCTGGTCGAGCAAATTTTTGATTACCGGTACCGTCATGGCTACATCTCCCATAGCGGAAAAGCGGATAACCAGTATGTGTTTTATTGTGGACAATGTTAATCAGCACTTCGTGAATGATGGCAACTTTTGCAATGGGCAAAATACTGCACGGTTGCAACTATTGTTTATACAATACGGGGTTCAGCGATGGATCATTGTACATCTTCATCTGCTTGTACACTTTCATAAATTTTGTTCCCGCAGCAATATCGGCCAGCAATTCATCTATAGCCGCGGAAAGATCTTTGCGTTGTTCCAGCAGGATTGCCAGCTTAGACTCACAGGCACTGATATGCGCTTTTGAAGCATCCACCCGTTGCACTTCTGCCTGCATGTGGTAGATCTTCAACGCCAGGATGGATAACCTGTCGATGGCCCAGGCCGGGCTCTCGGTATTAATGGTCGCATCCGGGTTAAGTGGTGCATCTTTATACAGGTCAAGAAAATAACTGTCGATATATTCCACCACGTCGGTCCTTTCCTGGTTACTCTGGTCGATCCTTCTTTTTATCTGCAGGGCTTCCACCGGTTCGATAGCCGGGTTGCGGATAATATCTTCCAGGTGCCATTGAACAGTATCTATCCAGTTCTTATAATACAACAGGTGTTGCGGCATTTCTGTTGAAGGATAGGGATTATTCATCTTTGTATCAACCTCATCTGTGCGATGATAATCGATGATGCATTGGTCAAAAATACTGTTACAAACTGTACTGATCATGATACTAAACGCCTGTTTTGTTTTTACTGACTGCAAGATAGTACAAAGGAATGCCAATTAAAGTGATGATGAGCCCCGGCCATGTAAAAGCAGGTTTGTAAATAATAAGCAAGGTGCAAAAACAGGTACCCATTAATATATAGATGGCAGGTAATACCGGGTAGCCAAAAGCCTTATAAGGCCGTTCGGCATCGGGGTATTTTTTTCTTAAAATAAAAACTCCCATGATCGTCAATACATAAAAAATCACCACGATAAAAGAGATCATATCCAGCAGGTCGCCATACTTGCCACTCAGGCACAATCCGCAAGCCATCACGCACTGTATCCACAAGGCCCAGGCGGGAACGCGGTTATTGTTGAGTGTACCGGCCTGCTTAAAAAACAGGTTGTCGTTAGCCATGGTGTAATATACCCTTGCGCCTGACAGGATGAGTCCGTTGTTGCATCCAAAGGTGGAGATCATGATCATTATGGCGATGATAATGGTGCCGCTGCTGCCGAAAATAGCTTCCGAGGCGCTCAGTGCAACACGATTGTCTTTGGCAAATGCGAGTTCATGCAATGGTACGGTTGCCAGGTATACCACGTTGGCGAGGATATAGATCACCGTTACGATCAGTGTACCGAAGAAAAGGCTGAGCCCGATATTTCGTTTTGGGTTTTTTATTTCCCCGGCAATAAAGGTTACATTGTTCCAGGCATCACTGCTGAAAATACTGCCCACCATAGCGCTGGCCATTGCTCCCAATGCCGCACCGGTGAGCAGCGGTTGTACATTAATACCAGCGCCTGTTTTTGACAAACGCTGTACTTCCCAGGCATGTTGCCAGTTGGCCGTCCACACATCCCACTTAAATGCAACAAAACCTGCCAGTATCAATCCAAACAGCGAAAGAATTTTGGTGGAAGTAAAAATGGTTTGTATGAGTTTGCCGGCCTCGATTCCTTTTGTGTTCACAAATGTGAGAAAGATGATGAGTATGATGGCCACCACCTGCGCATAATGAACGGTGAGGCCGAGCACTTTAAAAGTGTTCTCATCTTCCCAGGCCAGGGCAGGAAAAAAATACCCGGCAAATTTTGCAAAGCCTACACCCACTGCAGCGATGGTACCGGTTTGTATCACGGCAAAAAAACTCCAGCCATATAAGAAGCCAGTTAACGGGTTGTAAGCTTCTTTGAGGTACACGTATTGCCCACCGGCTTTCGGGTACATG
>CAYVLT010000121.1:0-12463 GCA_964452405.1 uncultured Ferruginibacter sp.
ATCATGAACCTGGTGGCGCACAGTCATTACAAAAGAGTACCTAACTACCGCGATCTTTCCCCGCAGGAAGAATGGGACCTGCTTGAAAATCATTACAACCGTGTTACCGATACCTGCATTCCTGAAGAAGAAGCATTCAGGCGCCTGCAGAAACATATTCACCAGGTATGGAAAGAGGCAGATGAAAAAGGTGAACGTTATTTTCCGCATGAGTACATGTACAAGATGTTGCTGAGCGGGGTGCTGGAACAGTATTATGAAATTGATCCGGCCAATAGCTGGATGCTGGCAGCGGCACAAAAAAACATCCCGATCGTGGTACCAGGTTGGGAAGACAGCACGATGGGAAATATTTTTGCTTCTTATGTGATTAAAAACGAACTGAAGGCCACCACCATGAAAAGTGGTATTGAATACATGGTGTGGCTGGCAGATTGGTACCGCAATAATTCCGGCGGCAAAGGAGTTGGTTTTTTCCAGATCGGTGGAGGTATTGCCGGTGATTTCCCCATTTGCGTGGTGCCGATGATGTACCAGGATCTTGAGTGGCATGATGTGCCTTTCTGGAGTTATTTCTGCCAGATCAGCGACAGCACCACCTCGTACGGCAGTTACAGCGGTGCTGTGCCGAATGAAAAGATCACCTGGGGAAAGCTCGATATTCATACGCCCAAGTTTATCGTGGAAAGCGATGCCACCATCGTGGCGCCGCTGATATTCGCATGGATACTTGGGTGGTAAACTCCGCAAAAAAAAATCAATAATGGCCGGCAGTAATGCCGGCTTTTTTTATGCCGGGGTTTTACCCGGCGGGTAAAAAAATTGCTGCAGGAAGGAAGTGGCAACGGCGGGCGCTGATCCTTAACAGTTTTTTACCATACGAATTTGTTGCTTTTTACGTTAATTCCTATCAAAGGCATAAGCCATATTTAAAGGCCGGCATCATGAACAACAGCACTACTATCCAGGAATTGTTGCTGAACGTGAATTCAAGTTTTTGTAAAAGAGAATGGTGTGAGAAAGACGGAAAGCAACAAACATTACCCCCAGCAGAAAGATTAAAAACACTTTGCTGGGATGGACTCCTTCCTGAAATTCTGCCAGAGATCTGTTTGAAAGAAAATAACAAGCCTCTTATTTTATGGGAGCTCATGGGTATGAGCAATACGCTTCACCTGAAGCTGGGCGGGTATAATGAACAACTCAACCCGGAGCTGGCGGTACATCCCTACTTTGTACTGGATTACATGTGCAATAACTGATTATTTTTCCTTTTCAGAAAGCCTGGCTTTAAGGCGGGCAATATTATTCTGCGCTTCTATCAATTGTAGTTTCAGGGCATGTACTTCGGGCTGCGTTACCTGCAGCAGTGCTTCTGTTTCTTCATAGCTTTTCTGCATCAGTACGATATCACCGTCCATTTGCTGGATAATTTTTTCTGCCCCTTTAAGCTTCTGGCCAAGGTCCAGCTCAATCGCCATTTTGTTCTGGTGTACCATGGCGAGTTCTTTTTGAATGGTTTCCTTCATCAGCCGCTCACTTTCCAAAAAACCGTGGGCGCTTTTCAGCTCCCGGTTCTTACGCTGAATGGTATTCAGTTGTATCAGCCAGGCCACTGCAAAGCCCACCACCAGCGCAATTACGATATATATAATATTCAGCACCATCAATTCATCATTGAAAATTGATGCAAAATATTTCATCTGGCGGGAAATACGAACAAAAGCAAGGATTGTTTTTATTCCGGGGCAATCATCAGGCCCGTTGTTTCAACAGGCGGCCGGCATAGTTCCGGCGCCGCCGGCTTATTTGCAACAGGTCGCCGTTGCTCAGTTTTAGCATGCTGCTTTCCACGATACCGGTGATGTACATGGTGTTTACAAGATGGGTACGGTGGATCCGGCAAAAAGTATCTTCAGGCAGTATGTCCTGGAACCAGTGCAGTACTTTGGCCACCACCAGCGGTTTGTCGTTACAGAAAAATATTTTACAATAATTGCTGCTGGCTTCAATGCGGATGATATGCTCTTCCATCACCTGGCGGGTGCCCCTATTGGTAGGTATTAAAATACTTTTCATAACAGGTGGTTTTTGTTGTTTACTTGTACCGGTTGCTTTGGATCGTTAGCGCACCATGCGTTTCCATTTTTCATGCACCGGAAATCCGTGCAACCTATACATAGGTGAACTATGATCCTTAATGAACCGGTGATTCAAAATTAGCAGTAGCACCAGCCACGGCCCATACCAAATTTGTGGTACAATCAAAGCGGATGCCCGTTACTGTAAGGCAGGGTTAAATAAATAGTAGTAAACTTGTATACAGAAGCTGTACAACATGAGCAATTGCAGGTACATCATATTAATGCTGCTGATGCTGCTGGTATCCGTTGCGGGTGCGCAAACACGCATCATTGAGCAGTTAAAGCAGCGCATCAATGTTGCCGCCACGCCGCGGCAAAAAATCAATGCAATCCTCCAGCTCTGCGACGAATCCAATTCCTTACATGCGGACACTTTGATGACCTATGCCAAAGCCGTAGAAAACATAGCGATCGGGTTGAGAGATGTGCAATCTGAAGTATGGGCCATGTATTACGAGTCTACAGCGCTCACCAATAAAGGACTGCTGGATTCGGCCATGGCAGTGGCGCAGAAAGGCGAGGAGATTCTGAGAAATAACGTGGATGATCCCTTGCTGCTCGCCAATATCCTCAACCAGAAAGGACGTTGTTATGTACGTAAGAACCAATACAAGGAAGCGATCGGCATCGGCTACACGGTAATTTCCATCGCCGAAAAAAACAATGACGTCCTGTTGCAGGTGAAAGCAAAAACACTCATTGGGTGGGCCTACCTCGAGATGGGACAAACCTCCGAAGCGCTTCTCTGGCACCTGAGGGCCATGCGTACCAGTACCGACTCACTGTTGCTTGAAAAATACGCCATCCTCTTTGCCAATATCGCCACCAATTACAATGGTCTTAATAAAATGGATTCGGCCTTTTATTATATCAACAAAGCCATTACCTATTCCCGCAGGCATGAAAATCTTTTTGCCCTTTCCAACTCACTGGCCATCGCTTCTGAGCTGTATGTAAAATCAGGCAAGCCGAAGTTTTCTGAACCCCTGCTGAAAGAAGTGGTGGCCATCCGTAAACTGATCGGTGATCCTTTTTACACAGCGTCAGACATGGCACAACTGGGCTACTATTATGCGCACTACGGGCAGCCCGATAAGGGCGTGGAGATTTGCAATGAAGGGATTGACCTGGCGAGAAAATACAAGCTGGGTACAAAATTGTTTTTTTTATATGAAAGCCTGGCAGATAATTACCTGGCCATGGGTAATACAAAGGAGTATGCCCGTGTGATGGATGACATCATCCGTTTAAAAGATTCCGTATATGCCATCAATTCATCCGTGGCGCTCGCTGATCTGAACGCAAAGTACGAGTTGCAGAAAAAAGAAAAGACGATCATGCAGCAACAGTTCGACCTGGTGCAGAAAACCTACTGGATGTATGGTATTGGCGCCTTGCTGTTGTTTGGCGCTATTCTTTGGTTCATCAACTACAAAAACAACCGGCGCAAGCAGGAGCAAAAAATGGCACTGGTGCTGCTGGAAGAAAAACGCCTGGCAGAAAAAGCCATCCTGGTGGCGCAGGAGCTGGAACGAAAAAGGATCGCTGCCGACCTGCACGATAACCTGGGGGCCTATGCGGCGGCCATTTCATCCAATGTAGACCATATCAGCATGGCCGCAAACCATGCTAATGGTGATCAGCTGGTATATGAAGAACTGAAAACAAATGCCCAGTCCATCGTATCCCAACTCAACGATACCATCTGGGTATTAACCAAGGAAGTGCTGGCACTCACCGCCATCAGCGACCGGTTAAAAGTTTTCATCATGCGCCTGCAAAACAGTTACCCCGCGGTGCAGATTGATGTAAAAGAGGAGATCAAAGCAGATCGGTTGCTGGCGCCCATGCAGGCTTTTCACCTGTTTAAAATTTTACAGGAGGCTATCATCAATGCGCTCAAACACAGCCATTGCACCCGTATTACCATTATGATTGAAAGCAATATCGATTGGAAAATTTCAATTGCAGACGATGGAAGGGGCATGACGGAAAGCCGGCAGTCGTCAACCGGTGGCAATGGTTTGTATAATATGAAAAACCGGGCAAAGGCGGCAGGATGGAACATTTCATGGCAACCCCATTCACCTACCGGTACCTGTGTAATAATAACCCCTACTACAAATTAATTATTTAAGGGAGCGTTGAAAAGGCAGACATTTACAGGGTGCCGTTACAACCCTTTTCAACCATATCGAAAAATCAAGCGTTTAACCGTATGAGCATCAGTATCGCATTGGCAGAAGACAACAGGGTGAACCAGAATACCTTTGTTCAAAAAATAAAAGCCTACCCTGAACTGGAGTTGGTTTTCACGGCTTCCAACGGGCACGAATGCCTGGAAGAATTAAAACGCCTGCCTCATCACCTGTTGCCGAAAATAATTTTTATGGATATAGAAATGCCGGAGCTCAACGGCATTGAAACCATCCAGTTGGCGAAAAGCATTTATCCCCAGGTAAATTTTATTGTGCTCACTGTGTTTGATGATGATGAAAAAATATTTGAGGCCATAAAAGGTGGCGCTTCCGGCTACCTGCTAAAGCACGAGTCGGCCAGCGTGCTCAATGATGCCATCACCAATATACTCGAGTTCGGTGGTGCGCCGATGAGTCCTGCCATTGCAAGAAAAGCGCTGAACCTGCTCAGCCGACTGCCACATTCCACTTCAGAAGATGTGCTTACGCCCATGCCCGACATGATCACAGAGCGGGAACACCAGATACTGCAACACATGATCAACGGGTGGGATGCCAAACGCATCGCGGTGGAGCTTTCCCTCAGCGTGTTAACCGTACGCAAGCACATTGCCAACATTTATAACAAGCTGCATGTTACTTCCAAGGCGCAGGTAATTTCACTGGCTCACAAAAACAATTGGGTATAACCGGTCTTGTTTTCCATTGCAAAAACGTCGGTTAAATTATTACCTGGTTACACCTGCCTTTTAGGGTTGCCGGCAGCGGCAATACCCAACTCTTTCCTCTTAACCCCGCACTCCTTATCTTTGCCATCCAAAATTTTTAAAGAATATGAAGTGGTTGAATCTTTTTGTTAAGTACCGCCTCTGGATCGGTATCGTTTTGCTGGCACTGGCCATCTATACTAATATCCAGGCTGGTTTCTGGCCTTCTTTTGTATTGTACCTGTTTGCACTCATCTGTATCCTTGGTCATTTTATCATTGGCCCCATGCGCCTGATACAGGGATATATGGAAGAAGGCGATATGGAAGGCGCTAAAAAAGTGCTGGACAGCATCTGGTTCCCGGCGCTGCTGATCAAACCGATCCGCTCAGTGTATTACACCGTAAAAGGCAACCTGGATATGGCCAACCAGAATTATGAAAGTGCCGAAAGCAACCTTAAAAAAAGTCAGTCGCTGATGGGCGGCGGCGGCATATTAGGCGACCAGATGAAACAGGCCGAAGGTGCCAATAAATTGCAACTGGGCATGCTGGCTATGCAGAAGAGCGATTTTAAACAGGCAGAGAGCTATATCAGGGCTGCCATCAGGGCAGGATTGCCCGATAAGGAAAATGAAGCAGCGGCCTACCTGCAACTGTCTTCCATTATGATCAACAAAAGAGAATTCCGGGCAGGAAAAGATTATTTCCGTAAGGCAAAGGCATTGAAGCCAACAACACCGCAGATCGCCGACCAGATAAAACAAATGGAGAAATATATTACCCGCATGCCGGGCTAAGCCTGAAGTAACTCCTACAAAAAAAGGATGTTCCGGAAGGAGCATCCTTTTTTACATCAATGGGTTAGTCATAAGAATCAGGTGAAAAAGCGGGATAGTTGTTGACTGGTCACTAATGTAAAAAGCTTTGCCAACTATTGAAAGTGATCTGATTCTTATTTTACAAACAATTCATCCACTTTTTTGCGCCGGAATTCAAAAATGAACTGTAATTGGCGCTTTACAAACAAAGCATGGGCAAGATCACCCAACCATCCCAACGGAAGTTTGTAGTGCACAATATCCGTCATCTCCACGCCGCCTTCAACCGGCACAAAATGATGCTGGTGATGCCACAGGCTGTAAGGGCCAAACCTTTGCTCATCCACAAAAAATCGTTTGTCTTCCACATGCGTGATCTCCGTCATCCAGTAAAAAGGAATACCTGCAAAGGGAGATATTTTGTACTCAATGATCTGCCCGGGGTACATGCTGTCACCATGATGCAATGAAATGATGTGGAAGCCTAAATTTTCGGGCGTAATGTTTTTCAGGTTGGCCGGGTCGCTGAAAAAATGCCAGGTGGTATCAAGGTCTGCATGAATTAGTTGAACAGTTTTTATGCGATACACTTTGCTCATCTGCAAAATTTTTTATCGTAACAATAATCAACGCATTTTGTTTTTCTTTGTGCACGGCAGGGTGGTAAAGCCACTGCCCGGTAAATGAAGTTCACTGTTGCGCCGCCCTGGTTGCTGTACAACAACCCTCACCTGCCGGACCACCATAAACAACAGGCAACTATTTTAATCACATGCAAACCTACCAGGAGCGTTTACGCCAAAAATTTGAGGATACTTACCTGCAACTGAACCCGCAGCAGAGAATCGCCGTAGATACGCTGGAAGGCCCGGTAATGGTGATCGCCGGCCCGGGTACCGGTAAAACACAGATACTGGCAGCAAGGATTGGTAAAATATTGCTGGAAACCGATGCGTTGCCCGAGAATATATTGTGCCTTACTTATACGGATGCAGGTGCCATCGCTATGCGCAAACGGCTGCAGCAGTTCATTGGTGCCGATGCTTACAAAGTGAACATCTACACTTTTCATGCTTTCTGCAACGATGTGATCCAGGATAATTTATCATTGTTTGAAAAAAATTCGCTGGATGCCATTTCAGAACTGGAGAGCATACAGCTGTTTAAAAAACTCATCGACGATTTTCCCAAACATCACCCGTTGAAGCGCTACCGCGGTGATGTGTATTTTGAAGTAAAAAACCTGCAGCAACTTTTTTCTTCCATGAAGCGGGAAGGCTGGACGCCTGAATTTATCAATCAAAAAATTGATGCCTACCTGGCCAACCTGCCGCTGCGGGATGAATTTGTTTACAAGAAGAAATACAAACAGTTCAATGCCGGCGACCTGAAGCAGGACAAGCTGGCTGATGAAAAAGAAAAAATGGAGAAACTACGGGCGGCTGTGCAGGAGTTTGGCAATTACCAGCAATTGATGCGGCAGCGCAACCGATACGATTTTGATGATATGATCAACTGGGTGATACGGGTGTTTGAAGACAACAAGCCCGTGCTCGCCGCCTACCAGGAAAAGTTTCAATACATACTGGTGGATGAATTCCAGGACACCAGCGGTACGCAGAACAGGCTGGTGCAATTGCTCATCAGCTACTGGCAACAGCCCAATGTTTTTGTGGTGGGCGATGATGACCAGAGCATATACCGCTTCCAGGGCGCCAACGTGGAGAACATGCTGGAGTTTGCCGATACGTACAGCCATTACCTCACCACCGTTGTACTTACCAATAACTACCGAAGCACCCAGCCTATCCTTGATATTTCGAAAACCCTCATCAATAAAAACGAAGAAAGGCTGGTAAAGCAAATAGAGGGACTGAGCAAAGACCTGCTGGCAGCCAACAGCAGGATCAACCAATTGAAACACGACCCGGAGATTACGGAATACAATACTGTGAAAGATGAGATGGGCAGCATCTGCAACCGGGTATTTGATTTGTTAAACGAAGGTGTACCACCCGGCAATATAGCGGTGATTTACAAAGAGAACAGGTACGGAGAAGAACTGGCCACTTACTTCAGGCTCAAGGGCATCCCGGTGTACAGCAAAAAAAGTATCAACATCCTGGAACAGCCTTTTGTAAAAAAGATCATCCAGGTGCTGCGCTATCTCAATGCGGAACACGATACACCGTATGGCGGCGATGAGATGCTGTTCGAGATACTGCACTATGATTTTTATAAAATTCCACCGATCGAAATTGCCAGGCTTACGGTGGAAGTAAACCAGAAAAAATACGCCGGGGAACAAACATCGCTGCGGCAATTATTGTCAGACAAGGCCAAAAGTGCTCCTAAAAACTTATTTGATACCGGCTTACGCGAAGACCTGAAGTCGATCAGCAGGATCATTGAAGGGCTGATTGCCGATGTATCGAATGTCACCCTGCAGCAACTAACGGACAACATTATCCGCAATGCCGGCGTGCTTCCTTACATCATGCAGGGCAACGACAAAGTGGGCCAGATGCAGTTACTTACCGCACTGTTCGATTTCATTAAAGAGGAAACCAGCCGCAACCCGGCACTCACTCTGGACGGGCTCATTGGCATCATCGACCTCATGGAAAAAGAAGGCCTTGCCTTGCCGATGGTGCAGGTTTCAGGAAGCGACAAAGGCGTAAACCTGTTAACGGCCCATGGCAGTAAGGGACTGGAGTTTGAATATGTATTTTTTGCCGGAGTAAATGCTTCTTCGTGGGAAAAGAAAAGAAAGCCCGGCGGAGGGTACAAATTACCCGATACTATGTTTTCATCGCAGCCTGCCGGCGGGGAGGAGGAGGAACTTCGAAGGCTTTTTTATGTGGCGCTCACAAGGGCCGAAAAATACCTCTATATCTCTTACGCAAAATTTAAAAACGATGGCAAGCAACTCGAGCCTTCGATGTTTATTGCGGAAATACTGGAGCAACACCCGCTGCCGGTAGAAACAGTTGCCATGAGCGAAGCGGCCATGATGGAGTTTCAATCGCTGCACTTTACGGCACAGGCGCCGGAGATTGGCAAGGCAGAAGAAGATTTTATCGGGAGCCTGCTCGATAAATTTGTGATGAACGTAACCGCATTGAGTGCCTACCTCGATTGCCCATTGGGTTTTTATTACAAAAACCTGATCCGCATCCCATCGGGTAAAAGTGAAAACCTCGAGTTCGGGAGTGCCATACACCATGCGCTGGAAATGCTCTTTCGGAAAATGCAGGATAGCAAGAAAGAGATCTTTCCTCCCAGCGAAGAAGTGGTGGATGAGTTTAACCGGTACATGATGCGTCACCGTGAATCATTTACCAAGGAATCTTTTGAACGCAGGATGGAGTACGGAGACGAAGTATTGCGTAATTATTACGACAAGTATGTGCATACCTGGAACAAGGTGGTGGCGGTGGAGCGTAATATCCGCGGCGTGGTGGTGAACGGCGTTCCCTTGAAAGGCAAACTCGATAAACTTGAGTTCACGGGAAAAGAAGTGAATGTGGTGGATTACAAAAGCGGCAATATCGACAATGCTTTGAATAAGCTGAAAGGGCCCGGCGATAAGGAACCTAACGGTGGCGACTATTGGCGGCAGGCGGTATTTTACAAACTGCTTATCGACAACTACGAACAAAAAGACTGGCGGGTGATCAGCACCGAATTCGATTTTGTTGAACCGGACAAAAAGAAAGAATACCGCAAGGAAAAAATAGTGATTACACCTGCCGATATAGAAACGGTGAAGCAACAACTCACCACGGTATGGGCAAAAATCCAGGCACGTGATTTTTATACAGGCTGCGGCAAACCCGATTGCCATTGGTGCAATTTTGTAAAAGACAATAAGCTGGAAGTGGCCCTGCATGAGCTGGCAGCGGAGGAACCAGATTAATATAACTTTATGACACTGCAACCGGCCGGCTGCCCGAAAGCCGCTAAGTTTGCAAGGCAAAACTTACTGATGAAGATCAAATATTGTATGTACGCTTTTTTGTTGCTGGTGATCACCTATGCCGCCATCGCAGGCCTCAGCGGTTGCGCCCAGATTGGTACTCCCACCGGCGGCCCTAAAGACACCATTCCCCCGGTTCTTGTTTCAGCATCGCCTGTCGGGGGCAAAACGAATTTTACCGGTAATAAGATCACACTCACATTCAATGAATACATCGATGTGCAGGACATCCAGAAAAATGTGCTTGTTTCACCTTTTCCAAAACAAACGCCTTCCATCAGCTTTAAACTGAAAACGATCACCGTTAAGCTGAAAGACACCCTGAAACCGAACACCACTTATGTTGTCAACTTCGGCAATGCCATCCGCGACCTCAACGAAGGCAATCCTTTTAAAAATTACCAGTATGTTTTCTCCACCGGTAATACCATCGACTCCCTGCAATTGAGTGGCCGCGTGGTTATGGCTGAATCAGGCAAAGCCGACAGCACCCTGGTGGCTATATTGTACCGCGATGCGCCCGACTCTGCGGTGGAAACTCGTAAGCCCGATTACCTGGCGAGACTGGATGGCAAGGGTAACTTTACATTCACCAATCTTTCAGCAGGTACTTATAAACTGTATGCATTAAAAGATGGCGACGGGGGAAACACTTACAACAGTGTGATAGAACCTTTCGCCTTTCTTAATGAAGATGTAGAGATACAGGGAACTGTGAAACCGGTTACCCTTTTCGCCTACGCACAGGAAAAAGATACCCGCAAGCCACCCCCCACCAGCAGCTCCGCTGCTAAACCAGCAGCCGATAAAAAATTAAAATATACACTCGTGGCAGCACCGGGCAACCCGCAAAGCCTGCTGGCTCCGCTGCTGATCAATTTTTCAAGACCGATAAAAGAATTTAATGCCCAGGCTATCATCCTTTCCGACAGTTCGTTTAACCGAATCGGCAATACCAGCATTTCGTTGGATAGCACTGGCAGGATCATGAGCATCAAGGCCCCCTGGACGGAAGAGACCGACTATCGCCTGGTGATGAAAACCGATGCCGTCGCAGATACTTTTGGGAATGCACTGCCGCGGACGGATACGCTCCGCTTTAAAACCAGGAGCAAAGCCGATTATGGTTCACTGGTACTGCATTTCAAAAATCTTGATACCACCAAACACCCTGTGCTGCAGTTTTTTAAAGCAGATGAACTGCAACGGTCCATTCCTATTACCAACGCTACCTGGAGCGACCGGATGATAGAACCGGGTGAATACGAGTTGAGGATTTTATATGATGAAAATGGCAACGCCCTCTGGGACCCTGGCAATTACAAAGAAAAAAAGCAACCCGAGCATGTGGTAACACTGCCGCAGAAATTAGCTATTCGTGCCAACTGGGATAATGAACGGGATGTGGAACTGTAGCTTGTTTAAGGCGCTACCACTGCATCCTGCATTTTTTCCGTTCCATCGCTAACAATTATCTTTGCGCATGATTTTTTCCTCCTCTTTATTAGAAAATGCAGTGAATGAGTTTGCCAAACTGCCCGGCATAGGTAAAAAAACAGCCTTAAGGCTGGTGCTGCATTTGATAAAGCAGGAAGAGACAACCGTACAGCAGTTCAGCGGCGCCATTTCACACATGCGGGAAGCCATCCGCTTCTGTAGCCGTTGTAATAATGTATCCGACACGCCGGTGTGTAATATCTGCAGCAACCGTAGCCGCAAACAAGACCTTGTTTGTGTGGTGGAAAATATCCGCGATGTTATCGCCATCGAAAGCACCCAGCAGTTTAATGGACTGTATCATGTGCTCGGCGGTATCATCTCCCCGCTGGATGGTATTGGTCCCGACCAATTGAGTATCGATTCATTGGTAAGCCGTGCAGGCACTGAAAACATTGCTGAAATTATTTTTGCGCTCAATGCCAATGTACAGGGAGATACCACCGTGTATTATATCAGCAAAAAACTGAAACACCTGCCCGTTAAGATCACCACCATCGCCAGGGGTATCGCCTTTGGCGGTGAGCTCGAATATGCGGATGAAATGACGTTGGCAAAAAGTATCAGCAACAGGATACCGGTTGAAAACTACATCAGCACGGGTAACTAGACCCATTGTTTTACGCATACTTCTCCCGGGCTCCGGCGAATAAATGATGGAACATTTTGCCTGGTGCGTCCTTAACAGTAAACCATTGCTGCAAACCGGGGCAAAAACCGGGTATCCCGCCTTCTGTTTGTTTCCTGCCATTGAATCCATTCCGGCACGGGACCAGCCGCCGGCCTAAATTTTTTGCATTCCCGTTTCCTTGCTTTATTTTTGCCGCTGTTTACAGGCGGATTTGTTTATTGTTCGGCCAACAACAGAACTAATAAATGTTATAAAACTCTCTCATAGTTTTTCCGGCGTTTATAAGTCTGTGTGTTGTTGAATCCTGGTTTACGCAACCAGCAATAACGCTATCCTGTAACGGAAATACCTGAACAAAAAAAGGAGGTAAGCATGAATATCCGTCAAGCATTGGAGAAAAGAATACTGGTGATAGATGGCGCCATGGGCACCATGATACAACGCCATAAACCCACCGAAGAAACCTACCGTGGTGAGCAGTTTAAAA
>CAYVLT010000122.1:0-12370 GCA_964452405.1 uncultured Ferruginibacter sp.
ACACGGTTGATTCAGATGGAACCAGCACACTGGCAGACGGGGCATTGGTACAATACGACAATAAATTCTCTGCCGACGCAGATCAATATGATGCGTTGAAGTTTACGAATATCAACGAAACCTTCAGCGTAGTGGATCGTAACAGGGCCTACATGCTGGAACGCAGGCCGGTATTGAATGCGGGAGACACGTTGTTCCTGGCCTTTAAACGTAGCCGCCAGCAGCCTTACCGCCTTAACTTTATCGCCAGTCAACTCGCAGACCGCAACCTGACCGGTTACCTGGTTGATCAATACAAAAAAACCAGCACGGCCATCAGCATGGAGGGATCTACCTGGTTCGATTTTGAAGTGAATGCAGATGCAGCTTCTGCTGCTGCCGACCGTTTCTACGTGGTATTTAAAAAAGCCGTGCGCTTCAACTATATTCATGCAAACATGCTGTATAGTGATGTGTTGGTGAGCTGGCTTGCAGAAAATGAAGCGGACATGGCCGGTTATGAACTGGAGCGTTCCCTGGATGGTACTTCCTTTACAGGCATCAGTAATGTGCCCGCCAAAGAAGGCTTGCCCGAAGGCAGCGGCTACAGTGCCATCGACCTCGACCCAACACCAGGCGTTTACTACTATCGTGTAAAAGGTACCAGCGTATCGGGTGCTTATGGTTATAGTGAAGTGGTGAAAATAAAAGTGGTGAGAACCAAGGGGCAACTTTACGTGTACCCGAATCCTGTAACAGATGGCAATATCAATATACAGATGAGCCTGCTGCCGGAAGGTAAGTACCAGGTGCGTTTACTGGGAACGGGCGGGCAGGTGTTGCTGAGCAATCGTATCAACCATACCGCTCATGCAGTTACAGAAACCATTGCCTGTCCGGCTACGGTTCGGCCGGGTACCTACCAGTTAGAGATCACTGGTGAAAACAAACTGAAATCAGTGGTAAGCGTGGTGATCGCCCGTTGATCCAAATAAAGCTATTGTAAAGCCTGCAGGGTTTCCCGCAGGCTTTTTTTATGGGAGAATTGCAGCCGGTAGGTTTTTAACAGGTGGGCAGCCCGGTTGAAAGCGGGGAGGGGTGCTGCTTTCATGAAGTGTACAGCAATAAAAAACCTCCCGGCCGGCGGGAGGTTTTTTTATGAGGTGTGACTGGTTTCTTACAAAGTTGCCAGTACGTCGTTCATGCTTCTTACAGCAGCGGCACTTTTTTCAAACGCTGCTTTTTCAGTTTCGTCCAGGTCGAAATCGATGATCTTTTCCCATCCGTTTCTTCCGATGGTAACGGGAACGCCTAAGCAAATATCTTTTTGTCCGTATTCGCCATCCAGTGCCACGCAGCAGGTAAACAGTTTCTTTTCATCACGCAGGATGCTTTCAACCAGTGCGGCTCCGGCAGCGCCCGGTGCGTACCAGGCTGAAGTGCCGATCAGGGCGGTAAGCGTGGCGCCGCCCACCATGGTATCTTTCACGATCTTTTCCTGTTGTTCGGCAGAAAGGAATTTGGTAACCGGTACACTGTTCCAGGTGGCTTTGCTGATCAGCGGGATCATGGTGGTATCGCCATGTCCGCCTACAACCACTGCATTCAGGTCAGACGGGCTGCAGCCCAGGTGCTGGCTCAGTTGGTATTTAAAGCGGCTGCTGTCGAGCGTGCCACCCATTCCGATGATCCGGTTCTTTGGCAACCCGGTTGATTTCAGCGCCAGGTAGGTCATGGTATCCATCGGGTTGCTGATCACGATGATGATGGCTTCGGGTGAATGTTTTAAAATATTTTCACACACCGTTTTTACAATACCTGCATTCACGCCGATCAGTTCTTCCCTGGTCATACCTGGTTTACGGGGTAAGCCGGAAGTGATCACCACCACATCACTGTTGGCGGTTTTTGCATAATCGTTGGTGCTGCCGGTGATCTTGGTGTCGAAACCCAGCAGGGTAGCGGTCTGCATCATATCCTGCGCCTTTCCTTCGGCAATTCCTTCCTTAATGTCGAGCAACACCAGTTCTGAGCATAGTTCTTTGCGGGCAATATTATCAGCACAGGTAGCGCCTACGGCACCTGCACCTACAACGGTAACTTTCATGATACAATCATTTTATAATTATGAGATAAAATTTTCGGGGCAAAGGTAATAGAATACAGTATTGTGAGGGGTGATAATCATCAGTTTATTTCACTGCATCCAGCAGGGTGGTTACGCCAACGTTGCCGGCAAATACTTTGGCCAGTGTGCCGTTGGCCGTGTACACGAAAATGCCGGGCAGGTTGGTGGGGCGGTATTTGAGCCGCAGGGCATAATTTTCATCCTCCGCCACCATCACATTGGGCATGGAGGCGAAATTGTATTCGGAATAAAAATCCCTGATCTTATCAAAAGCCATCGTGGTGATCATCAGCACCTGGATGTTTTTCATCTCTTCTTTGTAGGCCAGGAATTCTTTTGTCTCCCGCTGGCAGTGTTCACAATCGGGGTTGAAAAATACCACGATCACCGGTTGGTTCTTTTTGAGGCGCTCGTTGCCAAACTGGCTGCTGTCGGGCACTGCGATGAGTTTAAAGGCTGGAATGTGCTGGATGCCGGCAAGCAGGGTGGCCTGGTCCTGCTGGGCTTTGGCCAACAGGCAGCAAACGGCGCCGGTAAGGAAAAGGAAAAGCTTTTTCAAGTGCGTTGTTTTTTTGTAAAGCTACATGCTTTGGCGTAAACGCTGTGTTAATCAATGCGCCACAGCAGGTTTTGAGAGATCGGCAGCAAAATTTCCTATTTTTCAATTCTATCACTACTTTTGCTGCCCATTACAGGTAAACAGCAGCGGTTAGCCAGCACCGCGTTTACTGTAAAACATCACCATTAAACAATAAAATTAATCATGGCAACTACAGCAGACATGCGTTCAGGGCTTATCATCAAAGTGGATGGTAGTTTGTACAGCGTTATTGAATTCGGGCAAAACAAAACCGCCCGTGCCGCCGCCAAAGTGTGGGCGAAACTGAAGGGAGTTGATAATACCCGTACCATTGAAGTAACCTGGAACAGTGGTGAAACCATTTACCCGGTAAGAGTGGAAAAAAAGCCATTCCAGTTCCTCTATAAAGATGATACCGGCTACAGCTTCATGGACAATGAAACATTTGAACAGATCACCGTACCGGAAACCATGGTGGAAGGACATAAATTTTTAAAAGACGGGCAGGAAGTGTCTGTACTGATCAATGGCGAAACAGAGCAACCTATGGGTGTGGAGTTGCCCGATAAGATCGTGTTACTGGTAACCTACAGCGAACCGGGAATGAGGGGCGATACGGCCACCAAAACACTCAAGCCAGCCACCGTTGAAACCGGCGCCACCGTGAATGTGCCGCTGTTTGTAAATGAAGGCGAACTGATCAGGGTGAATTCCAAAACCGGTGAGTATGTAGAACGGGTGAAGGATCACGCTTAATGTAATGTATCAGGGTTGGTTGTAAAAATCAACCCTTCTTTTATTTTGCCCGTTTTTGGGCTTTTTTTCGCGGTTTTTCAAGGATTTTACTCATTTTATCCCCAAAAAATGCATTTTTCGGGATTTTTTATTTTTTAAAATACTTGGAATTTTGAATAATCATTCCCTACCTTAGCAGCCCGATTGCTTAAAAAAACCACTCAATTCATTATCATGGATATTAAACAAATTCAGGAGCTGGTAAAGCTCATTAATAAAACTAATATCGGAGAAATCACCATTGAAGAAGAAGGCATCAAGATCACGATCAAACAGAAAAAAGATCCCGTTCAACATATCGTAGCCAACGCCGGCAGTTTTGCCACCCCGGCACCTGCCCCCGCAGCACCCGCTGCAGCACCGGCACCGGCTCCTGCAGCAGAAGCTGCTGCCCCCGCTCCCAAAACAGATAACCTGGTTACCATTAAAAGCCCGATGATCGGTACTTTTTACCGCCAGAGCGGCCCGGGTAAACCTGTGTTTGCCAGCGTGGGTGATGATGTTACTGTGGGTAAAGTGGTTTGTATCATCGAAGCGATGAAACTCTTTAATGAAATTGAAAGTGAAGTAACCGGTAAAATTGTAAAAGTGCTGGTTGACGATGCCACCCCGGTTGAATATGATCAGCCCTTATTCCTGGTTGATCCATCCTGACAAAACGATTAAAACTAAAAGCCGCTGTAAGAGGCTTTTTTTTAATTCCTGATTGTTAACTGTTAACTTTTTTCCCGTGTTTAAAAAAATATTGATTGCAAACCGTGGCGAAATTGCACTGCGTGTTATCCGCACCTGCAAGGAAATGGGCATCAGCACGGTGGCCATTTACTCCACCGCTGATAAAGACAGCCTGCATGTGAGGTTTGCCGACGAAGCTGTTTGTATCGGCAAGCCCGCCAGTGTTGACTCCTACCTGAATATTCCCCATATCATGGCAGCCGCCGAAATCACCAATGCTGATGCGATCCATCCCGGCTATGGTTTTTTGGCTGAGAATGCAAAATTTGCACAGATATGCACGGAGAGCGGTATCAAATTTATTGGTCCCACTCCCGAAATGATCAATGCCATGGGTGATAAGGTTACCGCCAAGCAAACCATGATCACAGCCGGTGTGCCGGTAGTGCCGGGTGTGGAAGGTTTGCTGGAGAGTGTGGACCATGCCCGTGAGTCTGCAGCCATCGTGGGCTACCCGGTGATCTTAAAAGCAACTGCCGGTGGTGGTGGCAAGGGCATGCGGGTGGTATGGAGTGAAGAGGAAATTGAAAAGGCTTTTGAAACGGCTAAAACCGAGGCCGCTGCTTCTTTTAAGAACGACGGCATTTACATGGAAAAATTCGTGGAAGAGCCGCGGCATATCGAGATACAGGTTGCCGGCGACCAGTTTGGCAATGTTTGTCACCTCAGTGAGCGTGACTGCAGCATCCAGCGCCGCCATCAAAAGCTGGTGGAAGAATCACCTTCGCCGTTCATGACCGAGGAACTGCGTGACAAGATGGGAGAAGCTGCCATCAAAGCCGCGTCATCCATCAATTACGAAGGCGTGGGCACCATCGAGTTTTTGGTGGACAAACACCGCAACTTTTACTTCATGGAAATGAATACCCGTATCCAGGTTGAACACTGCGTTACGGAGGAAGTGATCAATTTTGACCTGATTAAAGAACAGATCAAGATAGCAGCCGGTCATAAAGTGAGTGGCCGCAATTATTTCCCGCAGATGCACGCCATTGAGTGCCGCATCAATGCAGAAGATCCTTTCAATGATTTCAGGCCGAGTCCGGGTAAGATAACGGTATTGCATACCCCGGGAGGTCATGGGGTACGGGTTGACAGTCATGTTTACGCCGGTTATACCATTCCACCTTATTACGACAGCATGATCGGTAAACTCATCACCGTGGCTCAAACCAGGGAAGAAGCGATAGATACCATGCATCGTGCCCTGAGTGAATACGTGATTGAAGGAGTAAAAACCACCATTCCTTTCCACCTGCAACTGATGGAGAACGAGGATTTCAGGAACGGTAATTTCAATACCAAGTTTCTTGAGACCTTCGTGATCAAAAAAGTATAAACGGCGCCGTTAGTGGAAGGCCTGTCTCCCAGCCTGTTAATTTGTTTGTAAAATAAACGGGGCACCAGTGGTGCCCCGTTTTTATAAGTTATTGGCCGGAACAATATATCAGGCAGTGGCCCGCTTGATATACTGCTCTACAGCAGTAGCAGAAAATCCCACCCGCGAAATAGCCTGGCGCAGCACTTCTTTTGATACGCCAAACTTATTACACCAGTATTCCAACTCATAGTTTTCGTAGGCTTTCTGGTAATCTTCATGCTTCCTGGCACTTAGGTAGTGTTGCATTGCCTTGTTCATAGTATCCATACCCATCAGTTTATGAATACTGTATAATAAATTCTATGCCAGAACAGCCAAAGGGTGGAAAATAATAAAAATTTTACACCCAGGTGATATCCCGCGGATCGAGGCTGGCGATAAAATCACCTGCCACGGCGGCGCCTTTTGCGATCATGTCTTTCATGGCAACCGGGTCAAAATTCAAACCGCCGGGGCCGCCATTGAGCGCTGATGCCGGCCGGAAACTGTACATTTTAACAGGGACTTTATCTTCATAAGGACTCTCCCTGCCCCGGATGGTAAAGTAATCTTTTACGTCGCTGGTGGGGATGCCGTTGCGGATCATCTTTTTTTGCACCGCATCAATATACTGGAGCGCTTCATTGTATTGTGCCGGTATCAACAGGTCGTTTTTGCCCACGTCATCAGTGAAAATATCGATCGTGCGGGTGAGGATGGAAAAAAGATTTTTGAGTTCTTCCGGCTCTGTTACCGTTCCTTCGGGCGACAACAGGATGGTGAATATTTCGGTGGCGCCATTGTCGATGGCCATTTGTATGCCGGCATATTCCCGTACGCCACCATCAACAAACTGGTAGTGTGGGTTGGGCTCTCCCGGGATATCGCGGTTTACCTTAACGGGTTGCATGAAAACAGGCTGGCAGGCGGAGGCAAGCACGGCCCTGCGGAAATGTGCGGCGTCCTTTATTTTCTGTACCTCGTAATGGGCGGCCGCTCCCGGGTTTGCGGCTGTGGTGAATACCACCAGTGCTGCCGTCTGCAGGCAGGTGCTGGTGAAAAAAAGTTCTTTGCCGCCCGTTTTAATGGCCTCATAACGGTCATCTGTATAGTTTTTTTCGAGGAGGGCCTTGAGCGGACTGGCATCAAAAATGCTAACATCATTGATGCGGTCCACGATGCGGCCGGTGAGCACGATGTTTTCTGTTTTTTGATTGCTGTATAGTTTTTCCAGTCCTTCCATATCATTCAATGCCACCAGGCCCGCCATCAGGGAGCCCGTGCTTGTTCCCACGATGATATCAAAATCAAGCCCCGGGTATTCGTTGAATAATCTTTTCAAAACACCTACGGCAAAAGCTCCCTTGGAGCCGCCACCGCTAATGACCAATGCCCTGCTCATAGTTGATAGGTTTAGTTTTAAAGTTCTGTTAGTTTTTTAGCGTGGCTGATGCGAACGCCAATGCTGCTCTGGAACCACCAGGCCGCAAGCCGGTAATCGCGGTGGGCCGTAAGCCCCAGCACCACCAGGTTGCCCAGGTCGAGGTTGATGCCGGCACCCAGCAGTCGTTGATGCCCGGTACCCCACAGGTGATCGAGGTTGAGGTGAATATTGCCGCCGGAGCCGAAGGGAGCCAGGCGGATGGTTTTTAATTTAAAGGAGAGGGTGGCACCAGCTGCTCCCTGTATTTTTTTGCCGGTGTAAAATCCATCGAGGATCAACCCGCCCCTGAGCCTGTTGGTAACGAGCGTATATTGAGGTACCAGTTGCAGTCCGCCTGCATATTGATCAGGGGCATTTGTAAAATTTGTAACCATGCCATTGTGCAGTTTCAGGTGCATGATAAATTCCCTGGGGAACTCCGTATCGGTTTGCGCCGAAAGCTGCATGCTAAGGCAACAGAGCAATAAAGTGGCAGTTAACTTCATGGCAGGCTGATTTTGTTGTTTTAAATGTAGCAACAAAATGCCCTTTTTGCAATAACCTTTAGGGGGTATGAGTGGTGCAATGCTAACCGCATCATGGTGCCGGAAGTTGCCGGCGTTGATCCTTACCGGGTGATTACCTGAAAATAACCGTGCCCAGTTGTTTGGTAAGTTCTATTTCTGCCATTTTTAAATGCTGGTGTACCTGCAACAATACCAGTTGTTCTTCGGCAGTATGCTGTTTTTCAAGATCACGCTGGTTTTCATCCATCAGCCTTTTTATCTTGCGGAGTTTAAGGTAGTTGATAATGGAAAAAGCTTCTTCCTTATACAGCTCTTCCGGCCGCGTGATCTTGCCTTCCTGCACCCGGTCCCAGTTAAGACTGAGCTCTTCGTTGCTGTCCATGATCTTCACACTCAGGGCATCCACCGAAAAAGCTTCGCTGTATAAAAAGGTTTTGGTGGTGGGTTCTTCACCGTTGAGGTATTTTTCTTTGTAGTCTTTTATCAACCCGATCAGGCTTTTATTGTCGAACAATTCTTCAATGCCGTTATTGTCGATCTCCGAAAAAATATAATCCGCCACTTTTTGCTCCTCGTTCCAGTCGCTCAATCCTACATCGAGCAGTATGCGTACAAGGGCCCGCTCATGCTGCTCGTCTTTGTTGAACAGGAGGGCCGGGTCGTCTTCCACGGCAGGCTGGGCTGCTGTGTCGGGGGCAAAAGCAACATCTGCTTCTTCCCGGTTATGCCTGTTTTCTTCTTTGCTGATGCGTTCCCGGATAAATTTATTCACCAGGGAGTGCAGGCCGGCTTCTTCTATCTTCAGCAGCTCTGCACACTGTTTAATGTAATCCTGCTGTTTGGTAAAATCCTCCGCTTTGTTGATCCTTGAGATCGTTTCAGCCACCTGGTTTACAAGCGCTGATTTTTTGGTGGAATCGGTGCCCGCATCTTTAAGTGATACGCCCAGTTGAAAAAGAATAAAGTCTTTTTTATTGGCAGCAATGAATTCCCGGAAAGTGTCGGCGCCAACTTTGTTTACATAACTATCAGGATCTTCGTTATCGGGTATCAGCACCAGCTTTACATTCAGGCCTGCTTCAAAAGCCAGGTCCATTCCCCGCAGGGCTGCTTTGATACCTGCACTGTCACCATCGTAAATGATCGTGAGGTTATCCGTATATTTTTTTACCAGCCTTAACTGGTCGGGTGTTAAAGAAGTACCGCCACTGGCCACTACGTTTTCTATGCCGGCCTGGTGCAATGAAATCACATCGGTGTACCCTTCCACGAGCAAACACTCGTCGGCTTTGTCAATGGCCTGCCGGGCAAAATAACTGCCGTAGAGGATCTTGCTTTTAACATAGATCTCGTTTTCCGGCGTGTTGATGTACTTGGGTGCCCGGTCGTTTGTTTTTAATATCCTGGCGCCAAAGCCCAGCACTTTCCCGCTTTGATTGTGAATCGGGAAAATGATCCTTCCGCGGTAATTGTCGTAAGCCCGTTCATCCCTTACCGTTACCAGCCCGCTTTTCTGCAGCAGTTCAAGATTGTACTGTGCTTTTAAGGCGGCGGTGGTAAAAGCATCTCTTGCTTCCGGGTTAAAGCCCAGTTGGAATTTACGCACGGTGCTCTCCGTAAAACCGCGTTCTTTCAGGTAACTCAGCCCGATGTCTTTTCCTTCCTCGCTGTTGAGTAAATAATCAGAAAAATATTTTTGGGCAAAGCTGTTGATGATGTACAGGCTGTCGGCGGCCTGTTGCTGCAGTTTTTGTTCGGGGCTGGTTTCTGTTTCTTCTATCTCAACATTGTACTTGTTAGCCAGCCAGCGCAACGCTTCCACATAGCTGTACTTTTCCAGGTCCATCAAAAAGCCAATGGCATTGCCACTTTTTCCACAACCGAAACACTTGTAAATTTCTTTGGAGGGTGATACGGTGAAGGAAGGCGTTTTTTCGTTGTGAAAAGGACAGAGCCCGAGGTAATTGGCCCCTCTTTTTTTAAGCTTTACATAGGAGCCCACGATCTCCACCACATCAATGCGGCTCAGTATCTGTTGTATGCTGTTTTGAGAGATCATGTGCTGCAAATGTAACAAGAGGAACTGCTAAAATGTTATTTTTCACGAGGCCGTTGGGTAAAAATCTGACTGTGGCATGGTTTATGAAATTTTCGGGCGGTTTGCGGGTCTATTTAACAACAAACCAATACCTTTAACGACTAAAATTTATATGCAATGAAGAAGATTTATACGGTAATGATGCTGGCATTGGCAGCAAACTTTGCAAAGGCACAGGATATCGATGAGATCAGGAACCTGGCCATTCTGAAACAAAATGTAAAGGCAAAAGAGGCAGTTGACAAATATCTTTCAGTGGAAAAGAATGCCAAAAAACCGGAAGGATGGTTTTACAAAGCTTATATCACCAATGAACTTTCAAAAGATACTTCCAAAACCCTGGCGCAGAGCAATGCCATGAAGAAAGAAGCCTTTGAAACTTTCAAAAAATACCGGGAGATGGATCCCAAAGCGTCGCTGCTGGCAGAACAAAACAACTCACCGTTATTTGATATTTATTATGGCTTTTCTTCCGACCTGGCCATCAAAGCATACAATGCCAAAGACATAGCCGCCGCCAATGAGAATTTTAAAGATGGCCTTGAAGTGCATGACTACATGTATGCCAACAATATCGCCGGTTCAAATGACTATAAATTTTCTGCGGTGGATACCGTGCTCACCCTCTACGCCGCCATCACTGCCAACGAGATCAAGCATACAGATGATGCCGCCAAATATTACAGGAAACTTGCTGACGCAGACATTCACGGAAAGGATTATATTGATGTGTACCAGGTATTAACTGGCTATTACAAAGAAAAGAAAGACCAGGCTTCCTTCGACGAGATACTTGCCAAAGGAAGAAAATACTATCCTGAAAATGAACCTTACTGGGCCGCGATTGAAATTGAAAATGCGGTGGACGGCGTGGAAAAGCCCGCCGTATTTGCAAAGTATGAGGAACTGCTAACCAAACACCCGGGCAACTATGATATGACCTATATGTATGCGGCTGAGTTATTCAATTACATTAATTCAGATGATTCAAAAGGTGTGAACCTGGCCGACTACAAGAAAAAATTATCTGACGTGCTGAAGCAGGCCATTGCTGCACAATCAACCTTTAATGCCAATTTCTTAATGGCTACTGCCCTTTACAACAATTCATTCGACATCAGCGAAGAAGCCCGGAAAATGAAAGCCGTGAAGCCGGAGGAAGTGAAAAAGAAAAAAGCCATGGAAGCTGAATCCCTTAAAGCGCTGGATGAACTGATCCCTTATGGTGAAAAAGCCATTGCTTTATTCCCGGATCTCACCAAGCCCAGCTATTCTGACAAAGCAAACTATAAACGCTTGCTCAATATGATGAAGAATGTGTACGATGTAAAGAAAGATGCAGCAAAAGCAGCAGAGTACGATAAGATGTCCAAAGCTGCCGAATAAGCATTGGATACAATAATTAAAAAGGGCAGCCGCATTGAATGAGCTGCCCTTTTTTTAATTTGCACTATTGAAGGCTGCCGGCTATTGCCCGGCGCCGGTAACCGACAAATTATTCAGCGTGTATGCAGCAACGTTATGTAAGGTTGGTGGAATGTCCAAGGGATGCGATGCAGGGTTGGAAACATTTGATTCCAACGGCTAAGAAAATTGAATACATCAACCTGCTGTTACAGGCTGGTTTTGATACCATTGATTTTGGCAGTTTTGTATCTCCCAAAGCCATACCGCAAATGGCGGATACCGCCGGCGTATTGAAAGGGTTGGATACCGCCAGCCCGGGTACCCGTTTACTTGCCATTGTTGCCAATGAGCGTGGTGCAACGGAGGCGGCACAGTTCCCGGCGATTTCCTGCCTGGGTTTCCCGTTCTCCATTTCACCAACTTTTCAGCAACGCAATGCAAACAGCAGTATCGGGGAATCACTGGAACGGGTGAAAAGCATTTTGGCCATTTGCCATCGCCACCAAAAGCAATTGGTGCTGTACATTTCCATGGCTTTCGGAAACCCGTATGGAGATGCTTATCAACCCCAACTTGTTTTCGATTGGGTGAATGAGTTAACGGCCCTGGGCGTGGAGGTTATTTCCCTGGCAGATACGGTGGGGCTGGCCACTCCCGGCCAGGTAAATGCTTTGCTGACGCCACTGGTGCCGGCTTACCCGTCCGTGGAAATAGGCGTACACCTGCACTCCACCGCCAATGGCTGGAAGGAGAAGCTCGATGCTGCCATAGAAGCAGGTTGCACCCGTTTCGACGGCGCATTGGGAGGTATCGGCGGTTGCCCCATGGCAGGAGATGAACTGGTGGGCAATATGGATACCGGGCTAATGATTCCTTATTTTTCCTCGCTGGGCCTGCTGCCCCCGATGAATGAAAAAATATTGGAAGCTTGCAGCAGGATGGCGGGGGAGATTTTCGTGTAACCGTTCTGGTTAATATTGAAATGGGAGCCTGGTGAAATGCCGGGTTTTATAAAAACTGATACAATGGATTTTCACCTTGCTTTTACACCTAAACAGTTCCCGGTTAAAATACAGCACCGGCAGTCGCTCCTGCTTGCAGGATCCTGCTTTACTGAAAATATCGGCAGTAAATTGAAACAGCTCCGGTTTAAAGTACTTGAAAATCCTCATGGCATATTGTTCAACCCCATCAGTATTGTACAATCGGTGAATAGTTATATTTCCCATACCAGGTACACTGCCACCGACCTGTTTTATGAGAACGAATGCTGGAACAGTTGGGATCACCATAGCCGGTTTTCTCATCCCGACCGGGATACCTGCCTGGCCATGATCA
>CAYVLT010000123.1:0-12344 GCA_964452405.1 uncultured Ferruginibacter sp.
AGGAATCAAATCCACCTCCATAGATGGAAGTAATTTTGAAGAGAGTTTTAACGAGATGGCACGGGTAATAGAAGAGGTGCGCACAAACAGGAACCCCTGGCTGGTGCATGCCCGTGTGCCATTACTGGGTCACCATACCAGCGGCGTGCGCAAAGAGTTTTACCGCACCGAAGAAGATCTTGCCAAACATGCAGAACAGGATCCTGTAATAAAACTGCGGCAGCGATTGCTGGAGATCGGTATCGTGGAGGCACACCTGCAATTCGTTGAAAAAAATAACGAGGAATCGATCGCGACCCAATTTGCCAAAGCGGTGGCTGCGGGCGAACCGGATGCCGGTACGGCCACAGACCATGTGTTTGTTCCCACGCCGGTGCTGGAAGAACAGGGCGAAAGAGCGCCTGCCGGTAAAGAAAAAGTGTTGATGGTGGATGCTGCGCTGTTTGCGATCAGGGAGATCATGCAGGAATACCCGGAAGCGGTGTTATACGGACAAGATGTTGGACGCAGGCTGGGCGGCGTTTTCAGGGAAGCGGCCACCCTTGCAGAGCAGTTCGGCGATCACCGTGTATTTAATACCGCGATACAGGAAGCTTATATCATCGGTTCTACGGTGGGTATGAGTGCGGTTGGACTAAAGCCGATCGTTGAAGTGCAGTTCGCAGATTATATTTATCCCGGGCTGAACCAGTTGGTCACAGAAATTTCTAAAAGCTGTTACCTGAGTTGTGGACGATTCCCGGTGCAATCACTCATCCGGGTACCCATTGGCGCTTACGGAGGCGGCGGGCCGTATCATAGCGGCAGCATCGAAACCACCTTATTGAGCATAAAAGGTATAAAAGTAGTGTTTCCTTCCACGGCCGCCGATATGAAAGGATTGATGAAGGCAGCTTTTCTTGATCCGAATCCCGTGGTGATGCTCGAACACAAAGGTCTTTACTGGAGCAAAGTGCCAGGTACTGAGCAGGCTAAAACAATTGAACCCGCTGCGGATTATATAATTCCGCTGGGTAAAGGACGGATCGTATTGGAGGCCGCAACTGACGCTGTCGAAAATGGAGAGAGTTGTTGCGTGGTCACTTATGGAATGGGCGTGTATTGGGCTTTGTCTGCAGCGAAGCAATTGCCGGGGCGGGTTGAAATAGTTGACCTCCGCAGCTTGTACCCGCTGGATGAAGAACTGGTGCAGGGCGTGATAAAAAAACATGGAAAATGTTTGATCGTAACTGAAGAGCAACAACTGAATTCTTTTGCAGAGGCCCTGGCAGGAAGAATGACCCATCAGTGTTTTACATACCTGGATGCGCCCATCGAAGTGATCGGTGCTGCCAATGTACCGGCAATACCAATGAATACAATACTTGAACAGGCAGTATTGCCCACGGCAGGTAAAGTTTACGACCGGCTGGTAAAGCTCCTAAATAATTAGCCTGATTTTTTATCTAAATCTCCTATATTTGCACCCCTAAATAACGCCGGGGTAGCTCAGCTGGTTAGAGCACAGGATTCATAACCCTGAGGTCGGCAGTTCAAGTCTGCTCCCCGGTACAACAAGTAAGCACCTTTCACGGTGCTTTTTTTATTGCCTTCCTGCCACATAAGGCACCCTCTTCCCGCGATTCAGCCTGCCAGTTTTTTCTCTTTTTTCCCGCAGAGTATTTTTTCCTTAATATGGAAATGATGCAGGAGCCAGGCGGCAAAACCTGCTTGTAAATGAACTGCTTAGATTCCGGCATACTGATGGCCTGTTGATTCGTGACGTACCAAATACAAAAAGTATATGAAGAAAACAGCTCTCATAATTCCTCTGCCTGCCAGCACTCATTTTTTTGCGACCAAAAGCCGGCGATGCCTGTTTTTTCTATGTTTCACTGTATCCTGTGTTGTGGTAAACGCTCAATCAGCACCAGCATCAACGATGGTAAAAATCGATACCCGGCTCATGAGCAGTAGCCTGATGGTGGATGCCAACGTGGTGGTGTTTGATGCTGCTTATTCCAATGCGGTGGATTATGATGATGCACAAAAAATGACGAACGCCGGGGAAAATATCGCCATACAAAGAGGCACTGCCTTGCTGGTGGTGGAAGGGCGCCAGCCCCCGGTACCGAACGATGAAGTGCCATTTAAAATGTGGAATATGCGGCAGCAGGCTTATCGCCTGGAACTGGTAGCCAGTAACCTGCTCACACCCGGGTTAAATGCCATGCTGGAAGATGCCTACCTTAACACCACTACCCTCATTAACCCGCTTGGTACCACGGTGGTGAATTTTACCGTAACCAGCGCAGCAGGTTCTTATGCAGCCAACAGGTTCAAAATTAGTTTCAGGCAGGCAGCCCTGTTGCCCGTTACTTTTTCAGGCATTTCTGCTGCCGTTGCCACCGGCGGCAACAGGATTTCCTGGCAGGTGGAAGATGAAATCAATATGAGGCAATACGCAATAGAGCGTTCCCCTGATGGAAAAATTTATACTGCTATTGGTTGGTTGGGAGCAGCCCAGGCAGGAAGACATGAGTACAGCTTCCTTGATTCCACCGGTGCCGGGGGCCTGTTGTACTACCGGGTACATGCAACGGGAATTGCCGGGGATAGTTATTACAGCCCGGTGGTGAAACTGAACCAGCTTCGTTTACCCGTTGGCGTAATAAGGGTGGTAAACCCGGTTACAAGCGGCTTCCTGCAGGTGGCGGGCAGCCAGGTTTCGCCGGCCAGGTACGCTGCCCGGTTGGTAAGCAGTGAGGGAAAGATCATTCCTTTACATACCTGTGTGATCAGTTCCGGCACAATAAATGAAAGTATTCCGTTACCCGCCGGTATTTCGAAAGGCGTATATGTGTTACAGTTATTGTCGGCTGAATCCAGCATTTATTCCGGCAGGCTTCTTATCATGCAATAGCCATTGCTCAATTTTCATAAATAAAAAGGGATTGCGATATGCAATCCCTTCCTTATAATGTTGACCAGTTAATAATTTATTTCACTTCCATTTTCAGCAACATCTCACTTTCAATGAATGCTTCCAGTTCATCGCCTACCACGCATTCGCCCACGCCGGCCGGGGTGCCCGTAAAGATGAGATCGCCGATGTTCAGCGAAAAATAGTTTGATATATGGGAGATGATTGATTCAAAATTGAAGAGCATCTGGCTGGAGTTGCCTTGCTGCACCAGCTCTTTGTTTTTGTAAAAACTGAAATTGATGTTTTTCTTATTGAATCCCGGGGTAATGTCGATGAACTTTCCCACGGCTGCCGAGTTATCGAATGCCTTCGCCTTTTCCCAGGGTAACCCTTTTGCAGCAAGTTCGTTCTGAAGGTCCCTTGCCGTAAAGTCGATGCCTACGGTAACACCATTATAATAGTTGGCGGCATGACGTTCCTGTATATATTTCCCGTTTTTTGAGATGCGTAAAACCAGTTCACATTCGTAATGAAGTTCGTTGGTGAATTCAGGGTAGTAAAAGGGTGTATGACTCTGCAGCAAAGCACTTTTAGGCTTCATGAAAATCACAGGCTCGTCTGGTATATCGTTGCCAAGTTCCTTGGCATGTGCCGCATAATTGCGACCTACACAAATTATCTTCATTGTTTCGTTGTTAAGAGGATATCAGGTTAGAAAAACGAATATAAACAAATCATGTAAAAAAACAACTATGTAATAGTAAATTTACTATCGTATTTACTGTACGGTTAGTTTGTTCACTTCTGTCATTGTTTTTTCTATGCCTGTGCTTGCAAATTTTTCTATGATATCAACGCAGATTTGAATTTTTAATTGCACCAGCGGTATTTCAGCCTTGTTCCATTTACCCAGTACAAAATCAGCCTGCATGCCCTTCGGATAATTATTGCCGATACCAAAACGCAGGCGGGGATATTTGTCGGTTCCAAGGGTTGCTTCAATATCACGCAAGCCATTGTGGCCACCGGAAGAACCCGCGGCCCTCAACCGTAATTTGTCGAGGGGCAGTGCGATATCGTCCAGGATAGTGAGCGTATTTTCCAATGGTACTTTTTCTTTGTCAACCCAGTATTTAAATGCTTTTCCGCTCAGGTTCATGTACGTGGTCGGACAAATGCAGGTAAATGGTTTACCCCGGTATTTAACCTCCGCTACATAGGCCAGCCGTCCTTCTTTAAACTGGCCGCCATGCTTTTTCACAAATGCATGCACCACATCAAACCCGATATTGTGCCGGGTGTCAGCATACTCGGTGCCTACATTTCCCAAGCCCGCAATTAAAAATTTTGACATACGGCCGTGAAGATAAAGGATGAAAGCTTGCAACAAAAAAAAATGAAGGAACATTGATTTTTTTCTTCATTCCTGGCGGGCGGGTATAAAAAAACCAACAAAAAGGATCAGCCCTTTTGTTGGTTACAGAGTTTATGTGCAATGGTATTATTGCCGGAGCAGTTCTATGGAACTGATATCCATTTTACAAACGCAACAAATTTTTGGGAGATTACCTGCATGTAGTTAACAGATACAGGCATACTGAGGGTGTTTGCTTTCATACTTATTGGGTTTAATTAAAAAATCACGGATTAGGCAGTGACCTGAACGGGTTCAACTCACTGATACCATAAAACGAATTGATGAACCAGTTTATTGTGCAATTGTTAAAGTGACCTGCGATGGCAAATATTATCTAACATTGCATTTTAAACAAATCCGGATTGATTCACAGACTAAGAAAGCAACTGCTTATCATCGTGTTCCTGGCAACTGCCTGCCACCCGGCTGCGGCCCAGCAGGTTAATGGCGTTAACCGTGGCCGGCTAACCGGTGTAGTGGTTACAGAGGCGGTACTTACCACGGCCGGTACTATTGCACTGCATTACCTGTGGTATAAAAAATTTCCTAAAAGCCGGTTTCATTTTTTCAACGACAATGCCGAATGGCTTACAATGGATAAAATAGGCCATGCCACCACGGCTTATAATTTCAGCGCCATTCAATACGATGTGATGCGTTGGTCAGGCGTGGACAACAAAAAAGCAGCCTGGGTGGGCGGACTCACCGCACTGGGCCTGCAAACCATGATCGAGATCTTTGACGGATTCTCATCGGGTTGGGGTTTTTCGAAAGGGGACATGCTGGCTAACATCACCGGCAGTGCTCTTTTTGTAGCCCAACAACTGGCCTGGGGACAGCAGCGTGCCCGGCTGAAGTTTTCATTTCATAAAACCATTTATTCAAAATACAATCCTGCCGAACTAGGTGCCAATAAGTGGCAGAGCTGGTTGAAGGATTATAATGGACAAACCTATTGGCTATCGGTAAACCCTGCCTCTTTCCTGAAAAGCAGTACTTCGTTTCCACAGTGGCTAAATATCAGTGCCGGTATAGGTGCCGACGGGATGATCGGGGCACGCACAAACCCGGCAATGATCGGTAACGTAAAGATTCCGGAATTCAAAAGGCAGCACCGGTTCCTGCTGTCGGCCGATGTTGATCTGAAAAGGATCGACAATCAGAATATGGATCCACATCTCTTACTCACGGTGCCGAATGTACTCAAAATTCCTGCGCCGGCTTTGTCATTTCAAAAAGACAAACCCCTCAGTGTTCATTGGCTGTATTGGTAGGTGCCTGTTCTTTTTTGAACACGGCCACAAACATCGAATCAGAATTTCCGGCGTAACCGTAGAGGTATTTTTTTTCAACAAGGCGCAGATTTTTGTATTGCAGTAATTGCGCAACGGGGTCGTCATTCTCTTTCTTAAAAACAGAACAGGTGATGTAGAAAAACAGTCCTCCCTCTTTCAGCTGCGTTACAGTGTTGGCGGTTATTTTTTGCTGTAATTCCACATAGCTTCCAATGGTTTCCGGCTTAAAAAAATACAATTGCTCCGGGGTTCTCGACCAGGTGCCGCTGCCGGTACAGGGAGCATCGCAGATGATAATATCATACTTGCTGGTAGCCTGCTTTTCATGATCACCCACATCTGCGGCAAAGGATCGGTAGCTGTTGATACCAGCCCTCAAAAAGCGTTGTTGCAGGTTGGCCAATATGCCTTCGCGGATATCAGACACCGTGAGGTTCAGTTTCCCCTGCAGCCGGTCGGTGACCAAAATCGATTTGCCGCCGCTCGCTGCACAACAATCCCAAACGGCAGGCTGCTGAGGAAATTCGTCCTTGTTTTTTTCAAGGTAATTCAGCACCTGTTGCGACTGGTAGTCCTGGATCACCACTTCCTTATCCACCTGTAAAAAACTCTCAATTTTTGTTCCTGCCGGGAAGCGCACGGCCTGGCCATCGTGTAAAAATTCATGTTCAAAGCCCGAACTGATGATCTTTTCTGAAACCGTTTTTTTGTACGATGGCCGGATTCGGATAAAAAGATCAGGTTGCGAAAAAAAGGATAGGAGAAATGCTGCTGCGTTGATCGATTCATTGAGTTCACCGGTGTAAGGAAAAACAGCCTGCAGGTTGAATGATACCGGCAAAAACGCCAGTTTTTCCGGCAGTGGTTTGTTGAGATGTGCTTCCCAGGCCGGCATCAGTTCACTGATGATGGGCGAGGCGTTTCGGGTGGTTAAAAAGCAAGCTGCCAACAGGGTGTCTGCGGATATATTTTTGTCAAATCCGAGGCCTACCCTGAAATAACTGTAACAGATATTCGCAATTTGTTTGCGATCCCTTGATCCATACTTTTTTTCTTTGGAAAAAAATATTTTCAGGTAGTTACTGAACGGCATCTCTCCTTTGAAAGCCGTTAAGATACGCTGTGATGTGTTGAGGTATGAATGATAACGGCTCATTAAAAATCAGCAGCCGGCCTCTGGCCGGCTGTCCAGGATCAAATTTAAATTCAATTAAAGTTCGAGCAGGCTTTTCACCGGGTCTTTACCAAATAACAGCAAAGCGGGGTTTTCCAGTAACTCTTTCACCCGTACCAAAAAACTAACCGATTCCCGGCCATCGATGATACGGTGATCGTAACTGAGGGCCACGTACATCATCGGCTTAATCACTACCTGCCCGTTGATGGCCATGGGCCTTTCCTGTATTTTATGCATTCCAAGAATAGCGCTTTGCGGGATATTAATGATGGGAGTGCTCATCAGGGAGCCGAACACGCCCCCGTTGGTGATGGTGAAGGTGCCGCCACTCATTTCTTCGAGGGTGAGTTTATTGTCGCGGGCTTTGCCTGCCAGTTCCACTACCTTTTGTTCAATACCCGCCATGCTGAGGCTTTCTGCATTCCTGATTACCGGCACCACCAGTCCTTTGGGTGCTGAAACGGCAATGGATATATCACAATACTGGTGATAAACAACCTGGTCGCCATCGATCATGGCATTAACGGCCGGCCATTCCTGCAATGCATAGCAACAAGCTTTGGTGAAAAAACTCATGAAACCGAGGTTAACACCGTGCAGCTCTTTGAACTTATCTTTATGGCGGGCCCTGGTTTCCATGATGGCGCTCATATCCACTTCATTAAAAGTGGTGAGCATGGCCGTGGTGTTTTTGGCTTCCACCAAACGACGGCTCACGGTTTTGCGCAGGTTACTCATCTTTTCCTGGCGGCTGTCGCGATTGAACAGCTCAACCCCGGGTTTTCTTCCGGGATTGTTCAATGCTTCCAATACGTCCTGCTTGAAAATTTTACCATTGCTGCCGGTAGCGACGATATTTTTCGGGTCCACTTTTTTATCGGCAATAATGGCGGCGGCAACCGGCGTAGCTTTTACATCGGCAGGCGCTGCTTTCGGGGTATCAGCGGCAGGAGCGGCGGGTTCAGCAGCAGGTGCTTTTTCGGGGGCAGGCTCCGGTGTTTTGCCGGCTGGTCTTTCTGCATCCGTATCAATGGTGCAAACAAGATCACCAATTTTCACCGTGTCGCCCTCGGGCACTTTGGTGTTGAGCAGGCCGGCCTGTTCAGCGTTGATTTCAAAAGTTGCTTTTTCACTTTCCAGTTCGGCGATCACCTCATCTCTTTCCACCCAGTCACCGGTATTTTTCACCCATTTCACAAGGGTCACTTCTGTAATACTTTCGCCAACCGTAGGTACTTTTATTTCTGCCAGCATATTTTTTCTTTAAGAATTGCGAATTTCGGCTAAAAAACACGATAATTGCAAACAGAATTTAACGGAAGGAATAAAAAAACAAATTCACCCTTTTAGGGGATAGCGTTAACAAAATTGTTTTTTAACTTCACAAACGAATCTTCAATATCTTTTGTACACCGTTTACTAACTGTACCATTCCAAATGCTAAATTTGTTTTTCATATTACAGATTAGTCTGTATTTTTAATTTTCAGAATTTAACTGTTAACAATCAATAAACTATTGCTTCATGAAGCTGAAAAAAATTCACCTTGCGCTATTAGCCTGCGGAACTGTGATTTGCAATGCTGCATCTGCCCAGTTATTCATCGACCAGGCTACTTTTACCATTCAGTCGGGTGCCACTGTTACAGTACAGGGGGATGTAACCAGCAATGTCGATATCCAGGGAACTGGTAAAGTGATTCTGAAAGGATCGGCTAACCAGAATGTGAACATGAACGGTTACAGTGTGCCAAATGTTGAAGTGGACAATACTTCGAATGTTACGCTCACCGGTAGCGCAAAAATAGCTGGCGACCTGTTGTTCACCAACGGTAAATTGTTGCTGGGCGACAACACGCTTTCCCTTGCAAGTGCCGGTACCATCACCGGTGCCACCAGTGCCAAATATGTTGTTACCAACGGAACCGGCAGGTTGGTGAAAGCCGCTTTAGGTGCCACTGCCTTTAATTTCCCGATCGGAAGTTCATTAACAACCTATAACCCGGTGTCCATTTCAAATGCTGGTACGGCTGATAGTATTGGTGCAAGGGCTACAGGCTCTGTGCTGGCAGCAGGTACTACTGGCACTGCTATTGCAAAGGAAGTGGTAAACAACAGTTGGGTAATTTCTGAAGCGGTGGCCGGGGGAAGTAACCTGAGTGTTACTGCTACCTGGAATGGTACTGATGAATTGACAGGCTTTGACAGAACAAGAAGCGGAATTTCTTACTATATCCCTACAGCTGGCGCTACCCAGGGTTGGGATCTGTTGAACAGTCAAACAGCGGCTGCGGCTGGATCTAACCCTTACACCTACACTCGTACAGGCATTACAAGTGTTGGCGTTTTTGCCATCGGTACCCGCCCTGTTCTTTCTCCATTATTAGTAACACCGAAAATATTTTTGCAGGGTGCTTATAATACCAGTTTAGACAGGATGAATGATAACCTGCGTTCATCTAATCTAATTCCTACTACGGAACCTTATTCAACTGCATTGGGTGGTTCATTGATGAGTGCTTCGAATGCAACCCGCGGCAGTGGTGGTGGTGAAACGGCTGCCGCTTCAGTAGTTGGTTCTGCAGCCGGTTCAGCAACTGACAATACTATTGTTGATTGGGTACTGGTGCAATTGCACAGAACCAGTGATAACGTTGTGATCAGCCAACGTGCCGCTTTGTTGCAAAGAGATGGAGACGTTGTGGATACTGATGGTAGCTCACCTGTAAATATGGCTGGTAACGCTGCCGGCAGCTACTACATTTCTGTAAAACACAGGAATCACGTAGGTGTAAGGATAGCAGGTGCTATTGCACTGGCTAAAACCACTAACACCAGTTATGATTTCAGTTCAGCACTCACACAGGCCCTTGCTCCTTCTTCAAGTACTGCAATGACCAACAAATATGGTGGATCCATCACTACCACCCGTTACCTGCTCTGGGGCGGTAATGGTAATGCCAACGCCAACATCCGCTACGCTGGTGCTCAGAATGATGAAAATGCGCTTCTGAATACGGCTCCTTTGAGTGGTGCGAAAGGTACTGTTGCAGCCGGTTACTACCTTACCGACTACAACATGAACGGAAATGTACGTTATGCAGGTGCTTCAAACGATGAGAATATGCTTGTTAATACAGTATTACTTGGTAACAAAGCGATTGTAATCCCGCAGGCATCCTTCTAATTTGAAAGTTTAACTAAATCATTAATTTGAAAGTATATGAAAAAAATTATAGGCAGTTTATTTGTTCTCAGCATTTTCGGACATACGGTTTTTGCGCAGACCACTGTATCGGGTTCCATCCGTAAGGGTGCAAGCACGAACATACTTGAGTTGCTGGCAAAGCCTACCGATGCGCTGAATGCACAAGTAGGTAATATCAATGTTACATTCAGTATTCCTGACCAAACATTGACCGGTGGAACCAATCCTACGGAAGCAAGCATCACCAAAACCACCACTTTGAACAACGTGGTTTTTATTCCTACTGATGGCAACAATCCGTACATTATCGGTAACAGGGCCTATTACTCATACCTGATCCTGCAGAGTAACTCTGCTACGGATATTCCAACTGCTCTTGCCGCCAATACAGATAACGTGATTGGAACTTTTACTTTCGCTTCACCTTACGACCAGGGTATCCGTCTTGACGATTTGTCAAATGATGGCGGTGGACCAAATTTCCAGATGACCTGGTATGTTCAGTTTAACCAGGGTATTGGTGATGTTACCAACTACGACAATCCTTTTTACGGATATTACAACACCGGCGACGCTGTTAACAACGGTGGTACTGCACCCCAGTACGTAACATTGGTGGTTAAGTTCGTTGATTTTTCTGTTACCAAACATGATAATGATGCCATCTTAAACTGGTCTGTTGAAAATGAAGGATCTAACACTGCCAGCTACGAAATACAGAAAAGTCTGAATGGTACCGACTTTACGCCTGTAAAAACTTTACCTGCATTGAACAACGGCAGAACAGCCAACAGTTATTCATCTGTAGTGGAAAATCTTTCAGCGATTCGTGCAGCCGGTGTGATTTACTTCCGTATTAAACAAACTGACCGTGATGGAAAATTTGTGTACACCGAGATCAGGAGTGTTCGGGTGGATAAGAAAGGGCTGGTGATCGGCGTATATCCTAACCCGGTTAAATCTGTTGCCAACGTTAGCTTTAACCTCGAGGAAAATGCAGAAGTTGCTATCAGTGTTTCTGATGCATCCGGAAAGCAATTGTTCGCCTCACAGGTACAGGGTATCAAAGGATCCAACCTCAATAAAGTGAACCTGGCAAACCTGGCCAGCGGAAGCTATATCCTGAAAGTGCAGACAGGTACTGAAATTAAAGTACTGCCGATTGTAAAGGTTGATCAATAAGCATTGAATATTTATTAGTTTTTATTGATAAATAAACCCCTCCAGCCGGAGGGGTTTATTATTGGAGCGAAATGTGGATGTGCGTTACGCTTAAATACAGGGACCGGAAAACTGTAATCCCGGTTTAAAGCTTTCAACCTGCGGTATATTTAGAATGGAAGTATAGCCTGTATTTCACCAAACCTTTACCCGGGCAGCAAATTTTCAAGGTATTCTCCGCAGGTATCCCAAATGCCTTGCAGCATTGGTTCGGCAGCCTGTTTTAACCGGCTTTTTACCTCCTTGCATTCACCTTAGCATTCTTTGTTGACCGATGCTGTAACCGCTGCCTTTTGTAGAGTCTACGTTTATTTGCAGCAGTTACTGTTTCCCTGATGGCATTGCACAATTTTCCTGCGTCTTTTATTTCAGCCCGGGACATCATGCTGAACCGGTTATTAATAGTTGTAAATGCAGCAGGCAATGAACGAACAACATGATTTACGGGATTTGCTTTTATGGCCTCCGGGTGACTGTACTCCTTTTTACAACATAGCAGCAGGCCACTGCAGGCGATTACCATAACCTGTATCGACGATTTCATTTTGATATGGCTGTTTGCAGGGAAAGCTCAGGCCACGCCCTTTTTTTTCCTGGGGAAAGTGTAGGTTTCATGAACCGGCTCCCAATGCCAGCTTAATATTCTTCCTTTCGGCTCGGGACTTACCGGGGGAAATGAAGAAAAGTTTCCTGGCAAAGAACTGTTCTTTTTACTACGGCTCACGGGAGAGCTGCTGTGTGCGTAAGTGTTTTGTTTCATGGCTAAATACTTTAAGTTGGTAATGTTTACCTCACAAAGATGAAAATTTACACTTTCGGCTACAACCGCATAACGATGTGAAAATAATTCAGGGCAATAAAAAAAGATGTGATGGGGCATCACATCTTTTTACTATCAAATCGTTTACTTAAGAAAGAATATTACTTTTCAGGTAGTCAATACTTTTTTTGATGTTGGCCTCTCCGGGTACAGGCAGGTTTTCCTGTTCAACATAAAAATATTCAAGTCCGGACAAGCGTGCATTGTCAAAAATAGTTTTAAAATCGATTGAACCTGATCCAACCTCCGCCTGGTTCATCGGGCGTGACCTGTCAAGGTCTTTTACGTGCCACATTTTAAAC
>CAYVLT010000124.1:0-12341 GCA_964452405.1 uncultured Ferruginibacter sp.
GATTTAACAGCAACCAGTGTCGTCACCGGCAAAAGTATCGCAGCGGCCATTGCCGACAGCCAGGCAACCGTGGGCACTAATATCGTTTTACGAAATATGAATTTTTATGGCGGCACCCACGTGATTTTGCCCGAGTCGTTACCTGTATTGCTGGAACTGCTGGAGGTGATGAAAAAAAATCCGGCGCTGGAAATTGCCGTGGAAGGGCATATCTGTTGCCAGGAAGGTAAAGCTGATGGATTCGATATCGGCACACATACCAACAACCTTTCTGAAAACAGGGCCCGTGAAATCTGCCTGTACCTTTCAAGAAATGGCATTGCTTCTGCAAGACTGAAATACAAAGGTTTTGGACATGAATTTCCACTCACCCCCTACCCTGAAAAAACAGAAGAAGAGCGAAGTAATAACCGTCGGGTGGAGATCAAAATACTAAAAAAATAAGATGATGGCTTTGTGGCAGGCACTGTTGCCTGCCTTTTTGTTGAATAGATCAGCCGGATAACTGTTCGTTTTCAGGTGGCAGGTACAAAGGGTGTGTAACAACACTGTTCATACAGATTCACTTATTCATTTTTACCCTCATATTTCACAGATTTTTTTGAGGATGTTTTGTGTAATCAATTTTAATTGATCATCCGGCACCAAAACAAAACATCTAATATGAAGCGATCATTAACCATTGCAGCAATCATTTTCTTAGTACATAACGGGCTGTCGGCACAGGATACAGCCAGGGCCGACGCCTCACTTACCGCCGCCACTGTGTATTTCGGGTATGGCGCCGAACTGACACACCAGGCCAAACTGCCGGTAAATACTGCCACCAGGATCATCGTGATCAATCAACTCAGCACCGCTATTGATCCCAACAGCCTGCAGATTAACCTGCCTGAAACTGTTGCGCTTTTATCACAACAGTTTTCAGTGTACACCCCACCGGTGGTGGTGGTGGAAAATCCTTTGGTGAAAAAATTACAGGACAGTATCAAACTTTCTCAAAAAGACCAGTCACGGATCAATAACCTGCTCGACATTCAGCGGGCCACGCTCGATAATACCAATAAACTGATCGAATTTGCAATGCAGCAAAACAGCAATAAAACCATCAGCAGCGATGAAGCCATCAAACTCATTAATGCCGGTAACGCAAAGATTGAACAGGCCAAAACCAGCATCTTTAAACTCTCTGAAGATTACTATGCCCTGAACGAAAAAATCACTGCCCTGCAATTGCGGATAAAAGATGCCAGCCAGTCATCTGCCAGGCCGGCAAAGCCATACGGAAGGCTCACCCTGCAGGTGCTGTGCAACAAAAGCGGTGAAGTGCCTGTTGCTTTCAGTTACTTTACCAATACGGCAGGCTTTACTCCATTGTATGATGTGCGGGTAAATTCAAAAACCAACGAGATCAAACTGGTGTACAAAGCAGCGATCAGTCAAACCACGGGCATTAACTGGCAACAAACCAAACTCACACTGAGTACCGCCAATCCCAACTGGAGTGGAACAGCCCCACTGCTCACGCCCTGGTACCTGCAAAAATTTGTACCGGCACTGTATGCACAGGCCAAGGCAGGCACGGTGAATAATTATTACCTGAGTAATACCATACAATCCTTTTCCAATGACGATAAACTGAAAGAGGAAGTAGTAAGTACCGGGTATGGTATTGAACGCAGGCAAAAAGATGTCAGCGGCGCAATTCAAACTGTAGATCCTTCCAACCTGCAACGTTTCACCACCTTGAACGAAAGCCAGCTTAATACCAATTTCGAGATTGACCTGCCTTATAACATTGAATCTGACGGAGAGGTGCACAGTGTTACGATCAAGGAAGAGATTATTGAAGCGAGGTTAAAAAATTATTCGGTTCCTAAACTTGACCGCGATGCCTATTTACTGGCCGAACTGACCGACTGGCAAAAGCTTGACCTGTTACCGGGTGTCGCCAACATCATCATGGACAACACCTACCTTGGCAAATCCGCGATAGACCCTAACAGTACCGCAGACACGCTTAATCTTTCCCTTGGCAAAGACCGCCGTGTGGCTGTTAAGCGTAGTGCTGTAAAGGAATATACCAGCACCAAAATAAATGGCAATACCACCCGTCAAACCTTTACCTATGAATTGCTGGTGAAGAACAATAAAGTAACCGATGTTGACCTGCTGCTGAAAGACCAATACCCCATCAGCACCATCAAGGAGATTGAGATAAAACTGGAAGACAGTTACGGCGCCATGGTAAACGAAGACACCGGGGTACTTACCTGGAAACTTACATTGAAGCCGGGCGAGAGTAAAAAAGTACGGTTTACCTACTCAGTTAAATACCCGAAAGAGATCAGGATCGCCAACCTTTAATAAAAAAAAGAGGCTGCTTCAGTGGAAGCAGCCTCTTTTTTAAATACAGATATCTTATTTTTCAATCATCACCTTCTTCACAACATTCTCTTCAGGCAACGTAATATTCAACATGTAAATACCTGGAGGAAGATTGGCTACATCCAGGCTGTAAGCTGAGTTATAAGCATTCACATTATACCAGCTTTTCACCAGTTGTCCCTGCGCATTCACCAGGCTGATAGCTGCTTTCTGCGCTGTACCGTTGATGAAAACATTCATTACATCCTTTGCAGGAACCGGGCTAACCGTTACGGTTATACCCTGGCGGCTGATCTTTACCTGGCGTACAGAGGAAAGCTCTTCACGGTTGTTGATGTCAACCTGGCGCAGCCGGTAGTAATACACTACATTGGGCTGTACAAAATTATCATTGAATGAATAACTTACAGAAACGGCACTGCTCAATTTACCATCCACCCATCCAATGCTTTCAAAATGCACGCCGTCTGTACTCCTTTCAACAGTAAATCCTTTATTGTTCAATTCCTGGGCGGTGCTCCAGGTAAGGCTTACAGAGTTCTTCCTAGCCATTGCATCAAAACTCAGCAGGTTCACTGGTACCACCGTATTTTGCGCCACCAGCATAAATTGAGAGAAGCCTGTAAAATTTCCTGAATAGCTGTAATAACCGGCTTCTGCCCCATCTGTAAATACCGGTGTCACTAACTCCACATCAGCAGAAGTTAAAATACCGGCAAGGGATACTCCTTCTTTCACCTTCATTATTTTCAAAGAAGGTATTTCGGTGGAAGTCCAGGTAGGTGACAGTTCCGCCGTTGTAAAATACAAGGTTCCCTGGTAGTGGGCTGTTGTATTTGCGGTAGCCGGCGCCAGTTGAATCACTTTATCCGTTCTGAAAAAGCTACCGGTTTGAGTGGTGAGCAAGGTTTTACCGGTGCCGGCATTTTGTACGCTGGCGGTGATGCAACCCAGGTCCTGGTCAGGATTGTTGATGCTGGCAATAATGCGGTTTCCGGTGGCATTCCTGCTATAGAAATCTACCGACTGTCCACTGTATTGTGCAAAAGATGTATCGGCATCGGTGGTGGTTGCCACCGTAAAGCTCTTACCCGTTAACGTTACATCGTCAATGGTGAACGGTGGATTGCTTCCTATGGTTTCATCGTTGAACCAGTTGAACACGAGGTAGAACCTGGAATTGCTCATGGAAGCAGGCAGGTTCAGCGTGGCAGTTTTTGCTGCGGTGGATGCTGACAAGCCGCTGAAAAGTGTATCGAAATAAATCACGTTATTGGCATTCACCGCCTGTCCTTCCGGAATGTAGCCGATGTATCCTTCATCATAATCCACTTCACCCAGGCACCGCCATTTAAAACTGAACACCAGGCTGGCCAGCCCCCTTGCATCCAGCAAAGGAGTAAACAGGTAGGCGTCTGACAAGTTGGTATTCGTGTACTGGTTCACTTTAGTGCCGGTGTTTTTAGTGATGTGCGCCGCATTGCCGGTAGTACCTGTTCCACCATTGGCGCTCACCACCCATTGATTGGGAGTATAACTGTTGGTACCGTCATCATATACAGACGTGGTCCAGCCGGCAGGAATATTCGTAGAACTGTTAAAGTTTTCACTTAAAACTGTAGTAACTGGCGTGGCATCATTAACTGAAATTCCGTTCACATCATTGTCAACAATGGTAATGGACAGGGTTTGCTTATCTGGCCCTGCCACCACACCTGCACCGCTGATGCTGTAACCGATCTGGATCAACTCGTTGGCTTCCACCACCTGGTCGTCATTAATAGTGATGGTGATGGTTTTTGCAGCATTGTCGTTGGCCGTATAAGTTACTGATGAAGGAGAAATACTATAATCGAGGTTTAATGTTGCGGTGCTGGTTACCAACGGCGCAAAGGTTACGGTGGCGGCCCCGGTGGCTTTATCTGATACATACACATTAAAACTGTAGGTTCGGGTGTTAGGGCAACTGCCTGCGGCTCCCAGTTCACTTACAGCATAAGTGGATGCTGAAGCAAAACCAATGGCATTGCCCGCCCTTGCCTGGCAGGCTTTGGAGCTAAGAAGCCCCGCTCTCCTGGGACTATTGTCCATCGCAGTCTGGCAACGCAGAGCCTGGTCGGCAGTAAATGTATTCACACAGGCATCATCAGTATAGTCCATGTAATTTTCAAACATCTTCGGGCCTGAAGGCGTACAGTTGTTCAGGGTACCGGTTGTGGGGCATCCGCTGGTGGCGTCATCCTGTGGCGGCGTATCATTACAATAATCTTCTCCGCAGGTATAATCACCCCAGATATGGCGCAACCCAAAGTAGTGGCCTGATTCATGCGTAAGCGTACGTCCGTAACCGTAAGAGGCATCCTGGCCAGGCACATTTACACTGCCCACACTCTGCCAGGCAATCACGCAACCGGCATTAAGCGATGACTCTGTATTATCGATACCCGGCAATGTACTGAAGGAAGGAAAGGTGGAATAACCCAGCAACTGGCTGTTATCCATGGCAGCCGTCCACACATTAAAATAACTGTTGGGATCCCAGATGGTGGAAGGTTTGATTGTTTGTTCAAAATAGTTTTCCAGCGCCGTTTCAGACAGGTTATTCGTATTGCTCCAGCCTTTTGTTGAACCGTTGATGCGCTCAATGCCTGGTTCAGCCAATACTTTTCCTGCGGTATCAACCAGGGCAAGGCAAAACCTGATGCGCACATCGGCTGAAACTCCATAGGCAGAACCCGAGAGGTTACCATAATCATTGTTCATCTGGTTGATCTGTGCCTGGTATTGAGTGGCAGGCAGATTTGGCGTAGCGGCTGATACGGCCTGCCCGGTTCTGTAGATCACGTGGAAGATCACAGGAATGGTAACCGTACCGGTGAAGGCTGTTTGCCCGGTTTCAATGCGCTTTTGCACAAGTTTCTTCATTTCATTCTCATACAGGTTTTCATTGTATCCTTTTGCCTTTGCCATTTCCATATAGCTGGCGAAGCCACAACGCTGTCTAACAGGGCTGGTGCCGGCAGGTCTTGCATTGGTTGGGGAATTTGTTGCTGCAGTATGTTTTACAGCGACAGCATTGCGTTGCGATTTATAGGATTTACCAGCCAGCTTCAATTGCTGTGCTGATGCGCTGCCGATGCCTGTGAAAACAAGAATGGCGGCCAGGAGAATGTTGAATTTCATAAATACTGTTTGAAAAAAATTAGCGGCGAATGTAAATCAAGGTTTCCAGATTTTGAAGTTTTACCGACCAAATAACAAAATATAGGGATAAAAACTATTATCTCACTGAAAAATCTGCACCTCTGCGCAGTACGATCGCCTTGTTTACTGTGTTTTAATACAACCGGGATGTGCCGTTATTTTGTTCTCCGGGCTGTAATATTGTTTTCATTATTTTTGCCGCATGAGCATTGTTTACGATATACAGCAGCGTGTAATTAAAGCACTTTCGGCAATATACAACCAACCGTTTACCGAAAAAGACTTCCAGGTAAACCAAACAAAACCAGAGTTTGAAGGCGATTATACCATTGTAATGTTTTCACTGGTGAAATCATTAAAGCAATCACCGGAGGCTATCGGCACTGCTTTAGGTGAGGAACTGGTGAACAAGAATCCTGACTTATTTACCGCTTTCAATATCATCAAAGGGTTTCTGAACCTTACGGTGGCCAATTCATTTTGGATACAACTACTGCAGCAAAAACACAACGACACCGGTTTTGGTAAAAAAGCCATCAACAATAAAAGAGTGATGGTGGAGTATGCTTCCCCCAACACCAACAAGCCGCTGCATCTCGGTCATCTCAGGAATATTTTTTTGGGATGGAGTTGCAGTGAAATACTTAAAGCCAATGGCTACGAGGTGATCAAAAGCGCTATTGTTAACGACCGGGGCATACATATCTGTAAAAGCATGATCGCCTGGTTGCAATTTGCCAATGGCGCCACCCCGCAAAGCACGGGAATTAAAGGAGATCATTTTGTAGGAGACTACTATGTAAAATTCAACGATGCTTACAAGGCGGAAGTGGATGGGTTGATCGCGGGTGGAATGGCAAAAGAGCAGGCAGAAAAGGAAGCACCGATCATGAAAGCCACGCAGCAGATGTTGCTGGATTGGGAAGCCGGGAAACCGGATGTGATCAGTTTATGGAAGCAAATGAATCAATGGGTGTATGAAGGCTTTGATGTTACCTACAAAACCATCGGCGCCGACTTCGACATCACTTATTACGAAAGCAATACCTACCTGTTGGGTAAAGACATTGTGCAACAGGGTTTGGATAAAAAAGTATTTTACCGGAAAGAGGATGGTAGCATCTGGATCGATCTCACCTCAGACTGGCTGGATGAAAAACTGGTGCAACGCCGCGATGGAACTTCTGTATACATTACCCAGGATATTGGCCTGGCGCAGCAGAAATACGAACAGTACCAGCTTGATCAAAGCATATACGTGATCGGTAATGAGCAAAACTATCACATGAAAGTGTTGCAGCTCATTTGCCGGAAATTAGGAATGCCCAATGCGGAAAATATTTATCACCTCAGCTACGGTATGGTGGAGCTTACCACCGGCAAAATGAAAAGTCGGGAAGGCACTGTAGTGGACGCCGACGATATCGTGGAGGAAATGGTGAATACATCCCGCCAGCATACTGAAACCCTGGGTAAGGTGGAAGATTTTACCAAAGAAGAGTTGACCGACCTGTACAATACACTTGCCCTGGGCGCCATGAAGTTTTACCTGCTGCGGGTTGATCCGAAAAAAACCATGGTGTTTAACCCACAGGAGAGCATCGACTTTCATGGTTTCACCGGGCCCTTTGTTCAATATACGCACGCCAGGATCAAAAGCATCCTGAGAAAATTGAGTGAACAGGATTGGAAAACAGCGCCGCTTGAAAATTCGCTGCTACCACTCGAGCGGAAACTGGTGGTGTTGCTGGAGCAATATCCCGCTGCTGTGGCACAGGCCGGGCATGAACACAATCCTTCCGTTATTGCTAACTATGTGTTTCACCTGGCGCAAACTTTCAATTCGTTCTACACAGAGCATTCTGTTGCAAAGGCCGAAACTGCCGAAAAGAAAAACCTTCGTTTGCAGTTAGCAAATATGACGGCGAATGTATTGAAAAGCGGCATGCAGTTATTAGGAATTGCAGTGCCGGAAAGAATGTAAATACCGGTTGCAGTTTTGCCCGTACTGAGCTACCTTTAGTGAACCGCGGAAGTAGCTCACCTGGTAGAGCGTCAGTTTCCCAAACTGGAGGCAGCGGGTTCAAGTCCCGTCTTCCGCTCTGGTTTTTTACCCCAGCATTTTCTTAAGTGCTTCGTTGAAATGTCTTGGTTGATAACCCAATTCATTTTTTGCCTTGTCGATCACGAAGCCTGTTTTCAACGGTCGTTGGGCAGGCTGGGTAAAAGTGGAGGCATTTACTTCCGTCATCAATGATTTATCCAGTTGCAGGTAATCGGCAGTTGCCACTGCCATATCATAAGGACTCATTTCGTCGGGACCAGCAATATGAAAAATGCCGGGTTTATCTTTTTCGAGTACCAGCAGTATTCCTTTTGCGAGGTCTTCCACATAAGTAGGCGTTCTCAGTTGATCGCTCACCACTTTGATCGCCTTTCCACCCACAAGATTTTCTTTTACCCAACTGATCACATTGCTCCTCGTTCCTACCAGGATGTTGCCAAACACAAGTACGGTTCTCACAATTGCCCAGGACAATCCCGGTTCCATCACTGATTTTTCCGCTGCCAGTTTACTGCTGCCGTAATAATTCACCGGCCCGGTGTCATCAGTTTCTTTATAAGGCCCGTTAAGCCCGTCAAATACAAAATCGGTAGAGATATAAATAAAGCGGGCATTTATTCTTTTAGCAGCATCGGTTAAAAATCGTGTAGCCGTAACGTTTACATTCCAGCATTGCACCGGGTGCAGCTGGCATTCGTCGGGCTGGGTGATCGCAGCAGCATGAATGATAACACCGGGTTCATGTGAGTGTAGAAATTCATTTACTGCAATGCCATCTGTGATGTCGAGTGGAAAATACTCAAAGAGATCGCTGGTTTCAAAAGGCAGGCGGCTTGCGCCCCTCCCGGTTGCGATCACCGTATGGCCGGTGGTTTCTATCAGCAGTTTTACCAGGTGTTGCCCCAACAGTCCGTTAGCGCCGGTGATCAATATCCGCATACCATTAGTGTTTTATCGTTTCCTCAGCTGAGGCGCCGGTTCCATCCAACGCAGGCTGCATACCGAGATTGTACATTACAAAACTCCAGATATCGGCCGCTTCATCAATTACTTTGGCAGTGGGTTTACCGGCACCGTGACCAGCTTTGCTGTCGATCCTGATCAGCGTGGGATTCGTTCCATCATTATCGGCCTGCAAGGTGGCCGCGAATTTAAAACTGTGCGCCGGCACCACCCTGTCATCATGATCAGCAGTGGTGATCAAAGTAGCGGGATAGGTAACACCGGCCTTAAGATTATGCAACGGGGAATAACTATAAAGGTTTGTAAAATCTTCTTTCTTATCACTGCGCCCATACTCCACCGCCCAGGCCCATCCTATAGTGAACAGGTGGTAACGTAACATATCCAATACCCCTACCTGCGGAATGGCCACTTTAAACATTTCAGGATGCTGGGTAATACAGGCTCCCACCAGCAAACCACCATTACTGCCACCACGCAGGGCCAGCTTTGATGGGTTGGTATAGTTATGATCAAAAAGATATTGTGCCGCAGCAAACATATCATTGAACACATTTTGTTTATTCAGGAGCATACCCGCCTTATGCCAATCCTCTCCGTATTCGTTGCCTCCACGCAAACTAACCTGCACGTATATCCCACCTTGTTCCATAAAGAAAGCATTGGAAATACTAAAGGAAGGTGTAAGTGCAATATTGAAACCACCATAGCCATACAAAAGGGTGGGTACATCGCCATTCAGGTCGAGGCCTTTTTTATGGGTGATGAACATCGGTACAGAAGCACCGTCTTTACTGGTGAAAAACACCTGTTTGGTTTCATAATCATCCGGGTTAAACTTCGTTTCCGGCTTGCGGAACAACTCAGATTTGCCGGTAGCAATTGAATAGTGATAAATAGATGGCGGCGTGTTGAAAGAAGTATAAGAATAAAACAATTCCTTATCCTCTTTTTTACCGTTAAAGCCACTGGCAGTGCCAATGCCGGGCAATATGATCTGCTGTTCCTGCTTACCTTTCATGTCATATTGATACACTTTGCTGGCCGCATCCTCCAGGTAGGTAAGAAAAAGTTTGCCGCCGGCAGTTGAAGCCGATTGCAACAGGGTTTTCTTTCCGGGAACCAGCACGGTCCAGTTTGATTTGGCTGGCTGATTCGGATCAATAGACACCAGTTGATAGTTCGGCGCATCAATATTCGTTTTTACAATGAGGCGGTCGCCCAGGTCATCGACCACGCTGGCTTCATGATCGAATCCTTTTACAAGGAGTGTGAACCCGCCGCCGGTTTTCAAATTCTTTACCCATATCTCATCTCCACTGGTTCCTTCTGACATGTTGATGATTAAAAAATGTTCATCTTCAGTAAGTCCTCCATTGATGATTCGGAGTGGATGCTCACTGTCTTCGTAAATAAGTTGATCCGCTTCCTGCTTAGTACCGATCTTATGGTAATACACTTTGTGGTATTCATTTTTTCCTTTCAGCTTCTCGCTTTCTTTTCCTTCCGGGTAACGGCTGTAGTAAAATCCATCATCACCTTTCCATGAAATTCCACTGAATTTGATCCACTGCAATTTGTCTTTCAGCAATGTTTTGCTGGCCACATCCATCACATAGGCCTCCTGCCAATCGCTGCCGCTCTGTGCCAGCAGGTAGGCACAATATTTTGCATTCTTTGTAAAAACAGGAACGCCCGGCGCTGCGGTTCCATCTGCACTCATCGTGTTGGGATCAATAAAAACCTCCGGCTCGCCCTGCAGCCCAAGCTGGCGGTACAATACACTCTGGTTCTGTAACCCGTTATTTTTATAGAAGTAATAATAGTCTCCTTCTTTCGAGGGAGAACTGTATTTTGGATAGTTCCACATGGCTTCCAGTCGCTTTTTCACTGCCTCCCGGAAAGGTATTTTTGAAAGGTATTCATTGGTGACTTTATTTTCCAGTTCCACCCATTGCTTTGTTTCCTTACTGTTATCATCTTCCAGCCAGCGGTACGGGTCTTCCACTTTGGTGCCGAAATAATCATCCACCTGCTCCATTCTTTTCGTTTCCGGGTATTTGATCTGCGCCCCCGCTGTGTTCATAAGTAATACTCCGGCCATAATCGCTGAAAATTTTAGATGCTTTTTCATGAGAGATTTTTAAGATGCGGAAATTAATAAAAAATAATAAAAGCAATCCCTTTAAAATGGCAGGCGGCTGCGGGAAATACAAAATCATTCAGGAAGGATATGCTTCGCCGTTATTGATAAAGCAACGAACATTACAGAACCATTCAACACTTGTGTTGTAGTATTGTGTAAACAAATACCATGTCAGCATTATTTAAGCCGCTCCGCATAAAAGAAATCAACTTTAAGAACCGCCTGGTGGTGTCGCCTATGTGCCAGTATTCCTGTACAGATGGTTTTGCGACCGACTGGCACCTCGTACACCTTGGCAGCCGGGCTGTTGGCGGCGCTGCACTGGTAATGCAGGAAGCCACTGCAGTAACGGCCGCGGGGAGGATCAGTTATGGAGATCTCGGCATCTGGAAAGACGAACACATCGATAAACTCACTTCAATTGTTGATTTTATCCAGCACAATGGCGCTATTGCCGGCATTCAACTGGCACATGCCGGACGCAAAGCCAGCTGCGAACTACCCTGGCTGGGTGGCGCACAGTTGAAAGAAGGCGAAAATCACTGGCAGACGGTGGCGCCCTCTCCACTGCCCTTTTATGATACCGACGCAGCACCCCACGAATTGACCCAAGAGGAAATTGCACAGTTGGTGGATGATTTTAAAAATGCCGGCATCCGCAGCAAAAAAGCCGGGTACAAAGTGCTGGAAATTCACGCGGCACACGGCTACCTTATCAATGAATTTTTATCGCCACTCACCAACCGGCGCAGCGATCAATATGGGGGAAGTTTTGACAACCGTTGCCGGTTTTTATTCGAGGTCATCGAAGCAGTGCAGACAGCCTGGCCAGCAACGCTGCCATTATTTGTTCGCATCAGCGCCACCGACTGGGTGGAAGGTGGCTGGACGGTGGATGATTCCATGCTGTTGGCCACCCGTTTAAGATCCATGGGGGTTGACCTGGTCGATGTTTCCTCGGGTGGTGTGGTTCCGGATGCAGTCATTAAAGCCGGGCCAGGTTACCAGGTGCCGTTTTCAGCGGCCATCAAAAAAGAGTCAGGTATCGCCACCGGGGCAGTGGGTGTGATCGTTTCGGCCACGCAGGCTGATAAGATCATCTCAGAACAGCAGGCCGACCTTGTATTCATGGCCAGGGAACAGCTCCGGGATCCATATTTCCCGCTGCACGCGGCAAAAGAACTGGGCGTGGATATCGAGTGGCCCAAACAATACACGAGGGCAAAAAGATAAGCCCGCCTCCTGCCCTGCAATCGATCCATTCATCAAACGCCTGCGTGGTGAGCCCGGCAACAATATTTTTGTTTGTACTTTAGCCCATCCAAAAAAATATTCACCATGTTTAGAAGAATGATCCTGCTATTATTATTGGCACCGTTATTTAGTGTGGCACAGCAACCGCTTACGCCTGAGATGCTCTGGAAACTTGGCCGTGTGTCGGCACTGGGCATCAGTAAAGACGGAAAGTATATTGTGTATTCAGTAAGTACACCCGATGTAGAAGCCAATAAAAGCAATCGTAAAACCTACACCATCCCCGTGGAAGGTGGCGCCCCCACTGAGGTTAGCAACACC